>NZ_PIGB01000008.1:0-253774 GCF_003050585.1 Vibrio sp. ZF 223
CGCCTGATGTTCAAAGGATGTCTCTTCACTGACCGCCTTTATGAAAGCTCATCAGAAATGATGAGCTTTTTTTTCATCTGTAGATCACTAGATAGGAACCCAAATGGGTTCGCCTGATGTTCAAAGAATGTCTCTTCACCGCTCACTTAAGAAGCATCATCAGAAATGATGGGCTTTGTTGCATATGTCGTGTCAGTATTCTTCAATTATTGCTTCTCACAGTGTTGAATTGGTCCAGTTCGACTCGCTCCTCTTTAATTAACTCCTTTTAGAAGCAAGAATCCCACCTTCGATCTCCTCGATTATTACGTCTGTATGGAGGTAGTTCATTTATCAAACGGAAAGATCTATATCTAATTTTATATAAAATAACCACTCAATAATTCGACAAGTTAATAGGTCTGGTCTAGAGATTTTTGTGAAAAGTTGAATTTGGCCCTTAATCTGCTCACTAACCCATGTATTTGACAGCTTTCTACGCATTTGGTCGTTCAAAACTCCTCAGATTTATTAAGCCTTTCGTTTCTCTGGTTTGTATTTATCAAAAAAATACAAACGGTTAAATGTATGGTTACTTGGCGTGTATCTAGTTGTTTTATTTGTTTAAATTAACAAAGTTAGCGTTTGTTTCTATAGTGTTAATTGTTTTTTGGAATAATTATTTGTTTTTATTGAATGGTAGTGAGATCTGCTTTGAAGCACAGGTTTAACTCTACAAGTAAGCAGTGGTAAGGAGTTTGTGAGTATTTCTTGCCGATAATATAATGTTGATTTTTCTTACTATATGCTCTCTGGGTGAATAGTTATGTGGCACTTTTGCTTGCTAAGCGTTTAATGTCGACTTTTTATCCTATTTTTGTTGCTTTTCTGTGAATTATTTGCCAAATTGTCAACCGTATAAAATATCAGAACAATATTCTGGTAAGAATGGATTCAATTTTGCAGACAGGGCAGAAAGCTGCCAAAGCAGTAGAGGTCTGGTAATGTCACTTTTAGAAGTAAAAAATCTTCGTATTGAATACCCATCTCGTCATGGAGTTCACGCCGCAGTTAAATCGCTTTCGTTCAACATCGAACGTGGTGAGATCGTTGGTGTTGTAGGCGAGTCTGGTGCAGGTAAATCAACAGTAGGTAATGCTGTGATCGATTTGCTGAGCCCTCCCGGCCGCATTGCTAGCGGCGAGGTATTTCTGGATGGCGAAAAAGTCTCTGGCTTATCTCCTGAACAGATGCGTTCTGTTCGCGGCTCAAAGATTGGTTTTATCTTCCAAGATCCAATGACGTCTCTTAACCCTCTATTCACAGTAGAACAGCAGTTAAAAGAGACGATTCATGCCAACATGAAGGTTTCGGATCAAGAAGCCTACCAGCGTTCATTAGACTTGATGAACCAAGTGGGTATCCCACAACCTGAAAACCGTTTAAAGCAGTACCCACACCAGTTCTCTGGCGGTATGCGTCAGCGTGTGGTTATCGCGATCGCATTGGCTGGTGAACCTGACCTTATCATCGCAGATGAACCAACGACGGCACTGGATGTGTCTATTCAAGATCAAATCTTAGGTTTGATTCGCGATCTATGTATTAAGAAAAACGTAGGTTGTATGTTGGTCACGCACGACATGGGCGTGGTATCAAACGTTACCGACCGCGTAGCCGTTATGTATCGTGGTGACTTAGTTGAGTTTGGCCCGACGGCGAAAGTCCTTGGTACTCCTGAACACCCATACACACACAGTCTTATCTCAGCGGTTCCACGTTCAGACCGTAAACTTGATCGTTTCCCTCTTGTGAGCTACATCGAAGAAGCGCACGAGATGGAGCCTCTAGATGTGAAAAACCACTGGTTAGGCCAAAGCCAAGATCACCGTGATTACACTGGCCCATTGTTGAATGTTGAAAACGTGCACTTACGCTTTACCACCAAAGATTCTTTCTTTGAGAGTCGTCGTGAGTACGTTCAAGCATCAAACAACGTGAGCTTTGAAGTGCATGAAGGTGAGACGTTTGGCTTGGTAGGTGAATCAGGTTCAGGTAAATCAACGATTGCTCGTGTGATTGCTGGCTTGTACGCACCGAATTCAGGCAAGGTAACGTTTGAAGGCGTTGATCTTACTGGTCTTAAATCTGAAAAAGAACGTCGCCCTATGCGTCGTCAAATGCAGATGGTTTTCCAAAACCCTTACACATCAATGAACCCTCGAATGAAGATATTCGACATCATTGCTGAACCTATCCGATTCCATAAACTTACGCGCAACGAGAATGAAACTCGTCAGATCGTGAACGACCTTCTAGAGCACGTTGGTTTAGGCGTAATGGCCGGGGTTAAGTACCCACACGAATTCTCAGGTGGCCAACGTCAGCGTATTTCTATCGCTCGCGCTTTGGCAACTCGCCCTCGTCTTTTGATTTGTGATGAACCTACCTCGGCACTGGATGTGTCGGTACAGGCTCAGATCCTTAACCTACTAAAAGACTTACAAGATGAGCTAAACCTAACCATGCTGTTCATCAGTCACGATTTACCGGTTATTCGCCAAATGTGTGACCGTGTTGGTGTGATGCAAATGGGAGAACTATTGGAAGTCGCGCCAACCGAGCAGCTATTCCAATCGCCTCAGCATGAGTACAGCAAACACCTAATTTCTTTAATGCCTGAATTTACAGGTTTAAGAGAAGAAAAAGCAGTGGCACAAGCCGCGGTATAAAAATCAGCAGGCTGGAGTTTAGCTTGCTAAAAACAATAAACAGACGCAAATACAACAACTAGGGATCTGGATTCCCGCATGAAGGAGTTATGCAATGAAAACCATGAAAAGCAAATTAGCAGTAGCTTTAATGGCAGCTGGCCTAAGCTTTAGTGCAGCAGCAGCAGATATTACCGTTGGCTACGCAGCTGACCCTGTATCACTTGACCCGCACGAGCAGCTGTCTGGTGGCACACTGCAAATGTCTCACATGGTGTTTGACCCTCTAGTACGTTTCACAAAAGAGATGGATTTTGAAGGCCGCCTAGCATCTAGCTGGGAGCGTGTTGATGAAACGACTTTCCGTTTCAACCTACGTAAAGGTGTGAAATTCCACTCTGGTAACGAACTGACTGCTGATGATGTTGTGTGGACTTTTGAACGTCTACAAGCTTCTCCAGACTTTAAGTCTATCTTCACGCCATACGAAAAAATGGTAAAAGTGGATGACTACACAGTTGAGCTAGTATCAAAATCGGCTTACCCACTAGTACTACAAACAGCAACTTACATCTTCCCAATGGACAGCAAGTTCTACTCTGGCCAAACAGCGGAAGGTAAAGACAAGTCTGAGCTAGTTAAGCACGGTAACTCGTTTGCTTCGACTAACGTTTCAGGTACTGGCCCTTTCATCGTAACGCAGCGTGAGCAAGGCGTTAAAGTAACGTTCGAACGTTTCAACGATTACTGGGATACAGAAACTGAAGGTAACGTAGACAAGCTAACACTTGTGCCAATCAAAGAAGACGCGACACGTGTTGCAGCACTTCTTTCTGGCGACGTTGATATGATTCACCCAGTAGCACCAAACGATCACAAGCGTGTTAAAAACGCTAAGAACATCGATCTAGTAACGCTACCTGGTACTCGTATCATCACGTTCCAAATGAACCAAAACAGCAACGAAGCTCTTAAAGATGTTCGCGTTCGTCAGGCGATTGTTCACGCAATCAACAACGAAGGTATCGTTAAGAAGATCATGAAAGGCTTCGCAACAGCTGCTGGTCAGCAAAGCCCAACAGGCTACGCGGGTCACAACGAAGACCTAGTTCCTCGTTACGATCTGAAAAAAGCGAAAGAGTTGATGAAAGAAGCGGGCTACGAAGATGGCTTTACGCTAACTATGATGGCTCCAAACAACCGTTACGTGAACGATGCGAAAGTAGCGCAAGCGTCTGCGGCAATGCTGTCTAAGATTGGTATCAAAGTTGATCTTAAGACTATGCCTAAAGCACAGTACTGGCCTGAGTTTGACCTATGTTCAGCAGACATGATGATGATCGGCTGGCACTCAGATACTGAAGATTCAGCTAACTTCAACGAGTTCCTAACTATGACTCGTAACGAAGAGACTGGTCGTGGTCAATACAACTGTTCTGGTTACTCAAACCCAGAAATGGATGCGATTGTAGAAGCTTCTAACACTGAAACTGACCCAGTTAAGCGTGCTGAAATGCTGAAAGGCGTTGAAGCAACACTGTACAACGACGCAGCATTTGTACCTCTACACTGGCAGAGTGAAGCGTGGGGCGCGAAGTCTAACGTAGGTGCAGCAGACGTAGTAAACCCAATGGTTATGCCTTACTTCGGCGACCTAGTTGTAAAATAATCTAGCTTGCTAGAATCGAGAGCCTGAAGTTTTTCAGGCTCTCAAATTATTAAGAAATAGATTTAAGTTTCGGTATTTGGTCTTCCTTCAGTCTGGCTAAATACCTTTTTTAAGACTGAATTTTGTTATCTAGTCGCGGATTTCGATTAGATAGTCATGGATAGATAAGGGGCAAGGAATGGTTACGTTTCTGGTCAAGCGCCTGTTTCAGGCACTGATAGTGATGTTTGTGATCAGTTTGGTGGCGTTTGCCATTCAGGATAACCTGGGCGACCCGTTGCGTGAGTTAGTCGGTCAATCTGTTTCAGAATCGGAGCGTCAAGCGCTGCGTGATGAACTCGGCTTAAATGATCCCTTCATTACAAAATACACTCGCTTTGTGGGCGCAGCTCTACAAGGTGATCTTGGTACTTCATATTTCTTTAAACGCCCAGCTGTGGACGTAATCTTAGATAAACTAGTAGCAACGCTTGAACTTGTGTTTGGCGCTTCTCTGATCATTGTTTGTCTGTCGATTCCACTTGGCGTTTATTCTGCAATACACCCAAAAAGCTTCTTCACTAAACTGGTGATGGCGGGCAGTAGTATCGGCATTTCTGTGCCTGTTTTCTTAACCGCAATCATGTTGATGTATGTATTCTCTATTGAATTAGGTTGGCTGCCGTCGTTTGGACGTGGTGAGACCGCAAACTGGTTTGGTTGGGAGTCTGGCTTCTTAACGATAGATGGCCTTGCGCACTTAGTGCTGCCGAGTATTGCTCTAGCATCTATCATGCTGCCGCTATTCATTCGTCTAGTACGTTCTGAAATGCTAGAGGTTCTTAGCTCTGAATACATCAAGTTTGGTAAAGCAAAAGGCCTAGCGCTGAACAAGATTTACTACCAACACGCTTTGAAAAACACAATGCTGCCAGTATTAACGGTAGGTGGTGTTCAAATCGGTACTATGGTGGCTTACACCATTCTTACTGAAACTGTATTCCAGTGGCCAGGCACCGGCTTCCTATTCCTTGAAGCGATTAACCGAGTGGATACACCACTGATTACCGCATACGTTATCTTCGTAGGTCTTATCTTCGTAGTAACGAACACCATTGTTGACTTGCTATACGGCATCATTAACCCAACAGTGAACATTACAGGGAAAGGAGCATAATCATGGAACAAACAACAACAGCTCCATCTCGTTGGGAGCGATTCAAGCAGTCAGATATTCTGTACTACTTCTTACGCGACAAAGTGGCAATGGTCAGCTTTGCCATCTTTGCAGCCTTCTTAGTGATGGCACTCGCGGCACCGATTTTAGCGCCAACAGACCCGTATGACGTGACGTCTATCGACATCATGGATTCAGAGTTGCCACCATCTTGGATGGAAGACGGCGAAGAACGTTTCTTACTGGGCACTGATGAGCAAGGTCGTGACATCCTATCGACCATGCTTTACGGCTCTCGTCTTTCATTGACGATTGGTTTCTTGGCGGTTGGCCTTCAGCTGACTCTAGGTATCATCATTGGTCTGTCTGCGGGTTACTTCGGTGGTCGTATCGATAGCTTCCTGATGCGTTTTGCCGATGTTCAGCTTTCGTTTTCAACCATGATGGTAGCGATCATTGTCTCGGCTATCTTTAAGGCGAGTTTCGGTAGTGACTTCTACGCGCAATATGCCGTTGTTATGCTGGTGGTGATCATCGGTATTGCTGAATGGCCGCAGTATGCTCGTACGATTCGTGCATCGGTATTGGCAGAGAAGAAGAAAGAGTACGTAGAAGCGGCTCGTGTGATGGGCTTCCGAGCACCTCGCATCATGTTCCGTCATATTCTACCTAACTGTTTATCACCGATTTTGGTTATCTCTACGGTACAGGTGGCAAATGCCATCATGTCAGAGGCGGCACTTTCTTTCCTAGGTTTAGGTCTTCCGGTAGACCAACCGTCACTCGGTGCCCTGATCAGTACTGGTTTTAACTACATTTTCTCAGGAGCATGGTGGATCACGGCATTCCCAGGTGTGCTTTTGGTAACATTAGTTCTAGTTATTAACCTATTAGGCGACTGGTTACGTGACGTGTTTAACCCTAAAATTTATAAAGGGTGATAGCGCGGTTTGATTTTTAGAAAAAAAAGTCACTAAACTAAGAGCCGTAAGCAATTACGGCTCTTTTTTTGCTTAATGGATCTGGAACTTAGTATCATTGATACTGTCAATAATACTTAAAATGGAATTCATGTTTTATCGACATCGATTCGGTAATAATTAATCCGTAAGGGTTTAAGTGGTGGTTATGAAATTGACAATGAATGCTGTATGTCGTGCTGTGATGAGAAATTATCGTATGGGGCTTATCGCTGCATCCCTTTTGGTATCGAGCCAAGTTAGTGCAGAATCGGTTCTATGTGATGCTACTCAGGCAAGCACCAATCAATTACCACAGCTAGAGCAGTCATGTCCGATTGGTAAAGGAGTTTGGGGTAGCAAGGCACCTAAACGTCATTCAGATAACGAACTGTTCTGGGTTCAATGTGGCCTGCTGAACAAGCCTTTGTCACTGAGCCGTGCAAAACCTCTATATGAAAAGATCTCGACTAATGTTTGGATGAAGCCTGAAGGTGGTGACTACCGTTGCTTAATCGGCCCTTACTCGACCTTTTCTGATGCAAGGAAAGACCTAGCTCAAGTACGTAAGGTTCCTGGTTACGGTGAAGCCTTTATTCGTATGGTCGATAAGTCGAAAACTTCATCACGACCTATCGTTGCAAAAACGGCAGAACCAAAAACGGTGAAGTCTAAGGCTCCTGTAAAACCAAAAGTAGAAGCTAAACCTGTATCGAAACCTGTGGCTGCCAAGCAAGCGGCTGTGGTGACGAGCGCTGCTGCTATTCAGACGCTACCAAGTGGTAACGCGAGATCAGATAATGATCTAGAGATCGAGATTCGCGTGAAAGCAGACGTAGCGGGTAGCCAATATGCGATACCTTACCTTCTAGATCATCAACAACAGTTCTACATGGAGCAAGGTAAGCCTTGGAGTCGCCTAGATTACGCCAGTGCTGAGTTAGTGTGTCAGCAGGTCAACATGAAGCTGATGACTGAAAAACAATGGCAGAGCATCTTAGGTTCGAAGGTAATGGAGAAACAGAACTGGCCAATGCACCTACCTTACTGGGGCGCAGATAAGAAAGGTCTGTTTACCAACGGTAACGTAAACCAATTGAAAGGCTCTTCATTGCTTAACGTGATGTGTGTGAAGTAACTCCGACATGCAGTAATACCAAACAAGCCTCAGCCATCGCTGGGGCTTTGTTGTTTTTACATCTTTCTTTTTCAATGTTGGTCTAAGTTCTTGATGTCTACTTCTTCAAAACGAATTTGATTAAATATCGTTAAAAGTTGTTCAAATAGAGTCGTTGATGCGTAGTAAACCATAACTCAGCAATAAGGTGATTGAGATTATGAGTTTGAAAAAACGATTAGAAGACGTGGCTCCGCGCTTCGAAGCGGGTGGTAAGTACGAAAAGCTTTACCCAGTGTATGAGGCTTTTGCGACCATCTTTTACACGCCCGGCAATGTAAACCGCGGCATAACCCATGTTCGAGACAGCATAGACCTCAAACGCATCATGATTCTGGTGTGGCTAGCAACTTTTCCCGCAATGTTTTGGGGTATGTACAACGTAGGTCAGCAAGCCGTTATGGGGTTAGCGGCTACCTATTCCGGTGCCGAGCTTGCTTCTATCATCGATAGTAGTTGGCGCTTATCGTGGGCGTTTGGTGATGCACAGACCTTAGTAGCAAGCGGCTGGGGAAGCCAGATGTTCTTGGGGGCGCTCTACTTCTTACCTGTTTATGCCACGGTATTTGTGGTCGGGGGCTTCTGGGAAGTTTTATTTGCCGTTGTGCGAAAACACGAGGTGAATGAAGGATTTTTCGTAAGCTCGGTACTGTTTGCACTTATTCTTCCACCAACCATCCCGCTGTGGCAAGCCGCTTTGGGTATCACCTTTGGTATTGTTGTTGCCAAGGAGTTGTTCGGTGGTACAGGACGAAACTTCCTCAACCCTGCACTGGCGGGGCGAGCGTTTCTTTACTTTGCTTATCCTGCCAATATGTCCGGAGGCTTGGTATGGGTTGCCGCTGACGGCTATTCAGGAGCGACACCGCTCAGCCAATGGTATGAAGGCGGTAGTTCGTCACTCATCAACAACATGACAGGTAAGGCGATCACTTGGATGGATGCCTTCATCGGTAATATTCCGGGCTCAATGGGCGAAGTGTCTTCACTGCTGATTATGCTGACCGGTGTGATTTTGATTGTGATGAAGATAGCTTCTTGGCGCATTGTAGCTGGGGTGATTGTCGGTCTTGTGGTGACGTCGAGCTTGATGAACTGGATTGGCTCAGAGACTAACTCGATGTTCTCGATGCCGTTCTACTGGCACTTCGTGTTGGGTGGTGTTGCATTTGGTGCCTTCTTTATGGCAACGGATCCGGTTTCCGCGGCGTTCACTAATCAGAGTAAGTGGGCTTACGGGATCTTGATTGGTGTAATGACGGTCGGTATTCGCGTGCTCAATCCTGCTTATCCAGAGGGCATTATGCTCGCTATCTTGTTTGCTAACCTGTTTGCTCCGCTGTTCGACTTTGTCGTGAAAGAGCAAAACATTAAACGCAGACAAAAACGCACTGCACGATAATAAATATGACCCAAAAGAAAAAGGCTTGCATTAGTGCAAGCCTTTCTATTTTTATCACGACTGATTTGAAGTTGATTTAACTCCACTTCAAATCAATCTCGAACGGTTGTGTGCTACCACAGTGTTCACCACACATTTCGTCATAAGCACTGTTATGAATTAGAGTTGCCGACGCCACACCTTGATCACTAAAGTGGTCACGTGCTTGATTGACACTCAAAAATTTCATTGGGTGCTGGTGGTCGTCTTTAATTAACTGCTTTTGCTCACCAACGATTTGGTAAGCCAAGTAAATCCCGCCTTCAAATGATTCAATTAGTAGATTCATCACAAACTCCATTTTTCTAGTTAGGTGGATATTGGTGTTACGTCGAATCGAGAACCAAGGTTCAAAGCGGGCATAAAAAAAGCAGTCCCAAGGACTAATGCCAGTCAGTTAAGCTGACTGGCATTTTTTCTATTTGTCGCATATTTCTTGGGTTTCAGTTTCACCCAGCGAGGATAACTTCTATCTTCTCTTCGGGGTGGCAGGATAAACATGGATATTTTCTGTAGTAGTACTTCATAGTGTTTAGGGAGTTTCCCAGGACTCGTTAAAGGTAAAGCTGCAAAGTATTGAGTCACAGCCATGGCACTACTCGTAAAGCTTAATTGATTCGGCCAGACGCTATCTAACTTACTCGCGGCCTTTGTCATAACCTGCCTTATAAGGTTATAGGCTAACAAAATCCCCCAGAGCTCCTGTCTAACCATATCTGGGCGCTTACTTCGCAATGTATATTCACTATCAAGCAAAGTTTGCTTCATTTCCCTATAGCCTAATTCGATTTCCCAACGATAGCGATAGAGCTCTACGATGTCTTCTCCAGGAAAGCGCAACCCATCACGCATTGATGTAAGTACCTGATACTCTTTACCTTTGATGACTTTCGATACCAACCTTGCTTCTATTATCTCAGGCAGGTCACTGAACTTCTTCCTTGCCTGAAGTGATGTTTTTATAGCAACGATAGCATCACTCTGGCTGTATTTATGGACAACTTCATACTGAAAGTCTTTTCTCACAGGGAGCATCCAATGCCTTTCTTGACCTACTTTGTTCCAGCGATTAAGCAGCCCTAAAGAGTAATATCCTTTGTCAAAAATAGTCAGTGATTGATCTGGCGTTTGTTCTATAAGCTCTTCTGCGAGCCGCATTTCGCTGGTGCGATAGTCAGAGAATGCACTATCGATTAGCTGATGACTTGTAAGCTCCATCAAACAAACCATACGAACCTTAGGGTAAATATTCTCAGATGATTGATTGCGCTGCGCTTTAAACTCTTGATGATTTTCGGGTGTATCTGTCGTTCTCCAAACGACACCATCGACGGATAGAAGGTTTAGCCCACACCAAGTTTCGAAGTTAGACGATTGATAGCTATGCGCTGCCATCTTCTTAAAGACTTGCTTTACACCTTCTTCGCCTAATCTCTGTCTCGCTTGAACAACAGCACTTGGTGCAACAAAGCGTAGTTTGTCTGGCAGGACAATATCGAGTTGGTTAGCAATATCCCAAACAGATTGTTGACGAAAGAGACTCATTCCAACAACAGACCAAAGTACTGCTTCTAAAGGTAACCGCCTTCTTCTAACGGTTGCTACGCCAGCTTGCTCAAAGCCTTGTTGGATAAGCTCTGGACTAAGGATGTCAGAGTATTTATCAAAGTGGTGGAAGGTATTACATGACCGAAAAGTATTGGCAAGTTGGCTTTCTAAAGACATAAAAAAATCCGATATTAGTTTCCTAATATCGGATTTTGAAGCCTTTTGAGGATCGGTCAAATGATCTCACAAATTTCTTAACTGATCGGCATTAGTCCCAAGGACTGCTTTTTAAAAGTATCAACTAAAGGTGTTGATTAACGCATCGTCACAAATTCTTCGCTGCCCGTTGGGTGAATAGCCACAACAGAGTCGAAATCTGCTTTGGTTGCGCCCATCTTCATTGCAACGCCGAAGCCTTGAATCATTTCATCAACCGTGAAACCGATGCCGTGTAGGCCAACTACGGTCTCTTCTTCGCCAGCACATACTAGCTTCATCTTACAAGGTTGACGGTGCTTGGTTACTGCTGTGTACATCGCAGTGAAGCCCGATGTGTAAACCTTGATGTTGTCTTTGCCGTATTGCTCTTCAGCTTCTTGAGTCGTTAGACCGATCGTGCCGATAGGTGGGTGGCTGAATACAACTGTAGGGACTAGCTTGTAGTCCATTTTCGCGTTAGTTTGACCGTTGAATAGACGCTCAGAAAGCTGACGACCTGCTTTAACCGCAACAGGTGTTAGCTCGATACCACCTTCCATGATGTCACCAACACAGTAGATGCCAGGAACGTTAGTCGCTTGGAACTCATCTACCTTGATGTAGCCACGGTCGTTAGTTTCAACGCCAGTCGATGCTAGGTTGATCGCGTCAGTTGCTGGGTGACGGCCGATAGCCCAAATTAGGTGGTCAACGTTTTGAGTGTTGCCGTTCTCTAGGTGTAGAGTCAGTGTACCGTCCGCTTCTTTCACCACTTCTTTAGGCACTGAGTGCGTATGAAGTGTTGGACCTTCTGCTTCCATTACTTCTACTAGCGTTTCGATGATCATTGGATCGAAGCTACGTAGTGGAGATTCTTTACGGCAGAACAGGTGTGTTTCTGTGCCAAGCGCGCTTAGAACGCCAGCAATTTCAACCGCGATGTAGCCTGCGCCGATAACAGCAACACGTTTAGGTTGCTCCATTAGGTCGAAGAAGCCATTTGAATCGATGCCGTATTCTGCGCCTGGGATGTTTGGAATGGTTGGACGACCACCTACCGCGATCAGGATGTGATCTGCTGTGTAGTGTTCGCCGTTAACTTCAACGGTCTTCTCATCAACGAACTTAGCAAAGCCTTTGATTACGTTTACTTTGTTGTTACCCAGTACGCGATCGTAAGATTGGTGGATACGACCAATGTACGCTTGGCGGTTTTCTACCAATTTGCTCCAGTTGAAGCCTTTTACTTCAACGTCGAAGCCGTAATCTTCAGAGTATAGGTTGATTGCTTCAGCAACTTGAGCGCCGTGCCACATTACTTTTTTAGGAACACAACCAACGTTTACACAAGTACCACCAAGGTCTTGAGCTTCGATAAGTGCAACTTTTGCACCGTGCATTGCTGCGCGGTTGGCTGATGCGATGCCGCCTGAACCGCCGCCGATACAGATGTAATCAAAATGAGTCGCCATTACTTTCTCCATTTGTTGAAGGTTGTAGTCACAGTGAGAGCACTGGATACCTACGTCCTATAGATTCTTAAATTGTCTAATTATTATATTGAGGGCAGATCGGTTGAACTCAATCTCCCTGTTTAAAATTTATTCGTCCACATCACAGTCTGTTGAAGATTCTTCAGTCTATGATATGGACTCGAGATTACTCGGGTACGATCCACTCTACTTTGAAATGACCGGTCGCCGGCGCAATTGCTTCCTTCAAGAATGGAAGAATCTCTTTCATTTGGCTTTCTAACTTCCAAGGCGGGTTAATCACGATCATGCCTGATGCTGTCATGCCACGCTCGTTGGTGTCTGGTGATACGCCAAGTTCGATTTGTAGAATCTTGTTGATGCCTAAGCCTTCAAGGCCTTCGATCATATCTTCGATATCACAGCGGTTTACTACCGGGTACCAAATTGCGTAGATACCGGTTGCCCAGCGCTTGTGGCTTTGAGCGATTGCAGTCACGACATCACGATATTCTTTTGCCAGCTCGTAAGGCGGGTCGATCAGTACTAAACCACGACGTTCTTTTGGTGGCAGGCTACCCTTTAAGCGCTTAAAACCATCTTCTTTATAGATAGATACCTGACGATCACGGTGGAACTCTTGCTCAAGCAGTGGGTGATCGGCTGGGTGAAGCTCAGTCAGTACCATGCGGTCTTGGTCACGCAGGTGGGCACGTGCAACACGTGGTGAACCCGGGTAATAACGCAGCTTGTCGCCGTTGTTTAGCGTTGAGATAGACTCAAGGTAGCTTTGAATGTCTTCAGGAAGATCTTGTTGACCTGCTTCACTTGCAGACCATAGGCGTGCAATACCTTGCTTGTATTCACCGGTTTTTTCAGACCATTCATGCGTTAAGTCGTAACGACCTACACCAGAGTGAGTGTCATGATAAACAAAAGGCTTATCCTTCTGTTTCAAAGAATTAAGAATAAGGCTCTGTACGATATGCTTTACTACGTCGGCATGGTTACCTGCGTGGAAGCTGTGGCGATAACTTAACAAATTAAACTCTCGTAACACTCTCGATTTAGAGTGTGGTTAGTGTAGGTGGGGTTAATCAGACCATTATAACCCTCAATGGACCATAAATTCTCGAACAATTCAGGAGCAGTCGTTCGCAATATGTGGTTAGTTATTGGTTCTACTATTGAAATTTGCCTTATTGGGCACTATTTAATAACTATTCGCAGGTGATTTTTTTAGGGCGAACCTGAGCCTGATGACTGTAAGACGACCTCATTATAAAAAAGACGAAAGTCTCTAAAGCCAAAGGAATGTTTATATGTCTAATCCGCTATTAACCTTCACGGACTTACCTCCGTTTTCACAAATCAAACCTGAGCACGTTAAGCCAGCGGTTGAGCAAGTGATTGAAGCGTGTCGCAACAAGATAGAACAAGTACTTGAAGGTAATACTTCGCCAAGCTGGGACAACCTCGTTGCTCCGATTGAAGAAGTGGATGATCGTTTAGGCCGTATTTGGTCACCAGTAAGCCACATGAACTCTGTTGTGAACAGCGACGAACTGCGTGAAGCGTATGAGAGCTGCCTACCAGTACTGTCTGAATACGGCACTTGGGTTGGCCAACACAAAGGCTTGTTTGAAGCGTACAAAGCGATCAAGGCGAGCGAAGCATTCTCTGCACTGAACCGAGCTCAACAAAAAACCATTACCGATGCTTTGCGTGACTTTGAATTGTCAGGCATTGGCTTGCCTGCAGACGAACAGCATCGTTACGGCGAGATTAGCAAGCGTCAGTCTGAGCTAGGCTCTCAATTCTCAAATAACGTGCTTGATGCAACCATGGGTTGGAGCAAGCAGATTACAGACGTAGCTAAGCTGGCAGGTATGCCTGAATCAGCACTGGCGGCAGCACAAGCAGCAGCTGAATCTAAAGAGCAAGAAGGTTACCTACTGACTCTAGATATCCCATCATATCTACCTGTGATGACCTACTGTGATAACCAAGAACTGCGTAAAGAGCTTTATGAAGCGTACGTAACGCGTGCTTCTGATCGCGGTCCAAATGCAGGTAAATGGGACAACACTGAGATCATCACTGAACAACTTAAGCTGCGTCACGAGATCGCACGCATGCTTGGCTTCAGTTCTTACAGCGAAAAATCACTGTCGACCAAAATGGCTGAAACGCCAGACCAAGTACTTGGTTTCCTAAACGACCTAGCAGTAAAAGCAAAACCGCAAGGTGAACGCGAAGTTGAAGAACTGCGTCAGTTTGCTGAAAAAGAGTTTGGAGTTTCTGAACTAAATCTTTGGGACATCGCTTACTACAGCGAAAAGCAGAAGCAGAACCTGTTCGAGATCTCTGATGAAGAACTTCGTCCTTACTTCCCAGAATCTAATGTGGTTTCAGGCCTGTTTGAAGTACTGAATCGTGTGTTTGGTATGTCGGTAACAGAGCGTGAAGGCGTCGACACATGGCATGAGTCAGTGCGCTTCTTTGATATCTTTGATGCGACAGGAGCACTGCGCGGTAGCTTCTACCTAGACCTATACGCACGTGAGCACAAACGTGGCGGTGCTTGGATGGATGACTGTCGTGGTCGTCGTATTACTGAATCTGGCGAGCTACAAACACCTGTCGCTTACCTAACGTGTAACTTCAACAAGCCTGTTGGTGATAAGCCTGCGCTGTTTACTCACGATGAAGTGGTGACTTTGTTCCACGAGTTTGGCCACGGTATTCACCACATGCTGACTCAGGTAGAAGCAGGTGCGGTTGCTGGCATTAATGGTGTGCCTTGGGATGCGGTTGAGTTACCGAGTCAGTTCCTAGAAAACTGGTGTTGGGAAGAAGAAGCGCTGTCGTTTATCTCTGGTCACTTCGAAACCGGTGAAGCATTACCAAAAGAGATGCTAGAGAAGATGCTAGCGGCGAAGAACTTCCAATCTGCGATGTTTATTCTGCGTCAGTTAGAGCTTGGCCTGTTTGACTTTACACTGCACACAGAATACGACCCAGAAGTGGGTGCTCGCGTACTAGAAACGCTAGCGGATGTGAAATCTAAGGTGTCGGTACTGCCAAGCCTTGATTGGAACCGTTTCTCACACAGCTTTGGTCATATCTTCGCTGGTGGTTACAGCGCAGGTTACTACAGCTACCTATGGGCAGAAGTGCTTTCAGCTGATGCGTTTTCGGCATTTGAAGAAGAGGGTATCTTCAACACTGAAACGGGCAATCGCTTCCTGAATAACATCCTTGAAATGGGTGGCAGTGAAGAGCCTATGGAGCTGTTTAAACGCTTCCGTGGTCGTGAGCCACAAATTGATGCGATGCTGCGCCATGCGGGTATTAGCGCTTAATATTGTGCTGATAAGAATGTAAAAAGAGCCTCCTTGTGAGGCTCTTTTTGTATCTATTTATCAAATGATTATGGGTTAACGTTGCGGTTGATAGGGTTCTGTAATGAAATCAGAGTCTCTGTCGACTGAACTTCATCGATTGCTTGCAGCTTATCGATCAATACAAACTGCAGCTCTTCAATCGACTTACACATCAGCTTTACAAAGATATTGTAAGCTCCAGTGGTGTAGTACGCCTCAACCACTTCATCTAAAGCATTCAGCTTGGCGATCGCTGAGTGGTAATCTTTAGCTGCATTGAGGTTGATACCAATAAAGCAACACACGTCGTACCCCAGTTTTTTGGTGTTTACCACAACCTCGGTACGCTCAATAATGTCGGCCGATCTCATCTTTTCGATACGAACGTGAATCGTCGCAGGGCTGACATCGAACTGCTTTGCCATTTCAGCATAAGGAGTACGTGCATCTTCCATCAAGGTTTTGAGGATGGCACGGTCTAGATCATCGAGACGAGCTGTGGTTGTGGACATGCATAATCCTTAGATTGAATGAAAAACATACCGGCCTGAGTACACATCATAGCCAAGGGTGATAATATTAGCAGTAACTATAGGGTTAGGGTGAATTCAGTGCGATTTTCGTTATTTTTTATTGTGATGTGTTGGAGTGTGTTGGCTTCAGCTCAGACAAAGGATGTATTGGTGATCCACTCCTACCACCAAGGCTTTTTCTGGACAGATGATTTCCATAAAGGATTATCAGATGAGCTCGATCGTGATGGTCTGTCTTATCGTGTCGTTTACCTTGATAGCAAACGATCTCAAAACCCAGAATACCTAGAGCGCGTGTATCAGCTTTATCACACCAAGTTACTGCATGAAGAATTCGCTGCAGTTGTGGTGAGTGATAATAATGCACTGAATCTAATGAAGCGTCTCGCCCCCGATCTCAAAGATACGCCAGTCATCTTTGGCGGCATCAACAATTTCTCCCCTGAAATGATCGAAGGTTTGAACGCGACGGGCATCACCGAAGATATCGACTTAGTTGGCAATATTGAGCTGGTTAAGCGTCTTCAAGCGACCGTAAAGAAAATCTACATTGTTACTGATCACTCGGTCACGGGTGAGGCGATTCGTTCTCAAATCGATTTATTCATCAAAACTCATCCCGATTTTTCTGATCTCGTTGAGCACTATGTGCCGGATTCCTACCAAGAGTTAATGAAATTTTCTCAACGTGCTGACTTAGGCAAGAGCTTGCTGTTTTGGGCGTATTACCGCGATGCACAAGGCAGAGTGAGTACTGATGAAGATTGGCGAAAACTGAATATCAAGACCCAAATTCCATTGTACATGGTGCACGATCTAGGGCTAGGTTTTGGTGCGATTGGTGGTGTGATTCAAAGCGGAGAAACGCAAGGCCGAGACACCGGGCGCGTATTGTTGAGTGTACTGAAAAACCCCAAGGCACCATTGCCATTGGTGGTTGCTGGCGCGCCAGAAATCAAACTTGATTACCAACAGATCTCAAGATGGGGTTTGGGTGCCGAGAATGAAGCCTCGGTGACCTTCCTCAACAAGCCAAAGTCATTTTTAGTACGCTACCGCGATGAAATTCGCACCATAGGTTTGCTGTTTTTGGTTATGTCGTGTGTCATTGCGACCTTGGTGTACTACCTCAATCGCCTAAAGAAAAGTGAACGTGCCAGCCGACAAAGCCAGCTGCTGCTTGAGTCGATATTCGACCAAAGCCTGCAGTTCATGGGGATTATTGATAAGGGCGGTGTGTTGTTGTCGAGTAACAGCAAGCTACATGAGCTGCTTTATAACCAAGGCTATAAGCTGGGAACCCCTCTGCAGCAACATCAGCATTGGGAAGATTCTGCACGAGAAGTGCTAAGTGAATACTTCATCACTAAAAGTGAACACCCAGCCTTACGATTTGAAGCTGAGGTGTGGTGTCGTGATCGTGGTGCGATGGTGTTGGATATTTCATTGAAGCCGATGCCAGGCAATGAGAAGGAAGACACTCAGTTCCTGTTTGAAGCGCGTGACGTGACCTCTCGTAAGCTGGCTGAGAATAAACTGTTCCAGCGCGAAGCGAACCTCAAGTTATATTACGACAAACAACCGGTGATGATGATTACCCTCGATGGCAATAACCGCATCCAACAAGTGAACCAGTTTGCGGAGCAGTTACTAGGTTACCCGCTAGAACAACTATTAGGGCACCGTCCTAGAGAATTCTATGTCGATGAGAACTCAATGATCCCTCGTCATATCTTATTGCAACCTCAACATAAGATTCGTGGCGTATGGCGTCGTGATATTGAATATCGCCATGCTAATGGCAGCACCATCTGGATTCGTGAAAATATTCGCCCGCTGGTTGAGTCTGATCAGCTGTTGATTGTTGGAGAAGACATTACCGAAACTCGTGAGTTGTCGGAAAAGCTAGAATATCAAGCTCGTTATGACTTGCTGACGGACACGTTTAACCGTAACCACTTTGAGCAAGAGCTGCAAAAGGCGCTCAAAGAGGTTGAGAGCCATATGCGAACTCACGCTATGCTGTTCTTGGATTTAGACCAACTTAAGGTCTTGAACGACACCGCAGGGCATGAAGCGGGAGATGCCGCAATCATGTTTAGTGCCAAGCTGCTGGAAGAGGTTCTGCCATACAATGCCGTGTTAGCGCGAATGGGTGGTGACGAATTTGCAGTATTAATGAAAGACTGTACTGAGCGAGATGCGGTGAATGTGTGTCGCAGTATTATCTCGACGATGAGTGAGAACCCATTCTTGTGGGGTGATATTCGCCTTAATCTTACCAGCTCCATTGGTATCCGATTGATTGACCATACTGCGGCCTCACCACAGATGGTGCACGCTCAGGCCGATGCTGCTTGCCATGCTGCTAAAGAGGAAGGGCGTAACCGTTACAACCTTTACCATCAAGATGATGAAGACTTGCGTCGTCGTCACCTAGAGATGGAATGCGTCAATCTAGTGCATGAGGCTTTGGCTAACGATCGCTTAGAGTTGTTTGCTCAGCGCATTCTTGGCCTAGATAAAAACAGCGAGAAAATGCACTTCGAAATCTTGGTTCGCATCAAGAATATCCACGGTGAATATATCTCCCCGGGGATCTTCATGCCAGCCTCAGAGCGCTATAACATCGCGCATTTGATTGACCGCCAAGTCGTGAGTCAAACCTTGAGTTGGTTGGAACAACGACCAGATATCATTGATGAGTTGGGGATGTGTTCAATTAACCTTTCCGGTCACTCGATGGGTAACCGTGAGTTTGTCGAGTTCTTGATAGATAGCCTGAGTGATTCATCGATACCGTGTCATAAGATTTGTTTAGAGATCACCGAAACGGCTGCGATGAGTAACATGAAGCAGGCGATCAAATTCTTCACTCGAATCAAAGAGCTCGGCTGCATGATTGCACTGGATGACTTTGGCTCAGGGCTATCGTCGTTTGGTTATCTGAAAAAACTGCCGGTCGATATTGTGAAGATCGATGGCTTGTTTGTACGTGATATTGATGTCAATGAGATGGACCATGTGATGGTTCGCTCGATCAATGATTTAGCTAAGCAGATGGGTAAACATACCGTGGCTGAGTTCGTTGAAAATACTCAAATCATAGATAAGTTGATCGAGCTTGGTGTGAACTACGCGCAGGGCTACATCATAGGGCGACCTAAGCCGCTTGCAGAGCTCGTTGAAGAGTTAAGACAAGAACGAGAGACAGAGCAATTGGTTTAGGTAAGCCGACTTTAGCTGTGAATACTTTTCACCGCTAATATGTATTGTTGAGGCAATCAGGTAAACTGGTTGCCTCTTTTGTTTTGAATACTACTGTCTGTTGGAGACGACCTTGCAACTACAACTGATTTGCGAAGATGCTACCCAAATCGATCATTTGAATGACTTAGCGACCCGCTGGAACTTATCTCATGATGAAAGCAGTGATTTTGCTTTGGTACTGACTAGTGAGCGACTTGAGCTACGTAAAGTCGATGAGCCTAAGCTTGGCGCTATCTTTGTTGATTTAGTGGGAGGCGCTGTCGGTCACCGACGTAAGTTTGGTGGTGGTAAAGGTCAGGCGATTGCCAAAGCCGCTGGTTTAAACAAAGGCGCAACGCCAACTATCCTCGATGGCACTGCGGGCTTAGGGCGCGATGCGTTTGTGTTGGCTTCTCTAGGTTGTAAGGTACAAATGGTCGAGCGTCACCCCGTTGTGGCAGCACTGCTTGATGATGGCTTGCAGCGAGCGCAACAAGACCCAGACATCGGTGGTTGGGTTAGCGAACGTATGAAGTTGATTCACGCTTCGAGTCACGATGCGCTAGATAAACTCAGTAACGATCCTGATTTCGAACAACCAGACGTGGTGTATCTAGACCCAATGTACCCACACCCAGAGAACAAAAAGAAATCGGCTTTGGTTAAAAAAGAGATGCGCGTATTCCAATCTTTGGTGGGTGCCGATCTGGATGCTGATGGTCTATTTGAGCCGGCGATGAAATTGGCATCGAAGCGCGTTGTGGTCAAAAGACCGGATTACGCAGCTTGGTTAGACGAGCAAAAACCGAGTATGGCGATAGAAACCAAAAAGAACCGCTTTGACGTCTATGTGAAAGCATCAATGACTTAATTGATGCATCAATAACTTAGATACACGCTAAGAAAATTTCCCGTCATAAATACGATAAATTGCCATTTAACACTTGCGATAGTCGCGTTACGGATGTATATCTAACTAAGAATCATTATTATTCTTAGCTGGAGTTGTAGCATGGCTAAACGCTTTTGTAAGTTAAACCGTCGAGATATCACTGAACACTTGGGCGAGATCCACAGCTTGGTGACTGAACCTAAGTTCGTGTGTCGTTCTTGTGCGCGTTCTTCGGCGGATCAAGCGAATCTATGCAAACCAACCGCAATTCCACCTATTGGTTGTCAAAACAAACCCGTTGAAGAGAAAGTCGTATGCGGCCTGTTAGCGGAAACATTACCTGCACCAGAGCTATCGCTTGCAGAAATCAACGAGACAATTGAGCCTAGCGTGCAAATGTTCGATCCAGCCGCAACTGATATTGTTCCTGAGCTTGCAAAAAAAGAGGCAGCACAGAAAAAAGCCAAGTTGAAAAAACTGATGGCGAAGGCGAGTAGTGATGAGAAAGCTGAACTCAAACAAGCGAAGAAAGCAGCTAAGAAACAAGAGAAGTACAACAAAAAGCTCGCGAAGATGATTAAGAAACAGCAAAAGCTGTTTAAGAAAAGCCAGAAACTGGAAAGTGACCTTGAACGCATCAATCTACAACTTGATGATGTCGCCTTCACTGAAACCAAGACTCAGGTAGTGAGCCATAATCACATTCACTGAAGTTGATTCGAATGGTTTATTGCTACAGCGATGATTTAAAAAGAGCGACCTTAGGTCGCTCTTTTGCTTTTTGGGGTTATCCGAGCTAGCTTATGTATCTCGTTCAAATCAGCTAAGCGTTGCTTGCGGATCTTGCTACGCGCTTCTTCACCCAAGTCTCATTGACGAACAAAGAGAACAAGATAACGGCGCCACCAATAGACAATCGAACCAAATCGACATCTCTGTTCCAAATCAGGATATTCACCACAAGACCAGCAGGAACCAATGCATTGTTCATTACCGCCAGTGCACCGGCATTCACCATGCATGCACCTTTATTCCACATAAAGTAACCCAGCCCCGAAGCAATCAAGCCAAGGTAGATCAGGATTCCCCATTGAAGTGTGGTGGTGGGTAGTTTCTCTGGATTGCCCAGTAGCATGAAAGCAACCGAAGCGACACATAGCGCCCCTAAGTAGAAGTAACCAAATATGGTTCGCTGAGGTAACTCGGTCGATTCCTTCTCCATCACAACTTTGTAGCCCACCTGACCGATAGCAAAGCACAGGTTCGCGCCTTGCACGACGAGGAAGCCAACTAAAAAGTTTTCGTTGATGCCTGCGAATTTAATGAATACCGCGCCTAATACCGCAATTGCCGCAGTCACTAGGTACCACGGAGAGAATTGCCCTTTGAGAAAGTCATAAATCAGCGTGACGTAAATTGGCGTGAAAACGGTAAACAAAAGGACTTCAGGAACAGATAGCAGTAAGAAAGACTGATAGTAGAAGCAGTACATCAGGCCAAGCTGGATACCACCAATAGTCATCAATTTAGCGATCAGCTTACGTGATACGCCGCGAAACTTTAGGAAAGGAAGAAATACGACGCCAGCAAGGGCAACACGCATTAAAACAGAGAACCAAGAATCAACCTGACCCGCAAGGTAAACGCCGATCAGGCTAAAGGAGAAGGCCCATAGGAGGGTAACACCAGCTAAATAGCTCATAGTAAAACTTCGTTAATAAGATATGAGCTGTATGTTACCTAACCTTAAATCATTAGTCTTCTGAATCTCTTAGAGGCACGACCAGCATATCAACCGGAGAGGCGTTGATCAGTTGTCGTGTTGAAGAAAGCAGTTTGCTCCAAAAGTCTTGATGGTGACCGCAAACCACGAGATCAACATTGAACTCGTTGATGGTGTCACACAGCTCATGACTCAAATCGCCACTGCCCACCAGGGTATGGGTGATCGGGTATTGAGCGTGCTCCGCAAAATTTTGCAGCTGAATACGAGATGCTTCCATCGCGTTATGTTGCGTTTCGGCCATGTTGATATCAATCAGGCCAGTGTAGAGTTCCGCGTAGTTAATATCGATATGGATAAAAGAGACTTTGGCTTCCAATGGCTTTGCCAATGCTACCGCTTTATCCACAATTAATTTGCTGTCTTCTGATAAATCGACCGCGACCAAAATATGTTTGTAACTCATATCTCTACCTCCTTTATTCATTGTCTGTTTAAAGATTAGCACTATGCGGTGGCTTTTTTTGCTGAAGTGATCTCATATCCACTGTCTTGCGTAATGACAGCTCGAAATATTGGTTAACTAATGGCCTGCGAGATATTCATTAAAAAGTGATATAGTAGAGAAAATTGAGGATGTAATTAGGAGTCTTAAATGCTGTCAAAAACTATGGTTGAGCAACTGAATGATCAAATTAACCTAGAATTTTTCTCATCCAATCTATACTTACAAATGAGTGCTTGGTGTGAAGACAAAGGATTTGAAGGTGCAGCAGAGTTTCTGCGTGTTCATGCAGTAGAAGAAATGGAACATATGCAGCGCCTTTTCACTTACGTAAGCGAAACAGGTGCAATGCCAATTTTGGGTGCAATTGAAGCACCAAAACACGAATTCGAAAGCCTTGGCGCAGTGTTCCGTGAAACTTATGAACATGAGCAGATGATTACTGAAAAGATCAACAAACTGGCTCACGTTGCTTTCAGCACACAAGACTACTCAACCTTTAACTTCCTGCAATGGTACGTTGCAGAGCAACACGAAGAAGAGAAGTTGTTTAAAGGTGTATTGGATAAGCTAGAACTTGTTGGTGAAGACGGTAAGGCACTGTTCTTTATTGATAAAGACCTAGCGCAATTGGCAAAAGATGGTTCATCTTCAATTATGGAAGCTCCTGCCGTTTAGGTAGTACGAGAAAGACACTGATTATCTTTTTCTTTTGAGTTTTCTTATGAAGATGTAGGGAGGAAAGGATGATCAGCGGCGACACTATTCTATTTGCACTAATGGTTGTGACTTGCGTGAACTGGGCGCGTTATTTTACTGCGCTAAGAACGCTCATTTATATTATGCGAGAAGCGCATCCTCTACTTTATCAACAAGTAGACGGAGGCGGTTTTTTCACAACTCATGGCAATATGACCAAACAGGTTCGTCTGTTTAGTTACATCAAAAGCAAAGAGTATCACCATCACCATGATGAAGTGTTCACTTCCAAGTGTGATCGTGTGAGACAGTTATTCATACTCTCTTCCGCCCTTCTGGGTGTAACGTTGCTGGCTTCTTTAATCGTCTAAGTTATTTAGTGCGTGTGAAGTAGAACTTAGTTTTTGGTGTAAAGCTTTGGTTGTTGGTTTGCTAAGCCAAGTCGTGGTTTTGATGTTATCTGCAAATTGTACAATTGAACATCAATTGCAAAGTTTAAAATTGCCGCTAAAATAGCGAGCAATTAGTAAGGATGTGCTGTTTATGCACATCCTTTTTTATTGATGGCATTTCGAGAACAGGGCGTACTCGGGCTGCAAAAGTGAAGAAAAGCAGAACCACATGAGTGAAAAATTTGATGTAATCGTAATTGGTGCGGGCGCCGCGGGCTTAATGTGTGCTGCGGAAGCTGGTAAACGCGGCCGACGAGTGCTGGTGGTTGATCATGCAAAGAAACCAGGCAGAAAAATTTTAATCTCAGGTGGCGGTCGTTGTAACTTCACTAACTATGATGTTTCAGCCAACAACTTCCTGTGTAATAACCCTCACTTCGTGAAGTCAGCTTTATCTCAATACACCAACTGGGATTTTATCTCAATGGTGAGCAAGTACGGTATTGAGTTCGAAGAGCGAGACCACGGCCAATTGTTCTGTGTGAATGACCATACCGCAAAAGACATCGTGAGTATGCTGCTTGACGAGTGTAAGCAGGCGAAAGTTGAGCAGCGTTATCGTTGTGATGTTCATTCTATCGAAAAGACCGATTCTGGCTTCAAGATGCATCTCAATACCGACCAAGTTGAGTGTGACTCACTGGTGGTAGCGACTGGTGGTTTGTCGATGCCTAAGCTGGGCGCAACGCCATTTGGTTACAAGATTGCAGAGCAATTTGGTTTGTCTGTGATGCCAACTACCGCAGGCTTGGTGCCATTCACTCTACATAAAGAAGATAAAGAAGCTTTCGCTGAGCTTTCTGGCATCGCAATTCCTGCCGAGATCACCGCGCAAGACGGAACCTTGTTCAAAGAAGCATTGTTGTTTACTCACCGCGGCCTATCGGGTCCTTCAGTACTGCAAATTTCTTCGTTCTGGAAAGCGGGTCAGTCGGTTTCGATTAATCTAGTTCCAGAAGTAGACGTTGCCGAGCTACTTGAAAATTCTCGCGAGAAACACCCAAATCAAAGCCTGAAAAATACCTTAGCGAAAGCATTACCAAAGCGTTTTGTTGAGGTGTTGATTGACCGTAAAGAGCTGGAAGACAAGCCGCTTAAACAGTTCAACGAAAAGCAGCTTAGTGGCATTGTTGAGCACCTAGAGAACTGGAAAATTGCGCCAAATGGCACTGAAGGCTACCGAACGGCCGAAGTAACTCTAGGTGGCGTGGACACCAATCACCTATCTTCAAAAACCATGGAATGTAAGAGCGTCTCTGGCCTCTACTTCATCGGTGAAGTGATGGACGTAACAGGCTGGCTTGGAGGTTATAACTTCCAGTGGTGCTGGAGTTCTGGCTTTGCAGCAGGTCAGTGGGTTTAAGCTTACCCATAGATTTAAAATTACATAAAAATGGCGAGTCATACGACTCGCCATTTTTGTATCTAGTTTAGCGTTAAAAGTAACTCAATTGATGACTTTCTCGATCAATCGAGTCTTTTCGCTCTTATTTACGCAGTTTTGTTTTTTGAAAATTTGATCTGTTGAACCACTAAACCAGCAATGATCAGTACCAAGCCAAACAGTGTCGCTGGGTGAATTTCTTCGCCGATAATCGTGGAAAGTAGCATCAACGAGATAAATGGTGATGCGAAAATCAGGTTGCTGATACGAGCTGTGTTGTTGGTTAGCTTGAGTGCTGATAACCACAATACAAAGGTAATTCCCATCTCGAATAGGCCAACGTAAGTCACCGCCATCCAGCCCTTCGCCGTGATTTGGCTAAAGCTTTCGCCCTCAAAAATGGTTAAACCGATCGCGAATGGCAATGCCACTAAGAAACCAAGCAGTACACCCACCACAGGATCTGCCTTGTTTTTGGTGTTGAGAATCCAGTATCCCGCCCAAAGCAAAGTTGAAAGCAGCGCTAGCGCCACACCGAGTGGGCTATCGAACTGCATTCCTAACACGTCGCCTTTGGTCGCAATAACTACCACACCCGCATAGCTGAAGGTACACGCAATCCAATCTTGTTTACGAATCTTTTGCCCTAGAAAAACCGCTGCCATTAAGGTTAGCGTGATCGCCCAGCTGTAGTTGATGGCTTGAGCTTGTGAAGCGGGAAGCAGGTCGTATGCTTTGAATAGAATCAGGTAATAGGCCAATGGGTTGACCAAGCCGAGCAGTAAGTAATACCAAGGGTTTGAAAGGAACGTAGTACTCAGCTGAGAAAGCTTGCCCTGAAAGGCGCAGACTGCGATCAGCGCAATCGACGACACAATGCTAGCGATAGTCAGCATTTGAATAGGTGAAAACTCAGCAAGGGTCAGCTTAAAAGCAGTAGCGACCGTTGACCACAGCAGTACTGCGGAAAGGCCAAAGCCTAAGGCACGACGTTCGTTCATGGCAACTCATTTTAATTTGATGGGACAGAATACGGAGCGCCTAGTCTATCTGTCGAATTTTAATACGGCAAACTGGACATTTATCCAGTATCAAAATACCATTTAATGAGTTATTTCCAATTAGGCTAAATCATTATCATGCAATGGATTATCGAACATCAGGCAACGCTTATTGCTGCAATTTCTGGCGCGCTCGTCAGCGGTGGCGTCGTGGGTTGGTGGATTAAACAGAAGCTCTCTTTTCAGCAGCGATTGCTCGAGCAGCAGCTAGAGTCCGATCGTTTGTTGCATGAATCTCAGCAAGCTCAGCTCAAATCATCACTCGCAGAGGCGCAACAAGAACTCAATGAGTTAGATGATGACCGAGACAAAGCGGCATTCGAGCTCAAGCAAGCACACGGTAAGGTGATGGCTGCGATGGAAAAGCTGCGCTACTTTGAGGCAGTAAAGCAAGAGCGCCAGCAGTACGCTGATGAGATCAATGTGCTGAAAGACCATAAATCTGAATTGGAAGCCGAACTGCGCGAACAAGAAGCAAGGCATGATCAAGAAAACCTCGCCAATAGCGAAAAGCTGCAGTTGCTAGAACAAGCTGAATCTCGACTTAAGCAGCAGTTTGAATTGTTAGCGAACCAACTTTTTGAGAGTAAAACCGCCAAGGTCGATCAGCAGAACAAGCAGAGCCTAGAAGGTTTGTTGTCTCCACTAAGAGAGCAGTTGGAAGGCTTTAAGAAGCAGGTTAACGATAGCTTTAGCCAAGAAGCCAAAGAGCGCCATACCTTAGTGCATGAGCTGAAAAACCTGCAGCGCCTTAATGAAAGCATGACGCGTGAAGCGGTTAACCTGACTCAAGCACTAAAGGGCGATAACAAACAACAAGGTAACTGGGGTGAAGTGGTACTGGCTCGCGTGCTTGCTGAATCAGGGCTGCGCGAAGGTCACGAATACCAAACGCAAGTGAACCTACAGAACGATGCAGGTAAGCGCTATCAGCCGGATGTGATTGTGCATTTGCCACAAGATAAGCAAGTAGTGGTGGATTCTAAAATGGCATTGGTCGCGTTTGAGCGTTACTTCAATGCCGAAACCGATCAACAGCGTGATGCCGCATTGCGTGATCATTTGGCTTCATTGCGAGCGCATATTAAAGGCTTGAGCCAGAAAGATTATCATCAGCTCAAAGGCATACAGAGCCTGGATTACGTGTTGATGTTTATCCCGGTTGAGCCAGCATTCCAAGTGGCGATTCAGGCTGATCCTAGCTTGGTGAAAGATGCGATGGAGCAAAACATCATCTTGGTCAGCCCAACCACCCTGCTGGTGGCACTGCGTACCATTGATAATCTTTGGCGCAACGACAGACAGAACCAAAATGCACAAGTTATCGCGGAACGTGCGAGCAAGCTTTACGACAAGCTGCGCCTGTTTGTTGATGATATGGAAGGCCTTGGCAGCTCACTTGATAGAGCCAACCAAAGTTATCAAGGGGCGATGAATAAGCTAGTGACAGGGCGAGGCAACGTGATTCGTCAGGCCGAAAGCTTCAAGCAATTGGGTGTTGAAGTGAAGAAACCGATCTCGATTGGTTTGGCTGAAATGGCGCAAAATGAGGCTTTTTCAGAAAATGCCTCCTTAGTAGAAAGACAACCTGCTGAGGATAAAGTAAACTAATCGGCCGCAGCGCCTCTAAATACAAAGAGCGCTGTCGATGAGAACTTACCATGGTAGATAACAGCATTATGGACACAAGCGTGCAGACAAATTCAGCAGTAGAGTCAGAAACCACACACTTTGGTTTCGAAACAGTCGCAAAAGACGAAAAAGTCGCGAAAGTAGCAGAGGTATTTCACTCTGTAGCCGCTAAATACGACATCATGAATGACTTAATGTCGGGTGGTGTTCACCGCTTGTGGAAGCGATTCACGATTGATTGTAGTGGCGTGCGCCCGGGTCAACGTATCCTAGACCTTGGTGGTGGTACCGGTGACCTGACTGCGAAGTTCTCGCGTATCGTTGGTGAAAAAGGCCACGTGGTTCTTGCTGATATCAACAACTCAATGCTGAATGTTGGCCGTGATAAGCTGCGTGATAGCGGCATTGTTGGCAACGTACACTATGTACAAGCGAACGCTGAAGAGTTGCCTTTCCCGGATAACTACTTCGATTGCATTACCATCAGCTTCTGTCTGCGTAATGTAACCGATAAAGACCAAGCGCTGCGTTCAATGTACCGCGTGCTTAAGCCGGGTGGTCGTCTGTTGGTTCTTGAGTTTTCTAAGCCAGTGCTTGAGCCACTATCAAAGGTTTACGACGCATACTCTTTCCACCTATTGCCAAAAATGGGTGAGCTGATTGCTAACGATGCAGATAGCTACCGTTACCTTGCAGAATCTATCCGCATGCACCCTAACCAAGAGACTTTGGAAGGCATGATGCAGGAAGCGGGTTTCGAGAATACTAAATATTTCAACCTAACGGGCGGCATTGTTGCGCTGCACCGCGGTTACAAGTTCTAGTCGAACTTGGTAGCAGGCTCGTTGAGCGTGCTAAACAATAAGAATAAAGACAGAACGGATAGGTTAAGGCTTATCCGTTTTCAAAGGTAAGGACAGTCATGCCATTTGATCCATTGGTAACCGCGGTTATTGAAACCTCTTTAAATACTTTCGTGAACGATGATCCAGCTTTGGTTCGTCGTTTGTCTCGTTTAAAGGGGCAGATCATTCAAGTTAATTTGAAAGAGTTGAATAAAACACTCACTTTCGTTTTCAGCCAACAAATTGATGTGTTGTCGGAATACGAAGGGCAGCCTGATTGCTACCTATCTTTGAATTTATCGGTGTTACCGGAACTGCGTGAGCAATCGAACATCACCAAGCTGATCAAGCAAGATAAGCTGATCTTAGAGGGTGATATTCAACTGGCTCAGAAATTTGCTCAACTGATGACAGACTGCAAGCCTGACTTGGAAGAGTGGTTATCGCGCGTAACAGGTGATGTGGTTGCTCATACCTTGGTCCAAGGCGTTAAAAACGTCGGTGGTTTTGTGGCAAAGCAAGCCAGCAAACATCAAAGCCATGTTGCTCAAGTTCTGACTGAAGAGTGGAAGATCGCACCAGCACCGTTAGAAGTCGCGCACTTTTGCGATCAAGTTGATGACGTGAAAAGCTCTGCAGCACGCCTTGAAGCTAAGTTGAACGCCCTGTTGGAGAAAGCATGACCCCAACAGAACTGAAACGTCTTTATCATATTATCAAGGTACAGTTGGAATATGGCCTTGATGAATTGATGCCAGAGCACCAATTGACCAAAGCCCCTTTATTGGCGCGAAAGTCACTGTTTTGGCTTAAAAATAAGCATCAAGATAAAGAGTTGGGTCATCGCTTACGTCTAGCGCTGCAAGAGCTTGGCCCTGTATGGATCAAGTTCGGACAGATGATGTCGACACGTCGCGATCTGTTCCCTCCTCATATCGCGGATCAGTTGGCATTGTTGCAAGACCAAGTTGCGCCATTCGATGGTCAATTGGCTAAACAAGATATGGAAAAGGCGCTCGGTGGCAGTTTAGATAACTGGTTTACCGACTTTGATATCGAGCCTCTGGCTTCTGCTTCTATCGCTCAGGTGCATACCGCAAAGCTTAAAGAGAGCGGTCGTGAGATTGTTCTCAAGGTAATTCGACCTGATATTCGCCCGGTGATTGACGCAGATCTAAAACTGATGCACCGAATGGCGCGTATAGTCGCTAAGTCGCTTCCTGAAGCACGTCGTTTGAAACCTGTTGAGGTGGTTCATGAGTACGAGAAAACCTTACTTGATGAACTAGACCTGCGCCGTGAGGCGGCCAATGCGATTCAACTGCGACGTAATTTTGAAGGCAGTGAAGAGCTGTATGTTCCAGAGGTTATCCCTGATTTAAGCAGTGAAACCTTGATGGTGTCAGAGCGAATCTATGGTATTCAGGTTTCGGATATTGAGACGTTAAACTCCAACGGCACCAACATGAAATTGCTCGCGGAACGTGGTGTGACCGTATTCTTCACCCAAGTATTTCGAGACAGCTTTTTCCATGCAGACATGCACCCGGGTAACGTATTCGTTAACCCAGAAAATCCAGATAACCCGCAGTGGATTGGTTTGGATTGTGGCATTGTCGGCACACTCAACAGTGAAGATAAGCGTTATTTAGCAGAAAACCTGCTGGCTTTCTTCAACCGAGATTATCGTAAAGTCGCTGAGCTGCACGTTGATTCGGGGTGGGTGCCACACAACACCAACGTTAACGACTTTGAGTTCGCGATTCGCATGGTGTGTGAGCCAATTTTTGCAAAACCACTTGGCGAGATCTCATTTGGCCATGTGTTGCTAAACTTATTTAATACAGCAAGACGTTTCAACATGGAGGTTCAACCTCAGTTGGTGCTTCTGCAGAAGACCTTGTTGTATGTGGAAGGCCTAGGCCGCCAGTTGTATCCGCAGCTTGATTTGTGGGCAACCGCCAAGCCTTTCCTTGAAACCTGGATGATGAATCAGGTGGGGCCGCAAGCTGTGATTAACGCAGTAAAAGAGCGCGCGCCATTCTGGGCAGAAAAACTGCCAGAGCTGCCAGAGCTACTTTATGACAGCTTGCGCCAAGGTAAAGCGATGAACCACAGAATGGATCAGCTTTATCAAGGTTACCGAGATAGTAAGCGTCAGCAAGCAACTGGAAAGTTTTTGTTTGGCGTTGGAGCCACTTTAGTCGTATGCTCCGCAATATTAGTTTCAAGCCCTTATGAGCAGCTATCTATGGGCTGTGGCATCGCAGGTGTCACATTTTGGTTGCTTAGTTGGCGAGCTTACCGTCGTTAGACAGTAGACTCTCTTAATATTTTTTATGTGTAGACAGACCCGAGGACAATGACAATGGGTGGTATCAGTATTTGGCAACTTCTAATCATTGCTGTAATTGTAATTTTGCTATTCGGAACAAAGAAACTGCGCGGTATGGGTGGTGACTTAGGTTCAGCGGTTAAGGGCTTCAAAAAAGCGATGAGCGATGAAGACAAGCCTGCAGATAAGAAAGATGCAGACTTCGAACCAAAGAATATTGAACAGCAGAAGACAGAAGCTCACGCTGAAACAACTGCTGAAACAAAGAAAGACAAAGAGCAGGCGTAAATCGTGTTTGATATCGGTTTTTGGGAACTGGTATTAATATCTGTCGTTGGGTTAGTGGTTTTAGGGCCTGAGCGTTTGCCCGTGGCGATTCGCAGTATTTCCAAGTTTGTTGGACAAGCGAAAAGCATGGCAAATAGTGTGAAAGATGAACTTTCTCATGAGCTTAAGGTGCAAGAGCTGCAAGAAAACCTACGCAAGGCGGAAAAAATGGGTATGGAAGATTTATCTCCAGACCTTAAAGCGTCAGTCGATGAACTCAAGCAGGCCGCTGCTGAGGTTCAACGTCCGTATGCTAAGCCTGAGTCTGATAAGCCAAGTGAGACTAAACCTAGTGTCACGGAAACTGTGGAATCTGAAACCATTCAGGTCAACAGCGAAGCTTCAGCACCGTCAGATAAGAAAACCGAATAGTCTCGCAAGGAGGAGTCGCCGGATACTTGAGTCGCTAGATGTTTAAATAGATAGCTATTCAAGTAAATAACTATTCAAGTGGATACCAATTCAACTGGATAGATACACGCGCGGCTCCTTTTCGATCTTCCTGTTTAAGAGGTTTGACATGTCTTCGACTGAGCAGACACAGCCTTTAATTAGCCACCTTCTAGAACTACGTAATCGTCTACTACGTGCGATTGTCGCGGTGCTAGTGATATTTGTCGGGCTAATTTATTTTGCTAATGATATTTATGAATTCGTATCAGCACCTTTGGTAGATCGTCTACCTGAAGGGGCGACGATGATCGCAACCGATGTTGCATCGCCATTTTTCACACCACTGAAATTAACCTTGATCGCGTCTATATTCCTCGCGGTTCCGTTTATTTTGTATCAGGTGTGGGCTTTTGTTGCTCCGGGTTTATACAAGCATGAAAAACGCTTGATCATGCCGCTATTGGCTTCAAGTTCATTGCTGTTTTACTGTGGTGTGGCGTTCGCTTACTTCATTGTATTCCCGTTGGTATTTGGCTTTTTTACGGCCATATCATTAGGGGGGGTAGAGTTCGCAACCGACATCTCAAGCTATCTTGATTTTGTACTCGCGCTGTTCTTTGCTTTTGGTATTGCCTTTGAAGTGCCCGTTGCGATTATCTTGCTATGTTGGACGGGGGCAACAACGCCTCAATCTCTATCTGAAAAGCGTCCTTACATCGTTGTAGGTGCTTTCATCATCGGTATGATGCTGACACCACCAGATATGATCTCACAAACACTGTTGGCGATTCCAATGTGTATTCTGTTTGAGATTGGTCTGTTCTTCGCACGTTTTTATACGCGTAAGCCAGATGCGGATGAAGAGGAAGAAGCTGAGTCTTAATTCGGAATGCTTCAGTAAGAATCACATAATAAAAAAGCGGCCTAGGGCCGCTTTTTTATTATGTCTGTTTATCGAATCTTTAACTGATAGCCACAGTTCTGACATATATAGAGCTCTTTGATGCCCAAAATCTTATGCCATAGGGTTCGATGTTGACGTTGTAAGTGTTGTGAATGGTCACACATAATCAACTACCTCCATATGCAGGTGGTTGATACTATACATATCACTTAGCTTTCTCAAATAAATTCAGGATAAATCCGTAATAATTACTTATTAATAGATTCATCATAGATTAAACAATGCCTTAGCATTTGTGCTGGTTATGTTTTCGACTTCTTCAAGGGTAATTCCGCGCAATTCGGCGATGCGTTTTGCCACCAATTCTGTATAGGCTGGCTCATTACGTTTACCGCGATTCGGTGTTGGTGCCAAGTATGGGCAATCTGTCTCTAGAATGACGTAATCCATATCAAGATGTGGGATTACCTTGTCCATCCCTGAGTTCTTAAAGGTCGAAACGCCGCCTAAACCTAAGTGAAAACCTAACGCATTGATCGCTTGAGCTTCCTCTAAGCTGCTGCCAAAACAGTGGAATACCCCGCGTAAGCTGCCATCTTGTTCTTTACGAAGTAGGGCAAGTGTCTCTTCAATGGAATCACGGGTGTGGATCACCACCGGTAGATCGAGCTCTTTTGCCCACTGCAGTTGAGTCACGAAAGCCATCTCTTGTTCAGCCTTGAAGGTTTTATCCCAGTACAAGTCGATACCAATCTCACCCACGGCGATAAAGTCATGCTTATCAAACCAAGCTCGAATGGTTTTGAGGGTTTGCTCGATATTCGCATCGACATAGCAAGGGTGTAAGCCCATCATTGAACGGCACACACCAGGAAACTGCGCTTCCGTTGCTAACATTGGCTCGATAGATTCTAAATCGATGTTCGGCAATAGAATGGTATCAATCCCTTGAGCCAGTGCGCGCTGTACGACTTGCTCGCGGTCTTCATCAAATTCGCTCGCGTAAATATGAGCATGGGTGTCGATCATTGTTTTGTCCTGAAAGCGGTCTTTACTGAGTTGTCATGAGTATACGGCAGTGTGAGGAGAAGGTCATTTTTTGCCATTTATCCCTGTTTTTGAGTGGGTTTCATATTTTACTGCTAGCGTCCTGAGCCATCAGTGATATGCTTTTGCCTGTATTTAGCACTTTTCATATCTAAGTATTTCGGTGCTTAGACTAGGCAAGGAGAATCTAGTGTCTGTTTCAATTCAAGGTCAATTCCCAGGTCGCCGTATGCGCCGTATGCGTAAGCACGACTTTAGCCGTCGCCTAATGGCAGAAAATCAATTGTCTGTGGATGATCTAATCTACCCAATGTTTATCCTGATGGGTAAAGACCGCCGCGAGCCTGTCGAGTCAATGCCAGGTGTTGAACGCTTGTCTATCGACTACATGCTTGAGGAAGCAGATTACCTGTCAAAGCTGGGTGTTCCTGCGATTGCTCTATTTCCAGTCGTGAACCAAGATGCTAAAAGTTTATGCGCAGCTGAAGCTCATAACTCAGAAGGTTTAGTGCAGCGCGCTGTACGTTTACTAAAAGAGCATGTGCCAAACATTGGCGTTATTACTGACGTAGCACTAGACCCATTCACCACTCACGGCCAAGACGGCATCATCGATGAAGATGGTTACGTGATGAATGATGAGACGACTGAAGTCTTGATCAAGCAGGCACTATCACACGCTGAAGCGGGTGCTGACGTGGTTGCACCATCGGACATGATGGACGGTCGTATTGGTAAAATCCGTGAGGCGCTAGAAGAAGCGGGCCATATTCACACTCAGATTATGGCGTACTCTGCGAAATACGCATCGTGCTATTACGGTCCATTCCGCGACGCAGTCGGCAGTGCTTCGAACCTGAAAGGTGGTAACAAGAAGAACTACCAGATGGATCCTGCGAACAGCGATGAAGCGATTCACGAAGTCGCGATGGATCTTAATGAAGGTGCGGACATGGTGATGGTTAAGCCTGGCATGCCTTACCTAGATATCGTGCGCCGTGTGAAGCATGAACTTCAAGCGCCGACATTTGCATATCAAGTGTCTGGTGAGTATGCGATGCACAAAGCGGCGATTCAAAACGGTTGGCTGAAAGAGCGTGAAACCGTCATGGAATCACTGCTGTGCTTTAAGCGCGCTGGTGCTGATGGCATTCTTACTTACTTCGCTAAAGATGTGGCTGAATGGCTTGCAGAAGACAATGCACAAGCCGCAGAGCACTTAAAAGAAAAGTAATCGTGTAGAGTTCACTTAAGTGATCAGTAAAGGGTTGGCCATTGTGCCAGCCCTTTCGTTTATAAGGATGAATAAGATGTCAGTTGTCGTGCGTGAAGGTTCGTTAGAAGAAGTGGTGTCTGTGGTCGAGCAGATCTCTGAGTTCGCTAAAAAAGAGAGTGTCGCTTCTCTTTCAGAGCGGCTGGTAGGGAAAAAGAACCTTATCTTAGTGGCTGAAGAGGCTGGGGTGCTGCTTGGTTTTAAGATCGGCTATGAATTGGATCAGCAGACTTTTTACAGTTGGTTTGGTGGGGTGTCACCGCTCGCGAGGAACAAAGGCGTTGCACAGGCGCAATTAGACGCTCAGGAACAGTGGGCGAAAGAGCAGGGCTACAGACAGTTAAAGGTTAAGTCTCGTAACCAGTTCTCAGCCATGCTGCGCCTGTTATTAAGAAACGGTTACCTAATCGAAAAATTTGAAGAAAAAGAAGACATTAATGACCATAGAATCCATTTTTTGAAGCAAATTTGAACACTGTCGTTAACAGCATATAAATTAAATGAGATTTATTATCATTTAATTGTTGACTATCAAATGAGAATCATTATTATTAACTTCGTCTTAGGGAATGAGGAAATGTTCACAAGGATGTTAAGTACTCAAGTATCTACTTGGTTACCCAACAGAATTCTCGCGAACTTGTACTAAGTTCTTTTTGACACGACATTGCTCACATTGCTTCCAGTGTAATTTATAGCTTTTAGGTAAAGCTGTGGTATTCAATTTGAATGGCTTTACCGGTTTTTGCTAGGCGACATCTTCGGGTGTCGCTTTTTTTATACCTACCATTTCAATAAGATGCATATTTAGTGGCACGTATTTTTATGAATAAAACGCCATCAGCATTCTTTTCCACAACGCAAGATCGAAAAAAGATCGTTGATCATCTGTTCGATCTGTAAAATTATCCTTTATTTTCAGTTGCTTATTGGTGTTTTTTGAGTTGTTTACCTTAGTTCTCAACAGGGTGGATAAATAATATAAACAGAGTTATCCACAGAACGCTTGCGTCTAAGAACAAAAAATAACAACAAATCGATTATAACGAACACAACCGAGTGAACGGATACAGATCGACAACGTGGAATCCAACCAACAGACGTGGCATTCTTAACAGATAATTTCTGTACTTACTGGATACACAAACATTATGGCTCGTATTCCTGATAACCCATTGATTCTGATCGATGGCTCTTCTTACCTATATCGCGCGTTCCATGCTTACCCTGGCACAATGAGCAATGGTGATATCCCAACTAACGCCGTTTACGGTGTAGTTAACATGCTGCGCAGCATGATGCGTCAATTTGCTTCTGATCGTATTGCGGTAATTTTTGATGCGAAAGGAAAGACGTTCCGTGATGACATGTACCCAGAGTACAAGGCAAATCGTCCACCTATGCCTGATGATCTTCGTTGTCAGATTGAGCCTTTACACAATGTGATTCGTGCAATGGGTTTGCCACTTATCTCTATTCCCGGCGTTGAAGCGGATGATGTGATCGGTACACTTGCTTCTCAAGCTTCTGCGATGGGTATGCCTGTGCTTATTAGTACTGGCGATAAAGATATGGCGCAGCTGGTCGATGACAACGTTACTCTGATCAACACCATGACCAACGTGGTCATGGATCGTGAAGGCGTGATTGAGAAGTTTGGTATTCCACCAGAGCTTATCATCGACTACCTTGCACTGATGGGCGATAAAGTCGATAACATCCCAGGTGTTCCAGGTGTTGGTGACAAGACAGCGACTGCTTTGCTGCAAGGCATCGGTAGCATCGAGAAGTTGTACCAAAATCTTGATGATATTGCGGCGCTTGGTTTCCGTGGTTCAAAGACCATGGCTAAGAAGCTGATTGATAATAAAGACAACGCTGAGATGTCTTACGAGCTTGCTACGATCAAATTGGACGTCGAGTTAGAAGAGACACCTGAGTCGCTTGTAAAAGCACAACCAAACACGGATGAGCTGATTAAGCTATACGGTCAACTGGTCTTCAAGTCTTGGTTGAACGAGCTACTTGAAGGTGGCAGCGGTGTGGTTGAGGCGGATGAAAAGTCGGGCGCAGTGCGTAGCAATACGGCATCAACCACTTCTACCGTAGAAATGAACACCTCTGCCGTGACCATTGATCGCAGCAACTACGAAACCATCCTCGATGAAGCGTCATTCAATGTTTGGCTAGAGAAACTGAAAGCGGCTGAAGTGTTTGCCTTTGATACTGAAACAGACAGCCTAGATTACATGGTGGCGAACCTCGTTGGCCTGTCATTCGCGACTGAAGAAGGCGTTGCCGCTTACGTGCCAGTTGCTCATGATTACCTAGATGCACCGCAGCAGCTGGATCGTGATTGGGTACTTGAACAGCTTAAGCCGATTCTTGAAGATGATGCACAAGCAAAAGTAGGTCAGAACCTTAAGTATGATATGAGTGTGCTAGCGCGCTACGGTATCGAGATGAAAGGCATCAAACACGACACCATGTTGGCGTCTTACGTTTTCAATAGCGTAGGTGGCAAGCATGATATGGACAGCCTAGCGCTACGTTTCCTACAGCACAGCTGTATCTCATTTGAGCAGATCGCAGGTAAAGGTAAGAAACAGCTTACTTTCAACCAGATTGAGCTGGGTGAAGCCTCTCCATACGCTGCAGAAGATGCTGACGTGACACTACGTCTTCATAATCGTTTGATGGAAAACATTGAGCAAGATGAAAAGCTAAAAGCCATCTATGAAGAAATTGAAGTACCACTGATCCCTGTGATGTCTCGCATTGAACGCACTGGCGTATTCATCGATGACATGTTGCTAGGCGCTCAATCGCAAGAGATTGCGGTTCGTCTGGATGAGCTAGAACAGAAAGCCTACGAGATTGCTGAGCAAGAGTTCAACATGAACTCGCCAAAACAGCTGCAAGCGATCCTGTTTGAGAAAATGGGCCTGCCTGTTATCAAGAAAACGCCATCAGGTGCACCTTCAACCAATGAAGAAGTGCTGCAAGAACTGGCTCTTGATTACCCGCTACCTAAGCTGATCATTGAGTATCGTGGTCTTGCGAAGCTGAAGTCTACCTATACAGATAAGCTGCCAAAGATGATCAACGCTGAAACCGGCCGTGTTCATACGTCTTACCACCAAGCGGTAACGGCGACGGGTCGTTTGTCTTCGACGGATCCAAACCTACAGAACATCCCAATTCGTAATGAAGAAGGTCGTCGTATCCGCCAAGCATTCGTTGCACAACATGGTTGGAAGATTCTAGCGGTCGATTACTCTCAAATTGAATTGCGTATCATGGCGCACCTTTCGGGTGATAAAGCGCTTCTGGAAGCATTCCAACAAGGTAAAGATATCCACGCGGCAACCGCGGCTGAGATCATTGGGGTTGATATTGAGCAGGTAACGACGGAACAACGTCGTCGCGCTAAAGCGGTTAACTTCGGTCTTATCTACGGCATGAGTGCTTTTGGCTTGGCTAAGCAACTGGGTATTCCACGTGGCGAAGCACAACATTACATGGATACTTACTTCGAGCGTTACCCTGGCGTGATGCAGTATATGGAAGACACGCGCAGTGCGGCTTCAGAGCAAGGTTTCGTAGAAACCATTTACGGTCGTCGTCTGCACCTTCCTGAAATCCAATCTCGTAATGGTATGCGTCGTAAGGCGGCTGAGCGTGCGGCGATCAACGCACCAATGCAAGGCACAGCGGCAGACATCATTAAGAAAGCGATGCTATTGGTTGATGAATGGATCCAAGCGGAAGGCGATGGTCGTGTGAAATTGCTTATGCAAGTACACGATGAATTGGTATTTGAAGTAGAAGAGTCATCTTTAGCCGAAATTGAAAGTAAAGTACAAGAATTGATGGAATCCGCTGCAGAGCTAGAAGTGCCGCTTGTCGCGGAAGCTGGCCACGGTGACAACTGGGATCAAGCCCACTAATCAGTTTTTGACCTTAATAAGTAAATTAGTATGAGCCAGTGCACAAACACTGGCTTTTTTTTGTCTCAAATAAAGTCAGGTCGTAGTAAGAATTTAGGTGTTTTAATAAAACATTCATGAAAAAAAACTACAAAAGTTGTTTTCATTTCTGAGCAATTGTTGTACATTAAATCTCGTAGGGTACAGAGGTAAGATGTTCTATCTTTCAGACCTTTTGTTTCACGTTATTGGATTAGGCTGATTCAGCCGCCCCAGTCAGTATTTGACTGGGGCGTTTTTTCTTGTGCGAAAGAAAAATATTTCCAACCTGCTATCCCCCCAAAAACCTCTCGTTTTTAGTGTCTTTCATTACACTTTCTCAAGCACAGTGATAAACCCCCTGATTTGCCTTAGATCTGGAATTCGACCAGCTTTTGGTAATTTAAATCCGTCTCTAAGTTGATTGTTTTATCGCTTGAAATAACTTTTATTTTACAAGTGATCGATAAAGGATTGATGGCTCACGCCTTATTTATCAGTGTATTGAGTCGGTGAATGCTCAATGTAATCCATGATTTTCTGTTGTTTCTCGGTGCTGTATTTCAGTGCTTCGGCGGTGATCTGGATGGATTGCGCCATCGAAGAGATATTGTTGGTCGCTTTTACCAAGGTTTGCTGCATTGGTTTCAGGATAAGCAGATAGATAGCGGTCAAAGCGATAATAATGACGGCGATAACGGCCGCCAGCGCAATGATGATCTTGGTCTGAATATCATCCAACAGCATTTGACTGGTTTGTTTAAAGGCGAGTCGAGATTGGTCTAAGGCTTGTGGCAGTTGATTGAGGGATGTCTTGGTGGAGCTCGCAAGCTTATTGATACTTTCAACGGTTTGGTTCAAGGCTTGTTGCTGGTCTTCGCTTAGGTTGGGGTTGTTGACTATCGCCTGCAAAGATTGCGATATCACCTCAAGAGACTCACTCGCATCTTGGGCGTACTTTTCCATCCCATCTAAGTCCAAGGTCATATCGACATTGATCAGTGGGGTTTGTTCTTGTTCTGCTTCAGAAGCAAATCCTGTCAGTGAGACCAACATAAGTGCAATGATAGCCAATGGTGTTTTCCACATGAGTATTCCTTTCTCATTATCCTGTTTATTTAGATGTGTTTTTTAGTATGGTTCACTTCTGTTGCTTGTAACGGGTTAATCCTGTCTTTGATTCTCAGTTTTTGAGTTTAAATCGCTAATTTTAGGGAAAAAAATACCCCACCTATATAAGGAGGGGTATTGATAAGGCTAAATTACTTGCTGTAAGTGCTCTAACCTATAGTGATAAGTAGGGGAACTACTCTGAGTCGTTGTGCTCTTCGTCCGCTAGCTCATCAATGATTTGATCAGCAAGCGCAGGGGCAAACCACTCATCCATCTTGGCACGCAGTTGGTCAACGCCGATGCCCTTCATTGAAGAGAAGACATCAACCGCAACATCACCACCGAAAGATTTCGCGTCGTTACGGATTTTCAGTAGCTGTGCTTTACGCGCGCCACTTTTCAGTTTGTCTGCTTTTGTTAACAAAACCTGTACTGGGATGCGGCTATCGATAGCCCAGTAGATCATTTGTTGGTCAAGGTCTTTCATTGGGTGACGGATATCCATCAATACCACTAAACCTTTCAGGCTTTCACGTCGTTGTAGGTATTCACCTAACGACTTCTGCCATTTTTTCTTCATTTCAAGCGGTACTTGAGCAAAGCCATACCCAGGTAAATCGACGATATGACAACCGTCCGTCACCTTAAATAGGTTGATTAGCTGAGTTCGACCGGGTGTTTTACTGGTTTTCGCCAAGCTTTTTTGGTTGGTAACGCGATTTAGCGCGCTAGATTTACCAGCATTGGAGCGTCCTGCAAACGCAATTTCGATCCCTTCGTCTTCTGGTAAATGACGAATATCAGGTGCACTGGTAATGAAATGCGTGTTTTGATAATGAATTTTTACGCTCACTGTTAACTCCATCTCGACTTTGTGTAGTCGATTGATTACTTTTTTGTGAATTTGTGTAAAATAACCGTGCTCGGCATAAGGTCGCCTATTGTACCATGAGTGGCAACATAGAGTGGTACTGGAAGCTTGATAATTATAATGGAATGTCATGAAGAAATTAGCGCTAATTTTGAGTCTTTTAGCCAGCTGCTCAGTATGGGCTCAAGGTAGTATTGAAGCTGGTAAAGCCAAATCACAAACATGTGTTGCCTGCCACGGTGCTGACGGCAACAGTCTGATCACTCAGTACCCTAAGCTGGCTGGTCAACATGAGAAGTATCTAGAAAAGCAGTTAAAAGAGCTTAAACTAGGTATGACAAGTGGTGGTAAGCAAGGTCGTTACGAACCTGTAATGGGTGCAATGGCGATGCCTTTATCTGAAGAAGATATGGCTGACCTAGCGGCATACTACGCCTCTCTACCTATCTCTAGTAACTCTACTCCTGAAAATGTAGTAGATGAAGGTAAGGTTCTTTACACTGCGGGTAATGCAGAACGCGGCGTAACGGCGTGTATTGCTTGTCACGGCCCTCGTGGTAATGGTACCGAACTTTCTGGTTTCCCTAAGATTTCAGGTCAGCACGCAGATTACATCAAGGCTCAACTTGAAAAATTCCGCGATGGTGACCGTAATAACGACATGAATGCGATGATGCGTGATGTAGCTAAAAAGTTAACAGACGCTGATATTGATACCTTATCGAAGTACGTTGGTGGTTTACACTAATTTGTCGGTTTCTTGCTCTTAGCCAGAGTAAAGGAATGTACGTTCGAGCGAGATTGAAGAGACGCCCCGATCAGTAATGGTCGGGGCGTTTTCTTTTGCATTGGTTTTATTAATGCATTTTGCATTTATGTCTGATTTATCAATGTGTGATCGATTTGTGTACAAAAGTGTGAAGTCGCACTCTTGTAGTCTTTTTGTAACACGGTAAAGTAACCGCCATCAGCTAGGAGCTGACTTAGATATGGATGATCATCTAGTCTAACGGTATAGACAGAAATGGATCAGGCTAGGACAGCCCAGCAACAAGGTGTTAGAAAAGGATAGCCAAAACTCATCAGGACGATGAACAACAAACAAATTTGGCATGGAAAGCACCAATAACAAATGGAGATTTGTGTACCAAGTTGAGTATGCAAATTTTGGCCGATATAGGCAGATTTAGAGAGCGATAGGTTTTCCTATCGCTTTTTTTATTGATTTGATGAAAAAACACCCAATACCTCTCCACTATAAACTCAGTTTCTGGTATGTTTCGCATCCCTGTTTAAGGATGTGCTATGTATACTTGTCCCTTATGCCATCACCAAGGCGTGAATCACTATTTTGAAGACAAACGCAGAGCCTATCTGCAGTGTCAGCAATGTGAACTGGTATTTGTTAAACCTGAACAAAGGTTAGAAGCAAAAGAAGAAAAAGCACACTATGATCTCCATGAGAACGATCCTAGTGATGCAGGCTATCGCCGCTTTTTATCTCGCATCGCGGATCCACTAACAGACAAAATTTCATCTAACTCACAAGGGTTGGATTTTGGTTGTGGCCCAGGCCCTACGCTATCTATTATGTTAGAAGAAGCCGGACACACCATGGAGTTGTACGATATCTATTACCACCCAGATACCTCTGTGTTGGAAAAAACGTATGACTTTATGACTGCCACGGAGGTGATAGAGCATCTTTATCACCCAGACAAAGTGTGGCAGCAATGGTTGAATTTAGTTAAACCCAAGGGCTGGATTGGTCTTATGACTAAACTAGTAATAGACGTAGACGCGTTTGCTGGTTGGCACTACAAGAATGACCCGACACATGTCGTCTTCTTTAGTCGTCAAACATTCCAGTTTTTGGCAGAGCGGGATAAGCTCGAACTAGAATTTTTTGGAAATGATGTAATTTTACTGAGGAAAGTGCAGTAATGGGTCGTAGTAAGAAATCAAGAAAACCGGGAGCACTTGGCGCTCCGGAACCTATGGTTACTCGTAACCGTAGTGAATCTGATGTTGAAGGTCGTGAACGTAAGCGTGTTAAAAAGCGTAAAGGCCTTAAGTCTGGCAGCCGCCACTCAGATGGTAGCGAAGCAAAACAGCGTAAAGCTGCACAAGCTCGTGATCCACGTTTAGGCAGCAAGAAAAAAATCCCGCTGATCGTTGAACCAGCGAAGAAGCCGACTAAACAAGAGCGCAAGCTGTCTAACGAACAAGAGTTAGAAATGCTTGAGAATGATGCTCAACTGAACACATTGCTAGATCGTATCGAAAATGGTGAGAACCTAGGTGCTGGTCTGCAGAAGTTTGTTGATGAGAAACTTGATCGTATCGAACACCTAATGGGCCGCTTAGGTCTACTAGAGCCAGAAGACGATGAAGAAGAGATCTTCGAAGAAGCACCGGTTGCATCTAAGAAGAAAGCGAGCTCTGACGAAGACTTGCTATCTCAATTCGAAGATTTCGATTTAGACAGCTTTAAAGGTTAATAGCCAATGAACGTAACCTTATTAGCAATTGCTGGTGGAATTATCATTCTCGGCTTGGGCTCTTACGCAGGTTACCTTCTACTTCAAGTGAAGAAGCAGACGGAGTTGCAAAAGCAGCATCAAGCACTTGCCATTGAAAAACGTAACGCGACGATTTACGAAAACGTAAATACTTTGTGCTTAGCGGGCATTCAAGGGCAATGTGACTTACCTGAGATCAGTATCAGAGTGTGTATCATTATGGATAATGTTCAGGGTGATGAGCGTGTCGATTTTGATTCTGAGTATCCTGCTCTTTCTGAGCTGTACCATATCGTAAAAGATATGGCTCGCGGAGATGCAAGACAGGAACTGACGAAGAAAGAGCGCATGCAGCAGAATCTCACACGCCATAAGGCAGAGACTCGCTTGAATGATGCGGTCATTGAAGATCTGAAAAGGTTGCAAGAGAAGGTTAAGCCTCTCAACAACCAAATCAACATTCAGATGATCTAGTCGCTAAGACTTTTAAAATAGAGGCTTGTTTAATACAGAGTGTTCTTGAGTTATGCGGTTGTTGAGACATATAGTTTTGTTTAGACATATAGTTTTAATACGCCTTGTTCTTAAGACAGCTTATCTTTATAGATAGTGTTAAATGAGCCTTCTTACCTTTTGCGTCTCGTTAATCCCGACGCTTTGTTAGTGATCAAGCTAGCAGTTCTGAGTTTTTGTCTGAAAAATTGATTTTGTCTTAGAACGACCTTACTGGTCGTGTGGCAAAATAACCCGTCTATATTTTAATGTATGTAAAATGATTTGAGAGACCTTAGGTTCTCGCGGATCTAAATTGGAAATACCGCTATGTCGAGCAAGCCAGTAACAACGAATCAGCAAATCGTTTGGGATCAAGAGATCTTAAACAAGTACAACTATTCGGGACCTCGTTACACCTCATACCCAACTGCGTTGGAGTTTCATGAAGCGTTTACCGTCGCTGATTACGACATGGCGTGTACTCAATATCCTGAGCGTCCACTCTCTCTTTACGTGCATATCCCATTCTGTCACAAGCTTTGTTATTACTGTGGTTGTAATAAAGTCATTACTCGTCACTCGCATAAAGCGGATGAGTACCTTGATGTGATCGAACATGAAATCCGCCAGCGCGCCTCTTTATTGAATGGTCGTGAAGTGACTCAATTGCACTTCGGTGGTGGTACGCCAACGTTTTTGACCAAAACACAAATCACTCGCTTGATGATGATTCTGCGTGAGGAATTTAACTTCACCGCTGACGCTGAGATCAGTATTGAAGTTGACCCGCGTGAGATTGAGCTAGACGTACTTGATCACCTGCGTAATGAAGGCTTCAACCGTTTGAGTATTGGTGTACAAGACTTCAATAAAGAAGTGCAGAAGTTGGTTAACCGTGAGCAAGATGAAGAGTTCATCATTGCGATGGTTCAACGTGCGAAAGAATTAGGTTTCCGCTCAACTAACCTTGATTTGATTTACGGCCTACCGAAGCAGACTCAAGCTTTGTTCGCTGAAACATTGAAGCAAGTGCTGGAGATGAAACCGGGTCGTTTATCGGTATTTAACTACGCACACATGCCTCAGTTGTTTGCTGCTCAGCGTAAGATTAAAGACGAAGACCTACCGGAAGCGAAAGAGAAAATGGCGATCTTACAAGATACCATCGAAACGCTAACGGGTGCGGGTTACCAGTTCATCGGTATGGACCACTTTGCTCTACCTGAAGATGAGCTAGCGGTTGCCCAGCGTGAGGGCATTCTGCATCGTAACTTCCAAGGCTACACCACTCAAGGTGAAGCTGACCTAATTGGTTTCGGTGTTTCTGCGATCTCTATGGTGGGTGATGCTTACGCGCAAAACCAAAAAGAGTTGAAGAAGTACTACGCTCAGGTGAATGATTTGCGTCATGCACTTTGGAAAGGTGTGGCACTAGACAGTGATGACCTTCTACGCCGTGAAGTGATCAAGCAGCTTATCTGTAACTTCAAGCTTGATAAAACCATGATCGAGTCTGAGTTCTCGGTTAACTTTAATCGCTACTTCAAAGAAGATTTAGAGCTTCTACAAACCTTCATCAACGATGATTTGGTTGAAGTCGATGACAAAGAAATCCGCGTTACTCTGCGTGGCCGTTTGCTGATCCGTAACATCTGTATGTGCTTTGACAAGTATCTACGCGCTAAGGCTCGCCAGCAGCAATTCTCTCGCGTTATCTAATCGCTCGATTGAGAATAGAAACATAAAAAATGCCAGCATCATGCTGGCATTTTTATATCTGACTCATTCGATTTCTGCCTGACTAGGTGAGGCTCTCAGTGGTATTTTGTTTTACCTTGGCACTTTGCTTGGAGTTGCTGAGGTCGGTAGGCCATTGGTCAAACGGAACTGGACGGCTGTATAAGAACCCTTGAGCAAGCGGGCACTGCAGCTGTTTGAGGAGTTCAGCCTGTTGCTGTGTTTCAACGCCTTCGGCCACCAAGCTCACTTTGAAACCCTTAGTGATGTTAACGATGGCCGCGACGATGGAGCTATCTAGGTTCTCTTTTTCTAGCTTGCTAACGAAGCTACGATCGATTTTCAGGCAATCAAATGGCAGCTTTTGCAGATAGGCTAGGGAAGAGTAGCCAGTACCAAAATCATCAATTGCGATTGAGACCCCTAATGCTTTTAGTGTCAGCATGTTATCGATGATGGTCGGGTCGTTGTCGACGATGCGTGATTCGGTGATCTCTAGTGTCAGGTTGCTTGCTGGCAGCTTTGTGTCTCGCAACGTGCCTTTTACTTGTTCAACAAAGCCACTTTCGCTTAGCTGATCGACCGATAGATTTACGTGAATCGAGAAATCTTTGCTCCACTTTCCTGACTCAATCGCGATGGCTGTATCTCGACACGACTTATGCAGAATTTGTTTTCCGATATCGTAAATGAGCCCGCTCTCTTCCGCGAGAGGAATGAACTCGAGTGGCGAGATCACCCCTTCATCGGTTATCCAGCGAGCTAAAGCTTCAGCTCCAATAGTTGACCCGGATTCCAGATCAATAATAGGCTGGTAAAACGGTTCGAACTGCTGAAGCTCAATCGCTCGATTCATCCGCGCTAGCATCTTGGTTCGATGTCTTGATGCTTTGCCCATTTCAGGGCTATAAATACTGACATTGGTTTTGTCTTGTTTCGCATTGCTCAATGCAATACTGCTGCTGCGTAACAGTAGTGTGATGTCGTGGAGATTCGAGACCTTCACTATCCCCATCGATACCTTAATCACCACGCTCTCCGATTCCATTGAAAATGGGGAAGCGAAGGTTTGAAGTAAGCGATTAGTCAGGAGCTGAACATCATCGCTTTGCGTAACGTTTGGCGCATAGATGGCAAACTCATCACCACCAGTACGAGCCAGCAGGTATTCGGATGGCAGTGTGCCTCTTAAGCGTGCGGCCGAAATGATAAGCAGCTGATCACCATTGTAATGACCTAGGCTGTCATTGATGTCTCGGAAGCGATCAATACCAATCAAATACAGCGTGCCTTTTTCGTTGTCAGGATGTTTCTTGGCAGCGTCAATAAAGCCTTCACGACTGTATAGCTTAGTTAATGAGTCATAGGTAACTTGAGACTGTAACGCGTGAAACGAGGCCTTTAAGTTGTTGGTCATTTCATTGAATGACTCCACCAACATGCTAGTTTCATAGATATGACCCATCTTTGGCATGCTCGTGTCCCAATCGCCCTTAGCAAGGCGTTTTGCTGCATCCGCTGTCGAGGTTATCGGTTGGGTTACACGATTAAAGGCAATTAATCCTGCAATTACCCCAAGGCAACTCAGTGCCAGCCCGAGCAACCAACTGTTTCTTTGATTTTCTGGCAATTCACCGAGCAGATTACTTTCAGGGATCGACACCCCAATAAACCACGTGAGGCCGTGCTCATCTTCGTAAGGGGTGATTTGGTTGAAGTAGCGTTCGTTGTCTAGGCGGAAGCTAAAGCGCTGCTCGCCCAAATTATCGATTAGGTGGAATTGGTCTACGTAACTGGCGCTTTCACGTATGACGGGGTTAGCACTCTCTGTTGCGAGGAGACGTTGGCCCTTGTGGGTTTTTCCTGTGCCCCATGAAACGACACTGCCTCCGCCTGAATGCGCGACTAAGCGTTGCTGTTTATCGATGATGTAAACAGAGGCATCCGTTCTATCTTTGAGCTTTCGGAGAAATGCATTGAAGGTATTGATCTTGATGTCGCTGACTACGACGGCTTTGAATTCGTTATCATCATAGATAGGTGCGAGAGCAGATAAGGTGATTTCTTGGCGCTCGTCAGCATTGGCATAAATTGGTGACCATAACGGTTTTTTCTGTGTCGCAACGGGTGTGTACCAAGGACGGATTCTTGGATCGTAACCTGAAATTACCGAGCGAATGTCTTCACTGATCTTACTGCCACGGTAAATGACCAACTGATCATTGGTGCGTTCGTCTTGCACCATCAAGGTGTAGCCTTTATTGGCTTCTTTGCGGAAACCGACGTAGTTACCATCTTCAGAACCAAAGCCGATAACATCGAGTTGAGGTACAGCAGTGTAATGGTCTGAAAACGTATAAAAAATATAGTCTTGGACCTTGCTGAGATTACCCGCTTGATAAAGGTGGTGGTAGCCGATGTTATGGCTGAGCGAGAGGTTCGCATGAAATGGCTTTTCTAAAAAATTAGACAGGCTTTGATGAACATTATCAGTCAGTGATGTTAGTTGGCGTGCACTAACATCACTCACCATCTCTTTGTAGCTTAGCTTTTGAGTGAAAACCATTACGCCCATAGTGAACAGAAAAATCATCACGAATGGCAGAACCACTGCGGTTCTCAAAGTAATTTGTGTTTTCAAAGACATCTTTAGCTACAACTTTGGTGAATAGTGTACCGTAATTGTACCGACACTATTCAAACCAAGCGACACTTTTTTGGTTAAAAAGTAGCTGCATCGAAAATAATATAAGGTCTAGTACAGTTCTTTGAGTTTACGAGTTAGGGTATTTCTTCCCCATCCCAAAACCTTAGCTGCATCCTGTTTATGACCATTAGTATGGGTGAGTGCAGCCTCTAGCAGTATACGTTCAAACTCTGGCAGAGCATAAGTCAGCAGCTCTTTTTCTCCTGAATCAAGCGCACACTTTGCCCAATTAGCGAGCAGTTGTTGCCAGTTATCTCCAGCTCCTGAGGTTGTCACCACTTTTTCTTCCAACAGCTCTGGTGGCAGGTCTGAAGGGAGAATTTCGCTGCCGCTCGCCATCACGGTGAGCCAACGACAAATGTTCTCAAGCTGACGCACGTTACCCGGCCAATTGAGTTGGTTGAGTTTCAAAATGGTCTCAGGATGCAGTGTCTTCACTTCAACACCGAGCTCTTCGGCGGCGGATGCTAGGAAGTGGTGAGTTAGCTTTTCAATGTCTTGTTTACGTTCGCGCAGCGCTGGGATATGGATTCGGATAACGTTGAGGCGGTGGAAAAGGTCTTCACGGAAGTCACCTTCATGTACCAAGCGCTCAAGATCTTGGTGGGTTGCCGCAACGATACGCACGTCAACCTTAACCGCAGAGTGTCCACCTACACGATAGAATTGACCATCAGAAAGTACACGTAACAAGCGAGTCTGAATATCGAGTGGCATGTCGCCGATCTCATCAAGAAATAGTGTGCCGCCGTTGGCTTGTTCGAAACGTCCTTGGCGAACGCTGTTGGCTCCGGTAAAGGCGCCTTTCTCGTGGCCAAACAGTTCAGACTCGATCAGATCTTTGGGGATCGCTGCCATGTTCAAAGCAATGAAGGGTTTCTTGGCTCTTGGGCTATGACGATGCAGCGCGTGGGCAACCAGCTCTTTACCCGTACCCGATTCACCATTGATCAGCACGGATATCGATGAGCGAGACAAACGGCCAATAGCTCGGAAAACCTCCTGCATCGCAGGTGCTTCGCCGATGATTTCTGGCGCATTGGTGTCTTCAGCGACTTCATTGGCTTGCTCGCGTTTCTGTTCTTGGCTGTGCGCAATCGCTCGTTCTACGAGAGTCAGTGTCTCATCAATGTCGAACGGCTTTGGTAGATACTCAAAGGCGCCTTTTTGATAAGCATTCACCGCAGCATCGAGGTCTGAGTGCGCGGTCATGATGATTACGGGCAGGTCGGGAGAGCGTTGATGAACCTGATGCAACAGCTCAATCCCGTCAATGCCGGGCATACGAATATCAGACACCAATACGTCAGGAGTCTCGCGTTCAAGCGCAAGTAATACGCTCTCAGCATCAGCAAATGTTTCACACTTTATATCCGCAGATGAAAGTGTTTTCTCTACTACCCAGCGGATAGAACTGTCGTCATCGACGACCCAAACGTATCCCTTACTCATAATTCAATTCCTTTGCAGCCAAATCTATTGTGATAATCATTGTTGTTTTTATGATGTCTTAATCTTTGTGTTACCGAGTTGAGTCTTCATCTCGCTGTCTAATCGCGAGGTTCTTGTGACCTAAATCGGTAGATAAATCGTGAATGTGGTGTTACCTGGCCAACTTTCAACATCAATTTTTCCGTTGTGCTGATCGATCAGGTTTTGAGATATCGATAACCCTAAGCCTGTGCCACCCTCTCGTCCGCTAACCATTGGGTAAAAAAGCGTGTCTTTTAAATCATCGGGGATGCCTGGGCCGTTATCGCTGATCTCAATGCGTGCAGCGAGTTTGTGTCGCTGACCATGAATGTTGGCTTGATGCACCGTTCTGGTGCGAATGGTAATTTTGCCCGAATCTTGTGCCTTTAAAATCTGCGCCGCATTGCTCACGATATTGAGCATCGCCTGTTCAACCTGCGCTGAGTCCATCACTATTGGTGGCAGGCTTGGATCGTAGTCTCGCTCAATCGCCAGTGTGGATCCGGATTCGAGCTCGACCAACTGCCTTACTTTTTCAAGTATCTGGTGAAGGTTTTCTTCTGACTTGGTTCCCGGCTTCTGTGGACCAAGCAGACGGTCGACCAAGGCTCTTAAGCGGTCGGCTTGTTCAATAATGATCTGGGTGTATTCATTCAAAGATTGATCAGGGAGCATCTTGCCAAGTAATTGCGCCGCTCCTCTTAAGCCACCTAGTGGGTTCTTTATCTCATGAGCTAATCCACGCACCAGCAGCTTAGCTGCTTGCTGTTGTGCGTGTTGGTTAAGCTCTTGGCTGAGGCGTCTTTGCTGGTCTATTTTTCGCATCTCAACCAATAACAGCGTCTCTCGCTGCCAAGAGATTGGGCTAACTGTTACCTCAAGCATCAGTGGGCGGTTATCAACCACAAAGGTCACGTCACTGTCGGTAATGCTCTGGCCACTTTGTAGCGGTTGCGTTAGCAGTGCCAAATCCAATGAGGCGTGTTGGATAAGTTGGCTTAGTGGATGATCAACGATGCGTCGTGCGCTCTGCGAAAAGAGCTGTTCAGCTGCCGGATTGGCGTATCGCACATACAATTGCTCATCGAGCATCAATGTCGAAGTCACCATATTGTCGAGAATGGCGCTGGAAAGATGATGTGTATCTATGCTGTCGCTTTTGGCTGATCGATTCACTATTTCGTCCTTGAACTGGTGTTTTTCTCACTGCACCAAAATGGTGCGTAGCTAAGTTCAAGTATGGCGCATATCAACCAGAAGCTAAAGATAATTCATTAGAGTCGCTGAAAGCTGCTTCGATTAGGTGAAAAGTAGAGGTTATTTGGTCTCTTTTAACACATTGGCCTACTTGAGCGTCGCTCGATGTAAATACACGGTGACTGGACTAGTAGATGCAATAAGCTTGCCGCTTCTATGTGCTTGAATTGCAATGGTGTGAGTACCTCGATCGATACCTTTTAATTCCCAGTTAGGTTGGGTTTGAGGAGCGCCATAACGACGGCCATCGAGCATTAATTGTAACTGCTCTCCAATACCAAGTTTTCGGTTGAGCTCTATCTGAATCGAGATTAACCCACGGTTGCTACGAATAGTTTGGTCATGAACTGGAGTCAACATGGTGAGTACTAATTGAGTGGGAACCTCGCGCTCTGTGGTTTCTGTTTCTGCCTGAGTTTTAGCTGGCGTTGCCGTTTTAGTTGTAGATGAAGCCGCGGCGTCAACCGGAGTCGAGGCCTCAAATTTAGGAGCGGGTGCTGCAGCTTGCACATCTGGCAGGCGAAGGGCTTCGGCATCTTGAGCGCTAGGGTTATCACTAAAGTGGAGCACGCCTTCTTCATCTACCCAGGTATACACTGTTTGAGCTGAGCATGAGAGTGCGACTGTTAACCCGATCAGGAACAGTATATTTTTCATATCGTTAGCCTCTTTTTCACCGTTAGATGATTTCACGTTTGGCGTTGGTTTTATTGTATTTCGCGCGACAGCCTCTGAGGGCTTTTGTCTAAGGTATGTTACGAGGAGGGGAGCGTCGAGAGAATATAAAAAAGGCCCGCCTGCGAGGCGAGCCTAATATTTAGTCAGCGATTCTTACAAGGTTGCAGTAAGAAATAGCTTATCTCTACTGGAGATTAAACTGAGTAGTACAGTTCAAACTCAAGTGGGTGTGTAGCCATGTTCACGCGTTGTACGTCGTCAGATTTCAGAGTGATGTAAGAATCAATGAAGTCGTCAGAGAATACGCCGCCAGCTGTTAGGAACTCACGGTCTTCGCTAAGCGCTGCTAGAGCTTCTTGTAGAGATTCTGCAACTGTTGGGATTTCAGCAGCTTCTTCTGCAGGAAGGTCGTATAGATCTTTATCCATAGCTTCGCCTGGGTGAATCTTGTTCTTGATGCCGTCAAGGCCAGCCATAAGCATTGCTGAGTAGCATAGGTATGGGTTAGCTGCTGGGTCACCAAAACGTAGCTCGATACGACGTGCTTTAGGGCTTGGTACTACTGGGATACGGATAGAAGCAGAACGGTTACGTGCTGAGTAAGCAAGCATTACAGGTGCTTCGAAACCAGGTACAAGACGCTTGTACGAGTTAGTTGATGGGTTAGCAAACGCGTTGATTGCACGAGCGTGCTTGATTACACCACCGATGTAGTAAAGAGCCATTTCAGATAGGCCGCCGTACTTATCACCAGCAAACAGGTTAACACCGTCTTTTGCTAGAGATTGGTGAACGTGCATACCAGAACCGTTATCACCAACTAGTGGCTTAGGCATGAATGTCGCTGTTTTACCAAATGCGTGAGCAACGTTGTGTACAACGTACTTGTAGATTTGAGTTTCATCAGCTTTCGCTGTTAGCGTGTTGAAGCGAGTAGCGATTTCGTTTTGACCCGCAGTTGCTACTTCGTGGTGGTGAGCTTCAACTACTAGGCCCATCTCTTCCATTACTAGACACATTGCTGAACGGATGTCTTGAGATGAATCTACAGGAGCTACTGGGAAGTAACCGCCTTTAACGCCAGGACGGTGACCTTTGTTACCACCTTCGAATTCAGTACCTGTGTTCCAAGCTGCTTCTACGTCGTCGATCTTGAAGAAAGAACCAGACATGTCGTTTGAGAACTTAACGTCATCAAATAGGAAGAACTCTGGCTCTGGACCAACTAGAACTGTGTCTGCGATACCTGTAGAACGTAGGTACTCTTCAGAACGTTTAGCGATAGAGCGTGGGTCACGGTCGTAGCCTTGCATTGTTGCAGGCTCAAGAATGTCACAACGGATGTTTAGTGTTGCGTCTTCTGTGAATGGGTCCAGTACAGCAGATGCTGCGTCTGGCATCATTACCATGTCAGATTCGTTAATGCCTTTCCAACCAGCTACTGAAGAGCCGTCAAACATTTTGCCTTCTTCGAAGAAGTCTGCATCAACTTGGTGAGAAGGAATAGAGATATGCTGCTCTTTACCTTTTGTATCAGTAAAACGTAAGTCGATAAATTTAACTTCGTTCTCTTGGATCAGGGATAGTACATTTTCTACTGACATCTTGGATAACCTCCAGTGTTATTAATTCGGTATTAGCTCGATTCGGTTGAAACTAGCATTGATTAATGTCTCTAAGTGCATTAATCGATGCTGATTTATCTATAGCCAAAAACGTGCCAAAAAAATTATTCCATTAATTTCAATGATTTACTTGTTTTTTGATTTTGCTTAATCTGGTTTTTGCACCAAAATGATCTTTAGTTGCACCTTGTTGGTGCAGTGGTTTATCTGTGCACCAATATGAGACATAAGCGAGCACCATTCAGCAATGAATTGCCTAAGTTGTCAATCCACTTTTTTTATTTTGCGGGAGATTTGGCTCGCCACTCGCAGGTGATGCTTTTTTAGAGTCCTACGAATTTGGCTGTTCAATACTGTACTGAATCAAAGTTAAGCGGATATGAATCGCTAATAAAGAAAAAAGCCCCGGTTCAGATCACATATTTCTGGGTTTTTGTCTAGAATCTGGTATATTATTGACCGTTTTTTAAATCAAGCTAGCGGTTATTATCCAAACTTTTGAGATAAGTGACGGCTACTTTTATGAGTGAATCGAGAATCCATGTCTACTCCACAGATTGATAAGTTAAGAAATATCGCGATCATCGCGCACGTTGACCACGGTAAAACGACTTTGGTTGATAAACTGCTACAACAGTCAGGCACTCTTGAGTCTCGTGGTGAAGCTGAAGAGCGTGTCATGGATTCGAATGACATCGAAAAAGAGCGTGGCATTACCATTCTTGCTAAGAACACAGCAATCAACTGGAATGATTACCGCATCAACATCGTAGATACTCCGGGACACGCGGACTTCGGTGGTGAAGTTGAGCGTATCATGTCTATGGTTGACTCTGTTCTGCTTATCGTTGACGCAGTTGATGGCCCAATGCCTCAAACTCGTTTCGTAACGCAAAAAGCATTCGCACACGGTCTTAAGCCAATCGTTGTAATCAACAAGATTGACCGCCCAGGCGCTCGTCCTGATTGGGTTATGGATCAAGTATTCGACCTTTTCGACAACCTAGGTGCTACTGATGAGCAACTAGACTTCACAGTTGTTTACGCTTCAGCTCTAAACGGTTGGGCAACAATGACTGAAGGCGAAACTGGCGAGAACATGGAACCATTGTTCCAAGCTGTTGTTGATACAGTAGACGCGCCTGCAGTTGACCTTGACGGTCCACTACAAATGCAAATTTCGCAACTTGATTACAGCTCTTACGTAGGTGTTATCGGTGTTGCTCGTGTTACTCGTGGTTCTGTTAAGCCAAACCAACAAGTAACTATCGTAAATGCAGAAGGCAAAAAACGTAACGGTAAAGTAGGTACAGTTCTTGGTTACCTAGGTCTTGACCGTCACGAAGTTGAGCAAGCTAACGCTGGCGACATCATTGCAATCACTGGTCTTGGTGAGCTGAAAATTTCAGACACTATCTGTGACGTAAACAATGTTGAAGCAATGACTCCGCTTTCTGTTGATGAACCAACAGTAACAATGACGTTCCAAGTAAACACTTCTCCGTTCGCGGGTAAAGAAGGTAAGTTCGTTACTTCACGTAACATCCTTGAGCGTCTAGAGAAAGAACTAGTACACAACGTTGCACTACGTGTTGAAGAAACTGATAACCCAGATCGTTTCCGTGTTTCAGGTCGTGGTGAACTTCACCTATCTATCCTGATCGAAAACATGCGTCGTGAAGGTTTCGAGCTAGCTGTATCTCGTCCAGAAGTTATCATCAAGAAAGACGAAGATGGCAACCTAACTGAACCGTTTGAAACTGTGACTATCGACGTGCTTGAAGAGCACCAAGGTGGCATCATGGAAAACATCGGTCTACGTAAAGGTGAGCTAACTGATATGTCTCCAGATGGCAAAGGCCGTGTTCGCATGGACTTCATGATGCCTTCTCGTGGTCTTATCGGTTTCCAAACTGAGTTCCTAACGCTAACGTCTGGTTCTGGTCTTCTTTACCACTCATTTGATCACTACGGTCCTCACAAAGGCGGCGTAATTGGTCAACGTAACAACGGTGTTCTAATCTCGAACGCTACTGGTAAAGCTCTGACTTACGCACTATTCAACCTACAAGAACGTGGTCGTCTATTTGCTGAGCACGCGGATGAAGTATACGAAGGTCAAATCATCGGTATTCATAACCGTTCAAACGACCTAACAGTAAACTGTCTGAAAGGTAAGCAGCTAACGAACGTTCGTGCATCAGGTACTGATGAAGCACAGGTTCTTTCGCCACCTATCCGTCACACTCTAGAGCAAGCTCTTGAGTTCATCGACGAAGACGAACTAGTAGAAGTAACGCCAGTAAGCATTCGTATCCGTAAGAAGCTTCTTACTGAAAACGAACGTAAGCGTGCAGCACGTCCAGCTAAGGCTTAATTGCCAGCTGACCAGCTTCTAGCTAATTAAGAAAGCCCTGAGTAGCCTAGCTGCTCGGGGCTTTTGTTTTATATGGCATTAGGATAGATACGGGTAAACGAGATGCGGGATACGAAGAGCGTGTTCCATACCTATTCATCGAATCGTCATTCCAGAATCGAGGGACGAGATATCTGGAATCTTTTTACGGCATGGAAGAGATTCCCTATCACGCTCGTTCCTCGCTGTAGGGAATGACGGTGGTTTGTTTAGTGCGAGTAGACGAGATGCGTGATACGAAGAGCGTGTTTTATATCTACTCATCGAATCGTCATTCCAGAATTGAGGGACGAGATATCTGGAATCTAGCTTTTGATTCCTAGGTGGCTTTCAACGAATTGAACTCGCTCAGCTACCGACATAAATGGCACTTCAACGATCTCATAACCTAGCTCTTGATAGACGTTGACCAGCGCGTAGTGAATCTCTAATGCTTCTTCAAAGGGGTAAGGGCGCACTTCATCTTGAACATAAATCGAAGCCTCTGGTCGGCAGAACAAGACTTGTGAGTGATAACCCTTGCTTGCTTCTCGGTAAGTCGCATCTATATCTAGTTTAGCCTGAGCCAAATAGCCACCGATATCTGGAATAGCGCGATCGAGAAATGCAGTTGGGTGCTGCCTCGCTTGCTCTTTCTGCTCGCTCATTACACCTAAACATAGCTGAGCAAAGCCCGGAAGGTCTAACCAAGGCAAGATACCGTTTTCAAGCTGACTTTGTTCTTCGATCAGCTGGCGAGAGGACTCTGCGAAGGTTGGGTAACCCATGTCACCCAAGGCATTAATCAGAGTTGTTTTTCCGGCTCCGGGACCGCCAGTAATAATGATTGGGTTCATACGGGCTTATCTTGATTCGTTTCTACTGATGTTATTTTTGGTTCAGCTGAGCTAGGAATTTATCTGATTCTGCGATGGCAGCATTCATCTGCTTAATCGCGTAGGCGATGTCTTTTTCTAAGCTCATGAACTCGCCTTGCAGTGAACCAACCGCACTCGCATTGAGGTTGTGCTTGAGATAAAGCGTGTTGTCGCGAAGAGTGTTCAGTACCGGATCCATTTTCTTCTCAGCTCTTTTCATTGCTGATAGCATGGTTTGGTAAGACGATTTGGTTTCACGCAGCTTTTTCTCACTTGAACGACGCAGTGAATCACTGGTGTAGAGATCTAACTCACCCTGCCACTCTTCAAATAGCGCATCGGACACATCTTCAATCGCAGCAATGCGGTCACTGACATTTTGTGCGGCTTTCTCGCTGTCTTGGTATTTATCATTAATCTTGTTGTACATGTCTTCAAGGTCGCCACCACTGAAGTTAGTCAGGCTACTCAAGGCTTCAAGTGCGCTGGTAAATTCTTCCTGAGCATCCTGCTGAGACTCTTTCGCGTCTTCTACTCTGTCGACCATAATGTCACGTTTGTGGTAACCCACTTGCTCCATTGCGGAGTAATAAGCGGATTGGCATCCAGTAAGAGTAAAAATAGAGAGGACTATAACTATTAAATAAGGCATCCTAGTTTCCTATAGTTAAATAATATCAATCGTAGTAAATAACTGCTCAATCTAGCTTGTTAAAATGCTCGATAACGGCGTTAGAATTTTTGATTGTAGAATGACTACTTATCGAAACTATTCTTTGCCGAGAAGGGCTTCCTTGTTCTCAAGCCTTTTTCCTACGCTATTTTTGAACATTTACTTACTGTGATTAATATAACGGAATAATAATTAGGACTATGAACGAGTTACCAGGGAGTTACAAGTTGAAGATAAAAAAGGTCGCCACACTCAGTATTCAGTTTTCTCGCTATCTTTTGGCGCGCATGACGCATGATAGAGTCAACGTGAATGCGGGGTACTTGGCGTACATTACCTTGCTCTCAATTGTGCCGATGTTGACGGTTTTGCTCTCTATCTTGTCGTCATTCTCAGTCTTTGCTGATGTTGGCGTGGTGATTCAAAATTTCGTCATTACCAACTTTGTTCCAGCATCAGGAGATGCGGTGCACGGTGCTTTGTTAGAGTTCGTTGCCAATACCGGCAAGATGACGGCGGTAGGTAGTGTGTTCTTATTCATTGCAGCGCTGATGCTGATCTCGAATATTGATAAGAACCTAAACTACATCTGGCGAGTAACGGAAAAGCGACGTGCGGTGCTGTCTTTTTCTATGTACTGGATGGTGCTCACGCTTGGACCTATCTTGGTCGGTGCGAGTATTGCTGCAACGTCTTACGTGACATCATTGAGCTTATTGCAAAATGAGGTGGTGTCTGGTGCCTTTAATACCGTGATTCGCAAACTTCCTTTGATTCTCTCTTTCTTTGCGTTCTTCGGTCTGTACCTGCTGGTTCCCAACAAAAAGATACACTTTTCTCATGCAGCAGCGGGCTCTCTGGTTGCGGCTCTGTTGTTCGAACTCAGTAAGAAAGGCTTTGCAGCCTACATTACGCAATTCCCTTCTTACCAGTTGATTTATGGCGCATTAGCGGCAATTCCTATTCTGTTTGTTTGGGTGTATTTGTGCTGGTTGATCGTGCTGGTGGGGGCTGAGGTGACGGCCGCATTGGGTGAGCAGGAACAGTGGAGTGACTCGAAAGAAATGGTACACTCGTCGGATAAAGACAAAATCACAGAGCAAGGAAACAACAGTGATAGCACTGATCCAGAGAGTAAGTGAAGCTGCCGTCCGTGTTGATGGCGAAGTAGTTGGTGAGATTGAGCAAGGCTTATTGGTTTTGTTAGGCGTAGAAAAAGGTGATGACGAAGCCAAAGCCAAGCGTTTGATGGAACGAGTAACTACTTATCGTGTCTTTGGAGATGAAGACGATAAAATGAACCTCAACGTGAAACAGGTAGAAGGTAAGGTATTAGTGGTGTCTCAATTCACTCTGCCAGCCGATACCAAGAAAGGGACACGAGCAGGGTTTTCTCGTGGTGCTCACCCAGAAGATGCAGAGCGTCTTTACAACTATTTCTCTGACCAATGTGAATCAGTGTTGCCAACGGAACGTGGCCGCTTCGCAGCCGACATGAAAGTGTCTTTGGTTAATGATGGCCCAGTAACATTCTGGCTGCAGGTTTAGGCTTAAAGGAATAAGCATGTTTAAACTCATAACACCGACCACCGAAAATCAGCTAAACAAGTATTACCATTTTCGTTGGCAGATGCTCCGTGAACCTTGGCGAATGCCGGTAGGTTCAGAGCGCGATGAATATGACCCAATGAGTCACCATCGTATGATTGTTGATGGCCGTGGTCGCCCGATGGCGATTGGTCGTCTGTATATCACCCCAGATCTAGAAGGTCAGATCCGCTACATGGCGGTGAAGAACTCTCGCCGAAGCAAAGGCATGGGCTCACTGATCTTGGTTGCGCTAGAGTCATTAGCGCGTCAAGAGGGCGCTAAGCGCTTGGTGTGTAATGCACGTGAAGATGCGATCTCATTCTATGAGAAGAATGAATTTGAACGTCGCGGTGAGATTAACGACCAACGTGGCCCAGTGCGTCACCAACAAATGGTTAAGCACCTTGACCCAATGGCGGATGTACTGCGCAAACCTGAATGGTGTAATGAGCTGCAGCAGCGCTGGGAACATCAGATCCCGATCAGTGACAAGATGGGCATCAAGATTAACCAATATACAGGTTACCAATTTGAGTGTAGTGCTCAACTGAATCCTAATTTGAACCCGCATAACACCATGTTTGCAGGCTCCGCCTTTACGCTTGCGACTTTAACGGGTTGGGGTATGACGTGGTTACTGATGAAAGAGCGTGGCCTGACCGGTGATATCGTATTGGCAGACAGTAATATTCGTTATCGTCATCCGGTTGAGCAAAATCCTGTTGCCTCTACTTCGTTAGACGGTATCAGTGGTGATTTAGACCGCCTCGCGTCAGGCAGAAAGGCACGTATCATCATTCACGTGACCATTCACAGCGGCGATGTGGAAGCGGTAGAGTTTACCGGTACCTATATGCTGATCCCTGATTATAAGAAAATACTATCGACGGATAGCAAGGCGAGTGAATAACTTCACGCTCGCTTGATGATAGATAGAATTATTGATTGAAAGCGCTACTCCTGAGGAGTGGCGCTTTTTTGTTGGCAGTCGTTAATCTCCGAATACTCCGCTTGGGTGAGCTTGCCTGAGATTTGATGGCATGTGTCCGATAGGGTAATCGATAGGGTGTGTTGCTCGGCTTTAAGCAAGTCGAGCTCTCCAGAAACCTCACCATTGAGCGTTTGAATCCTTTGTTCGCCTTGCTCTGCTGCCGATGCACCAATAATGTGCATCGGTTCGAGAGTGAAGCGTCCACGGTCAAAATTGGCATTGAGCTCTGGGATCTCGAATACGTTATCGGTTGAAGTTTCAGAAAGCCTGTCGTTAAAGGTCATCACGCCTTGGCGAACGCTACCAGTGAGTTGACCTGTGGTCGAATAGCCCAGCATCAGTGAGTCGCCATATAAACCTGAAGCTTGAAGTTCGAATTCGCCATAACCGGTTGCATCGAGTGGTAATTCGAGTCGCTGCAGCATAGGCGCAATAGGTAACCCATCGGCAGAAATATCTAAGCTCCATGGCTTGCTGATTTGGTTAAAGTCGAGTGTCGCATTGGCTTCAATGTAGCCATTTCTGAGAGGTGCAAACAGACGTGTCAGCGTCCATTTCCCTTGTTCGCTATTCATTTCCATCACTGGCTGAGCGCTTACAATGTTTTGGTAGCTGGCATCATTGGCGCTCGCCATTAGCTTTCCTTGCCACAAACCTAGTTTTCTATCTTGCAGCAATTGAACTTGATGCCCCTCAACATGTAACCCTGAGACCTGCCAGTAAGGTTTTTCTGCGAGTTGGATGAGTTGACTGCGTTCTATGTTAAGTCGGCTAACCTCGATGCTCTGGAGTTGTGTGAGCCAAGGGATTAGGCGAGTAGCAGGGAGGTTTTTATCTTGGCTTTCAGTAATCCATTTTATGCCTTGCAGGTCGAGTTGCGCTAATTCAATGCTGCTAGGTGTTATTTCGCCATTGAGTTGCACAGTGCCCTGCAGGAATTGAGTATAGAAATCCTCAATCAGAATCTGGTTTGCTTCTAGGTTGAGCTTGAGGCTTGGCCCGATGAACATGTCATCATCAATGGTCACTCCTTCAGCTTGCAGAGAGAAAATGGCTTTCTGTTGCTTCCACAGTTCAAAGGGTAGTTGGATATTTTCTAACGAGGCATCAAAGGCTGCGAGATGGCCACCTTTCCACTCTACATCGCTACGCAGAATATCTAGGCTGTTGATGTGGTTAATCTGAATACCTGCCACATCCCACTCTTTGCTTAGTAGGCTTTGGGTTTGCTGCTGATTGAGTCGTAAGCCATCGATGGTCACATTCACTAACGACCAATCTTGCTGATATTGCTCTGCTTGTCCGGAAATCTTAGCGCCACGCCAGTCAAACGAAGTACCATAAAGGGTGCTGTCACTCGGCTTGAGGTCCAGGTCAATCAACAGGTTATCGAATGCTTCACCTTGCCAATATAACTGCGAGGCTGAAAGTTGGGTTTTGCCATAAGGTAGCAGTGAGTTTTGGTTATCCCACACGGGGCCGGCGATCTGAAGGTTGATGCCTCGTGCATTAAAGTCTGGAGTCGAGAAATCTAGATTATTGATCGCTAGCTGACGGAGCTTGAGGTTTGGTTGGGTAAACACTGATGTGAATGTGTCTAGATCGTTGGCTTCTAACTGCAGTCCGCTGATCAATACAGAGTCCAAAACCAGCTTAGTTTCAAGAATAGAGTCTGGGCTGAACCAGATGTCGACCTTGTCGATATACAGGGGTGGTTGTTTTTCCGATTGGCTTTGGGTGATGCCCATCAAGGTGATGTGATAAGGCGCCTGATACTCAACATCTTCAATGAGCACAGGTTGTTCAATCGTATGCTTGATAAAAAAGTTAGCAACATCGGCGCGGTATTGGGTTTGTAGGCTTAACAGCAATGCTGCGATAAACGCAACGGCGATAGCCAACACAATGCCGAACACCATCAATACCTTTTTCATTCCCTGAAAGCCTTAAATCTCAATAGTCTTAAAACAGAGTGGAACAAAAAGGGTCAAGCATCAACAAAAAAGCCCCTCAAAAGAGGGGCTTGCTACAAAAATATCATTTTAAATAGGACGTTCGCTTTTGGCTAAGCCCGAGCAGATGGTTGGATTAGTCCAGTTGAGGACCAGCGGCAACAAGTGACTTACCTTCAGCGTTGTCTGTGTACTTGTCAAAGTTGTTGATGAAGCGTTCGGCTAGATCTTTCGCTTTGCTTTCCCATTGTAGTGGGTCAGTGTACGTGTCGCGTGGGTCAAGAATCGCTGGGTCAACATCGTGTAGCGCTAGTGGCACTTCTAGGTTGAACATAGGGATAACCTTAGTATCAGCCTTGTCGATAGAGCCATCTAGGATTGCGTCGATGATGCCACGAGTATCTTGAATAGAGATACGCTTGCCTGTGCCGTTCCAACCTGTGTTCACTAGGTAAGCTTCAGCGCCAGCTGCTTCCATACGTTTCACGAGCACTTCAGCGTACTGAGTTGGGTGAAGAGTAAGGAACGCCGCACCAAATGCCGCAGAGAATGTTGGTGTTGGCTCAGTAATACCACGCTCAGTACCTGCTAGTTTCGCAGTGAAGCCAGATAGGAAGTGGTACTTCGTTTGCTCTGGAGTCAGTTTAGAAACTGGTGGTAGTACACCGAATGCATCAGCAGTCAGGAAGATAACTTTTTGAGCATGGCCTGCTTTTGATACTGGTTTAACGATGTTATCGATGTGGTGAATCGGGTAAGAAACACGAGTGTTCTCAGTTTTTGAACCGTCATCAAAGTCGATAGAACCATCACCACGAACCGTTACGTTTTCTAGTAGTGCGTCGCGACGGATTGCATTGTAGATTTCTGGTTCTGCTTCTTTAGATAGGCGAATGGTTTTCGCGTAACAACCACCTTCGAAGTTGAAGATGCCATCATCGTCCCAACCGTGCTCATCATCACCGATTAGCTCACGTTTAGGATCGGTTGATAGAGTTGTTTTACCTGTACCAGATAGGCCGAAGAAGATGGCTACATCGCCTTTTTCGCCGACGTTTGCACTACAGTGCATTGAAGCAATGCCTTGCAGAGGAAGCAGGTAGTTCATCATTGCGAACATGCCTTTCTTCATCTCACCGCCGTACCAAGTACCACCGATGATTTGAACGCGCTCTGTTAGGTTGAAAGCAACGAAGTTTTCAGAGTTCAGACCCTGTTTTTCCCAATTAGGGTTGGTTGTTTTAGCACCGTTCATTACCACGAAATCTGGTTCGAACGTTGCTAGCTCTTCGTCTGTTGGACGAATGAACATGTTCTTAACGAAGTGCGCTTGCCACGCTACTTCAGTGATAATACGTACACTTAAGCGCGTATCAGGGTTAGCACCACAATAACCGTCGATGACAAACAGGCGCTTGCCAGATAGCTGAGTTGTCACAAGCTCTTTCAGCTCATTCCATACTTCAGTTGTAATCGGTTTGTTGTCATTTTTGCCTTGATCTGACCACCACATGGTATCGCGGGTCGTGTCATCTTTAACAATGTACTTATCTTTTGGTGAGCGGCCAGTAAAGATACCAGTGTCTACCGCAACAGAGCCTAGTTCCGTTACTACGCCTTTTTCGTAGCCTTCCAAACCTGGCAGTGTTTCTTCAACGAATAACTGCTCGTAGCTAGGATTACGAAGAACTTCAGTAACGCCAGTCAGTCCGTGCTTAGTTAGATCAATTTGTGCAGCCTTTGTATGTTCCATAACGGTCATAGGTGCTCCTTGTAGGATATTTTGTAGGGATTTTGTATTAATTTTTTATTGTTATCTGCTCACCATGCTAGCAACGAGACTCGGGGGAAACAGGGATACAGCTCAAAAAATACCCATATTAACCATGGGGTTTTAAGCGTCTCGTCACATATTGGCCCAACTAGTCTATCCTGTACGCAAACCTTTGCGCTAGGGGTGAGAACATTATTAATTGATTAAAATTAAGCGGTGATTTTATTACGAGATGTTACGGAGTTTGCGCTATTTTGATCACAAAAAAGGCCAGCTTAGTGCTGACCTTTTTGGGGTAAATTACGTGTTTTAGGTACGCCGTAAATTAATGAACCGTATTGCTGCCTTTATCTGCTGCTTCTGCGTACAGTGCGTCAACATCGTTCTTGTCGAACGAGTAGTTTGTGCCACAATAATCGCAGTGCAGACCAACGCTTCCTTCGGTACTTAGGATGTCGTAGATCTCTTCTTGAGCAACGGTAATGATTGCAGCTGCGCTTCGATCGCGTGAACAGCCGCAGAAGAACTCAACCGGTTGTGGTGTGAATAGCTGTACTTTCTCTTGGTTGTACAAACGGTAAAGCAGTTCGTTTGCTTCAAGAGAAAATAGCTCTTCGTTTTTCACTGTATCTGTCAGTTGCTCTAGGTGCTCGAAGTCGTCTGGTGTGCCAGTGCCGTCAGGCATAACTTGCAGCAACATACCTGCAGCATGTGCTTTGCCTTCGTGCTCACCAGTACGTAGCCATAGACGAGTCTTAAGCTGCTCAGAGTTTGCGAAGTAACCTTCAAGTACTTCAGCTAGTGTGTCGCCTTCAAGACCAACTATACCTTGGTAGCGCTCACCTTTCTTAGGATCGATAGTGATCACTAGGTGACCTTTACCCATTAGGTCGTGTAGACCTGCGTCATCTGCGATATCGCCTTCAAAACGAGCAACACCACGGATCTTCTGATCGTGGTCGCCATTGATAACTGCTAGAGATACAGGGCCGTCACCTTGCAATTGCATCGTGATAGAACCTTCAAACTTTAAGGTCGCAGTTAATAGCGTTGTTGATACCAATAGCTCGCCCAGTAGTTTTTGCACTGGTGCTGGGTATTCCTTGCTAGAAATAATCTGTTGGTACGCTTCATCCATTTGTACCAATTCACCACGTACTGATAGGTCTTCAAATAGGTAGCGATTTAAAACATTACTTGTAGACATTGGGTCTGCCATTTGGCTATTCCTTCTAGCTTATTGAGTCTTGAACTTAATGATGTCACGACGTTGCTTCTTATCAGGGCGACGCTCTGGAGCTGGGTTATGAGCATTCAGTTTACGCTGTGTCGCAAACTCTTCTCTTTTTGCCAAGCTCTCGGTGGTTTCTTCATAGAGGGTTTGAGCGATTGGAGCTCCACCACGATGAGCAGAGATTTTCTCGATAGTCACCGTCTTTTCTTCATTACCTTGGCGCAGTGTAATCACAGCCCCAAGTTCGACAATTTTACTTGGCTTGCTGCGCTGACCATTATAGTGGACTTTGCCACCATCGACCATGTTACGAGCAATGGACCGAGTTTTGTAAAAGCGTGCTGCCCACAACCATTTATCGAGTCTGACAGCTTCATTAGCAGTTTTCATATAGGGCAGTGCCTTATTTAGTAAGAAATGAATGCGGTTTAACTGTAATGAACAGTGCGCAACATGTTTTTGATGATGCTTATCACATTAGGTAGAGGTTTTATGTGGAGGCGGTTGGCATTTTTTTCAAGTCATAATACAAAATAGCCATGTTATGCCGATTTATCGATTTGCTATGATATAGTTTAAGATCTTATTGCTTAAATAAGCTTGGTATCGAACGAATGAATAAAAAAGCTGAAAGTTTAATGATTTGCAGCGTTTGTCGTCATGAAAAGGGACAAGGAAAGTGAACTTTTTAGAGCTCAAAAGTCGCGTAGGTAATTCTCCTATGTTGAGCCGCTTATTAGAGAATGGGTTTGTACTTCAGCAGAAACTAAGCCTAGCGATCTGTTGTGTATTGATTGCTGCTTCCGCATGGATTTTAGGGCAGCTTGCATGGTTTATCGAACCTGCCGAGCACACCGTCGTGCCTTGGGCAGCATCGGCTTCATCGTCTTCAACGCCTCAATCGACCCTGGATATATCTTCTTTGCAGCAGAGCAACATGTTTGGAGCTTACAACCCAAGCACGCCCGCTGTAGTTGAACAGCAAGTTATTCAAGATGCGCCTAAGACAAGATTAAACCTCGTTTTAGTGGGTGCAGTCGCTAGTTCTAATCCAAAACTGAGCTTAGCAGTGATCGCGAATCGCGGCACGCAAGCGACCTACGGGATTAATGAAGAGATTGAAGGCACCCGAGCCAAGCTCAAAGCGGTATTAGTCGATCGCGTGATCATTGATAACTCAGGACGAGACGAAACCCTGATGCTTGAAGGTATTGAGTACAAGCGTTTGGCCGTATCAGCGCCTGCGTCACCTCGAGCCTCTTCTTCGGTTCGTGGTAATAACCCGGCTTCTGCAGAAGAGAAGCTTGATGAAATTAAAGCGAAGATAATGAAAGATCCGCAACAAATCTTCCAATATGTTCGACTGTCTCAGGTGAAGCGCGACGATAGTGTTATTGGTTATCGTGTGAGCCCTGGCAAAGATTCAGAACTTTTTAACTCAGTGGGGCTCCAAAACGGAGATATTGCTACTCAGTTAAATGGACAAGACCTGACAGACCCAGCCGCTATGGGCAACATATTCCGTTCTATCTCAGAGCTGACAGAGTTAAATCTCGTCGTCGAGAGAGATGGTCAACAACATGAAGTGTTTATTGAATTTTAAAACTTTGCGTCTAACGAAGGACGAAAGTGTAGGAGAAGTACGTGAAGCATTGGTTTAAGAAAAGTGCATGGTTATTGGCAGGAAGCTTGATCTGCACACCCGCAGCCATCGCGAGTGATTTTAGTGCCAGCTTTAAAGGCACTGATATCCAAGAGTTTATTAATATTGTTGGTCGTAATTTAGAGAAGACGATCATCGTTGATCCATCGGTGCGCGGAAAAATCGATGTACGCAGCTACGACGTATTGAATGAAGAGCAATATTACAGCTTCTTCTTAAACGTATTAGAGGTGTATGGCTACGCGGTCGTTGAAATGGACTCGGGTGTTCTTAAGATCATCAAAGCTAAAGACTCTAAAACGTCGGCAATTCCCGTTGTCGGTGACCGTGATTCGATCACTGGCGACAGCGTAGTCACGCGTGTTGTGACGGTACGTAATGTCTCGGTTCGTGAGCTTTCTCCTTTGCTTCGTCAATTGAACGACAATGCCGGTGCGGGTAACGTAGTGCACTACGATCCTGCCAACATCATTCTTATTACCGGCCGAGCGGCGGTGGTAAACCGTTTAGCGGAAATCATCAAGCGTGTTGACCAAGCAGGTGATAAAGAGATTGAAGTCGTTGAGCTAAAAAATGCCTCAGCAGCAGAGATGGTACGCATTGTTGATGCGCTGAATAAAACCACAGATGCGAAGAATACGCCTGCATTCCTACAGCCTAAGCTGGTTGCTGATGAGCGTACCAATGCGATTCTGATTTCTGGTGACCCTAAGGTTCGTAGCCGTCTAAGAAAGCTTATCGAGCAACTTGATGTCGAAATGGCAACCAAGGGTAACAACCAAGTTATCTACCTAAAGTATGCGAAAGCTGAAGATTTGGTCGATGTGTTGAAAGGTGTGTCGGATAATCTGCAATCAGAGAAGCAGTCATCAACCAAAGGCAGCTCATCGCAGCGTAACCAAGTGATGATCTCTGCACACAGTGATACTAACTCTCTAGTTATTACCGCGCAGCCTGACATAATGAACGCTCTGCAAGACGTGATCGCTCAGCTGGATATTCGTCGTGCTCAAGTATTGATTGAAGCCTTGATCGTTGAAATGGCTGAAGGCGATGGCGTTAACCTTGGTGTGCAATGGGGTAACCTAGAAACAGGTGCAATGATCCAGTACAGCAACACTGGTGCGTCAATTGGTGGCGTAATGGTCGGTCTAGAAGAAGCTAAAGATTCTACTACAACCACCGCTGTTTATGACTCTGATGGAAAATTCCTACGAAATGAAACCACCACTGAAGAAGGTGATTATTCAACATTAGCCTCTGCACTTTCAGGTGTTAATGGCGCGGCAATGAGTGTGGTGATGGGTGACTGGACTGCACTTATTAGTGCGGTAGCGACCGATTCAAACTCAAACATCCTATCTTCTCCAAGTATTACCGTGATGGACAACGGCGAAGCGTCATTCATTGTGGGTGAAGAGGTGCCTGTTTTAACAGGTTCAACAGCAGGTTCAAGCAACGATAATCCATTCCAAACGGTTGAACGTAAAGAAGTGGGCATCAAGCTGAAGGTTGTTCCACAAATCAACGAAGGCGATTCTGTTCAGCTGAATATTGAACAAGAAGTGTCGAACGTATTGGGCGCGAACGGCGCGGTAGATGTACGTTTTGCTAAGCGTCAACTGAACACCTCTGTGATTGTTCAAGATGGCCAAATGCTGGTGCTGGGTGGTTTGATTGATGAACGTGCGTTAGAGAGTGAATCTAAGGTGCCATTCTTGGGTGATATTCCTGTTCTTGGGCACCTGTTCAAGTCAACCAGTACTCAGGTTGAGAAAAAGAATCTAATGGTATTCATCAAACCGACCATCATCCGTGATGGTATGACGGCTGATGGTATCACTCAGCGTAAATACAACTTCATTCGAGCTGAGCAGCTGTACAAGGCAGAGCAAGGTTTGAAACTGATGGCTGACGATAATATTCCAGTACTGCCTAAATTTGGTGCAGACATGAATCACCCGGCTGAAATCCAAGCCTTCATTGATCAAATGGAAACAGAATAATGGCTGAATTGGTAGGGGCGGCACGTACTTATCAGCGCTTGCCGTTTAGCTTTGCGAATCGCTACAAGATGGTGTTGGAATATCAGCATCCAGAGCGTCCGCCGGCACTTTATTATGTAGAGCCTCTAAAATCGGCGGCGATCATTGAAGTAAGCCGTGTGGTGAAAAATGGCTTCACGCCACAAGCGATCAGCGCAGACGAATTTGATAAAAAATTGACCGATGCGTATCAGCGTGACTCGTCGGAAGCTCGTCAGCTAATGGAAGACATTGGTGCTGACAACGACGACTTCTTCTCGCTAGCAGAAGAGTTGCCACAAGATGAAGACTTACTTGAATCGGAAGACGATGCACCAATCATCAAGCTAATTAACGCGATGTTGGGTGAGGCGATCAAAGAGGGTGCTTCAGATATTCATATCGAAACCTTTGAGAAATCACTGTCTATCCGTTTCCGTATTGATGGTGTGTTGCGTGATGTTCTTGCGCCGAGCCGTAAACTGGCTCCGCTGTTGGTGTCACGTGTCAAGGTTATGGCTAAGCTAGATATTGCGGAAAAACGCGTGCCACAAGATGGTCGTATTTCTCTGCGTATCGGTGGTCGAGCGGTCGATGTTCGTGTGTCTACGATGCCTTCATCGCACGGTGAGCGCGTGGTAATGCGTCTGTTGGATAAGAACGCGACTCGTCTAGACCTGCACAGTTTAGGCATGACGGCCGAGAACCACGAAAACTTCCGTAAGCTTATTCAGCGCCCACACGGTATCATCTTGGTTACTGGTCCTACGGGTTCTGGTAAATCAACGACCTTGTACGCTGGCCTGCAAGAGCTCAACAGTAATGAGCGAAATATTCTAACCGTTGAAGACCCAATCGAATTCGATATCGATGGCATTGGCCAAACACAAGTGAACCCTAAGGTTGATATGACCTTTGCGCGTGGTTTACGTGCCATTCTTCGTCAAGACCCGGATGTGGTAATGATTGGTGAGATACGTGACTTAGAGACCGCTGAGATCGCTGTTCAAGCCTCTTTGACCGGTCACTTAGTAATGTCGACCCTTCACACCAATACGGCAATCGGTGCGATTACACGTCTACGTGATATGGGCATCGAACCCTTCTTGATCTCTTCTTCGCTGCTGGGTGTTTTGGCTCAGCGCTTGGTTCGTACCCTATGTAACGACTGTAAAGAACCTTACGAAGCGGATAAAGAGCAGAAGAAGCTGTTTGGGTTGAAGAAGAAAGACAGCCTTACGCTTTACCATGCCAAAGGGTGTGAAAACTGCAGTCACAAAGGCTATCGAGGCCGTACCGGTATTCATGAACTCCTGATGATTGACGACTCGGTGCAAGAGCTTATTCACAGTGAAGCTGGCGAACAGGCGATTGAGAAAGCAATTCGTGGCACAACCCCAAGTATTCGAGATGATGGCTTGAGCAAAGTTCTAAAAGGGGTAACGTCCTTAGAAGAAGTGATGCGTGTGACTAAGGAAGTCTAGTATGGCGGCATTTGAATACAAAGCACTGGATGCCAAAGGTAAGAGCAAAAAAGGCTCTATTGAAGCGGATAACGCTCGTCAGGCTCGCCAACGCTTGAAAGAACAAGGCTTGATGCCGGTTGAGATGACTGAAGCCAAGGCTAAAACTGCGAAAGGTGCTCAGCCCTCGACCAGCTTTAAGCGTGGTATCAGTACACCTGATCTTGCTTTAATTACTCGACAAATATCCACGCTCGTTCAGTCTGGCATGCCGCTAGAAGAGTGTCTGAAGGCCGTGGCGGAACAATCTGAAAAGCCACGCATTCGAACCATGCTACTGGCGGTTCGTTCGAAGGTAACGGAAGGTTATTCGCTAGCGGATAGCTTGGCTGATTACCCACACATCTTCGATGAACTGTTTAGAGCCATGGTTGCGGCTGGTGAGAAATCTGGTCACTTAGATGCGGTATTGGAGCGGTTAGCCGATTATGCAGAAAACCGCCAGAAGATGCGCTCTAAGCTGCTACAAGCGATGATCTACCCTGTGGTGCTGGTGGTGTTTGCGGTGACGATTGTTTCGTTCCTGTTGGCAACCGTGGTACCTAAGATTGTCGAGCCTATTATCCAAATGGGCCAAGAGCTTCCTCAATCGACACAATTTTTATTGGCATCAAGTGAATTTATCCAGAATTGGGGTATCCAATTACTGTTGTTGATCATTGGTGTGATTGTGTTGATTAAGACCGCGCTGAAAAAACCGGGCGTTCGCATGAGTTGGGATCGCAAGCTATTAAGCATTCCACTGATCGGCAAAATAGCAAAAGGGATTAATACCTCTCGTTTTGCTCGAACACTCTCTATCTGTACTTCGAGTGCGATTCCTATTCTTGAAGGGATGAAAGTGGCGGTTGATGTAATGTCGAATCACCATGTGAAGCAACAAGTATTACAGGCATCAGACAGTGTTAGAGAAGGGGCAAGCCTGCGTAAAGCGCTCGATCAAACCAAACTCTTCCCTCCAATGATGCTGCATATGATCGCCAGTGGTGAGCAGAGTGGTCAGTTAGAACAAATGCTGACAAGAGCGGCGGACAACCAAGACCAAAGCTTTGAATCGACCGTGAATATCGCGCTAGGTATTTTCACACCAGCACTTATCGCTTTGATGGCAGGCTTAGTGCTGTTCATTGTGATGGCGACCTTAATGCCGATGCTTGAAATGAATAATTTAATGAGCGGCTAAATGACTGCTCACAAGACGTTAGTTTTTGGATTATCGAGAAGAAGGACATTATTACCTTCAACTCGCTGTCTGTAATTTGGAGAAAATAATGAAAAACAGAATGAAGAAACAATCAGGCTTTACCCTATTAGAAGTGATGGTTGTTGTGGTTATCCTTGGCGTATTGGCGAGCTTTGTTGTACCTAACCTATTGGGTAACAAAGAGAAGGCTGACCAACAAAAAGCCATCACTGATATCGTGGCGCTAGAGAATGCGCTCGATATGTACAAACTGGATAACAGCGTTTACCCAACAACGGATCAAGGTCTTGATGCATTGGTTTCTAAACCAAGTAGCCCAGAGCCTCGTAACTACCGTGACGGTGGCTACATCAAGCGTCTACCTAACGACCCATGGGGCAATGAGTACCAATACCTAAGCCCTGGTGATAACGGCACTATCGATATCTTTACACTTGGCGCTGATGGCCAAGAAGGTGGTGAAGGTATTGCTGCGGATATCGGCAACTGGAACATGCAAGACTTTCAGTAAGCCTAGGCTTATTGTCACTTGATGCCGTTATTTGATGTTAGGACGTAAACAGATGGAGTCTAAAGGTGAAAACTAAGCAAACACAGCCAGGTTTCACCTTAATTGAGATTCTTTTGGTATTGGTATTACTGTCAGTAACGGCGGTCGCGGTGATCGCGACCATTCCTACCAATAGTAAAGATGTTGCTAAAAAATATGCTCAAAGTTTTTATCAACGAGTTCAGCTACTCAATGAAGAAGCTATTTTAAGTGGCTTGGATTTTGGTGTTCGGGTTGATGAAAAAAAATCGACCTATGTACTGATGGCGCTTAAGTCTGAAGGCTGGCAAGAAGTCGACTTTGAAAAAATCCCCTCTTCAACTGAATTGCCGGAAGAACTCGCATTGTCACTGACTCTAGGTGGTGGTGCATGGGAAGACGATGATCGGCTGTTCAATCCAGGAAGCTTGTTTGATGAAGATATGTTTGCGGATCTGGAAGAGGAAAAGAAGCCAAAGCCACCGCAGATCTACATCTTGTCGAGTGCTGAAATGACGCCATTTGTATTGTCGTTTTATCCAAATACCGGAGACACCATACAAGATGGTTGGCGTATTCGAGTATTGGATAATGGTGTCATTCGATTACTAGAGCCGGGAGAAGAATATGAAGAGGAATAACCGTTCTCCTTCTCGTGGTATGACCCTTGGTTCTCGAGGAATGACTCTGCTTGAAGTATTGGTTGCGCTCGCTATTTTCGCAACGGCAGCGATCAGTGTGATTCGTGCTGTTACGCAGCACATCAATACTCTCAGTTATCTAGAAGAAAAAACCTTCGCTGCTATGGTCGTTGATAATCAAATGGCCTTGGTGATGCTGCATCCTGAGAAGCTTAAAAAAGCACAGGGTACACAAGAGTTGGCTGGAAGAGAGTGGTTCTGGAAAGTTACGCCAATCGATACTAGCGATGATTTATTAAAGGCGTTTGATGTGAGTGTGGCAACCAATAAAAAAGCTTCTCCAGTGGTCACGGTGCGCAGCTATGTGGTTAACTAAAAACGTGTGGTTAGCTAAGAGCAAGTCGCTAGGTAAGAGCATGTCGGCAAATAAGCGTACGCCACGTAAACAAGGTCTATCTTCAAAAGGGAGAGGCTTTACCTTAATTGAAGTTTTGGTCTCGATCGCTATCTTTGCCACGCTAAGTATGGCTGCTTATCAAGTAGTGAATCAGGTTCAGCGCAGCAATGAACTCTCAATCGAGCGCAGTGCCCGCTTGAATCAACTGCAACGTAGTTTAGTCATTTTAGATAATGACTTTCGCCAGATGGCGGTGCGAAAATTTCGTACCAACGGTGAAGAAGCATCATCTAAGCTGATACTAATGAAAGAGTATTTACTGGATTCCGACAGCGTTGGCATCATGTTTACTCGCCTTGGTTGGCATAACCCACAGCAGCAGTTTCCTCGCGGAGAGGTCACCAAAGTGGGCTACCGTATTAAAGAAGAAACACTTGAGCGTGTGTGGTGGCGTTACCCCGATACCCCTGCAGGCCAAGAAGGTGTGATTACGCCTTTGCTTGATGATGTTGAAAGCTTGGAATTCGAGTTTTATGACGGAAGCCGCTGGGGCAAAGAGTGGCAAACCGACAAATCACTACCGAAAGCGGTAAGGTTAAAGCTAACCTTGAAAGATTATGGTGAGATAGAGCGTGTTTATCTCACTCCCGGTGGCACGCTAGATCAGGCCGATGATGCTTCAAACAGTGACTCTTCAGGCAGTAATGAGGGGAATAATGACTCATCGAACTAACAAGCTTGCACGGACAAGGTCAGCTATGGGTCGTAAGCAGCGTGGTGTCGCGCTGATCATTATCCTGATGCTATTGGCGATCATGGCAACTATCGCTGGCAGTATGTCGGAACGTCTGTTTACGCAATTCAAGCGCGTTGGTAATCAACTGAATTACCAACAGGCTTATTGGTACAGCATTGGCGTAGAAGCGCTGGTGCAAGACGGCATTAGGCAAAGCTACAAAGACAGTGATACCGTAAACTTAAGTCAACCATGGGCGCTAGAAGAGCAGGTATACCCATTGGATTACGGTCAAGTTAAGGGACGCATCGTTGATGCTCAGGCTTGCTTTAATCTCAATGCATTGGCGGGAGTGACGACCACTTCAAGTAACCAGACACCTTATTTGATCACGGTTTGGCAAACCTTATTAGAAAACCAAGACGTTGAGCCTTATCAGGCCGAGGTTATTGCAAACTCAACGTGGGAATTTGTTGACGCAGATACCCGAACCACCTCTTCAGCGGGGGTAGAAGACAGCACCTATGAAGCGATGAAGCCATCTTATTTGGCGGCGAATGGCTTAATGGCGGATGAATCTGAGCTAAGAGCGGTTTATCAGGTCACGGGTGAAGTGATGAATAAGGTTCGCCCGTTTGTTTGCGCTCTACCGAGCGACGATTTTCGCTTGAACGTGAATACACTCACGGAAAAGCAGGCGTCTTTATTGGAGGCGATGTTTGCACCTGGTTTAAGTGAGTCAGATGCTAAACAGCTAATAGACAAACGCCCATTTGATGGCTGGGATACGGTGGATGCTTTTATGGCTGAACCTGCCATTGTTGGCGTGAGTGCCGAAGTTAGCAAAAAAGCGAAAGCATATTTAACTGTAGATAGCGCCTATTTTGAGCTAGATGCAGAGGTATTAGTTGAGCAGTCACGTGTACGTATACGGACGCTTTTCTATAGTAGTAATCGAGAAACAGTGACGGTAGTACGCCGTCGTTTTGGAGGAATCAGTGAGCGAGTTTCTGACCGTTCGACTGAGTAGCGAACCACAAAGCCCTGTGCAGTGGTTAGTTTGGTCGACAAGCCAACAAGAAGTGATAGCAAGTGGCGAGTTGTCTAGCTGGGAGCAGTTGGATGAGTTAACGCCTTACGCTGAAAAGCGCAGCTGTATCGCTTTATTGCCGGGAAATGAATGCTTAATTAAGCGTGTTGAGATCCCGAAAGGTGCTGCTCGCCAGTTCGATTCTATGCTGCCGTTTTTATTAGAAGACGAAGTCGCACAAGATATCGAAGATTTACACCTGACGATTTTAGATAAAGACGCAACGCACGCTACCGTGTGTGGTGTCGACCGCGAATGGTTAAAGCAAGCTTTAGACCTGTTTCGTGAAGCCAATATTATCTTCCGTAAGGTGTTACCAGATACACTGGCCGTGCCTCTGGAAGAATCTGGCATCAGTGCATTGCAGATCGACCAGCATTGGTTATTGCGCCAAGGTAACTCTCAACGTCAAGGTAACTATCAAGCCGTGTCGATCAGCGAAGCATGGTTACCTATGTTTCTGCAAAGTGATTGGGTTGTTGCTGATGACGAAGAGCAAGCGACGACTATCTTTAGCTATACCGCGATGCCGAGCGAAGACGTTCAACAGCAGAGCGGTGCGAATTGGCAAGCAAAGCCTGCGGAATTGGTGATGTCTTTGCTGAGCCAACAAGCGATCACAAGCGGCGTAAATTTACTGACTGGCACCTTTAAAACCAAATCTTCATTCAGTAAATATTGGCGCGTATGGCAGAAAGTAGCGATTGCTGCTTGTTTGCTGGTGGCTGTGATTGTGACTCAACAAGTGTTGAAGGTTCAACAATACGAAGCTCAAGCACAAGCTTACCGCATGGAGAGTGAACGTATTTTCAGAGCAGTGCTCCCAGGTAAACAACGTATCCCAACAGTGAGCTATCTTAAGCGTCAGATGAACGATGAAGCCAAGAAATATGGCGGTTCAGGCGAGGGTGACTCCTTACTAGGCTGGCTAGCGTTATTGCCAGAAACGCTAGGGCAGGTGAAGTCAATCGAAGTCGAAAGTATTCGCTACGATGGCAACCGCTCTGAGGTTCGACTTCAGGCTAAAAGCTCTGATTTCCAACACTTTGAGACTGCGAGAGTGAAGCTCGAAGAGAAGTTTACCGTTGAACAAGGTCCATTAAACCGTAATGGCGATGCTGTATTTGGCAGCTTTACTCTTAAACCCCATCAATAACCTGCGTAAGGAGATCAGTGATGAGAAATATGATTGAGCCACTCCAAGCGTGGTGGACTTCAATAAGTCAGAGAGAGCAACGATTAGTGATTGGTTGCTCAATTCTATTGGTGGTCGGTGTTGTTTATTGGGGGCTAATCCAGCCACTCAGTCAGCGAGCTGAACTTGCGCAGAGCCGTATTCAAAGTGAGAAGCAACTTCTGGCTTGGGTAACCAATAAAGCCAATGAAGTGGTTGAGTTGCGAGGCAGTGGTGGCATAAGTGCTAGCCAGCCTTTAAACCAATCTGTGCCTGCTTCTATGCGCCGTTTTAACATCGAGCTGATACGCGTACAACCACGTGGTGAGATGCTGCAAGTGTGGATTAAGCCTGTGCCATTTAATAAGTTCGTTGACTGGCTAACATACCTGAAAGAAAAACAGGGTGTTGAGGTTGAGTTTATGGATATTGATCGCTCTGATAGCCCTGGGGTTATTGAGATCAACCGACTACAGTTTAAACGAGGTTAATGTGAAACGCGGTCTATCTTTCAAATATGGCCTGTTATTCAGCGTCATTTTTATCGTTTTTTTCTCAGTAAGCTTGTTGCTGCATTTGCCTGCCGCTTTTGCTCTCAAGCATGCGCCCGCTGTGCGTGGTTTAAGCATCGAAGGCGTTGAAGGCACCGTTTGGCAAGGTCGCGCTAACAATATTGCGTGGCAGCGTGTCAATTACGGCTCAGTGCAGTGGGACTTCCAGTTCTCTAAACTATTCCAAGCCAAAGCCGAGCTTGCGGTTCGCTTTGGTCGTAACAGCGACATGAATTTATCCGGTAAAGGTCGTGTTGGATATAGCATGAGCGGTGCTTATGCAGAAAACCTCGTGGCTTCAATGCCTGCTATGAACGTGATGAAATATGCGCCGGCTATCCCAGTCCCCGTTTCTATTGCAGGACAAGTTGAACTGACGATCAAACACGCAGTTCATGCTCAGCCTTGGTGTCAATCGGGCGAAGGTACGCTTGCTTGGTCTGGTGCAGCTGTCGACTCGCCAGTGGGTTCATTAGACCTCGGGCCCGTGATTGCGGATATTACCTGTGAAGACAACACCATTGCAGCTAAAGGCATCCAGAAGAGTGATCAAGTGGACAGTGAGTTCTCAGCGAGCGTAACGCCTAATCAAAGCTACACCTCGGCAGCATGGTTTAAACCGGGTGCTGAATTCCCATCAGCGATGCAGAGCCAGCTTAAGTGGTTGGGTAACCCTGACAGCCAAGGTAAATATCAGTTTACTTACCAAGGTCGTTTTTAGCTAAACAGCTAAGGGTCACTAAATTACGAGATATAAAAAACGGGCACCTCATTGAGGTGCCCGTTTTGTTTGAATATCCTATGGCTATAAAGACTGTTGGCTTTAGTCTTTGCCTTGTAAGATTTCTGCCCACGGTAAATCTGCATCACCGAGTACAATGAAGTTCGGGTTTTCTAGCGTTTCTCTTTCATTGTACGAAAGCGGCTCTAGTTGAGTACTTAAGATACGTCCGCCAGCTTCTTCAACAATGCACTGCGTTGCGGCGGTATCCCACTCTCCGGTTGGTCCAAGGCGTAGATAACAATCCACAGCACCTTCTGCTACTAAACATGCCTTAAGCGCTGCTGAGCCTAGAGGAACCAAATCATAATTCCATGCTGAGCTCATACGGCTGGTGATGCGATTGATGTCTTGGCGACGGCTGATCGCCATTGCAATAGACTGGTTTGGTAGTTCATGACGATGCGTTTTGATTTTAACACTGTCATTAAGGTCTGGAATTTTCCAAGCCCCTTTACCGCTGTATGCGTAATAGCTCACACCAGAAACCGGAGCATACACCACACCCATTACTGGCTTGTTATGTTCAATTAGGGCGATAATTGTCGCGAAATCACCACTTCTTGCGATGAACTCCTGCGTTCCATCTAATGGGTCAACCAACCAGTAGCGGTCCCACTGAGCGCGTTTTTCTAGGCTAATATCAGCGGCTTCTTCAGATAACACTGGAATATCAGGCGTGAGTTCACTGAGTTTTTTCGAAATCAGTTTATGCGCAGCCAGATCGGCACTGGTGACAGGCGTGTCGTCACTCTTGGTGAACTCTTCGTAATCTTTCTTTTCGTAGATCTCTAAGATGAGTTGGCCTGCAGAGCGAGCAACCTCAATGACAGAGGGTAGGAGGTGAGACAAATCTTTTGTTGTTGGCATAAATATTCTCTTACTCTTCGAGTGCGCTTATGGCTTTAGTTGTTATTTAGCGAGCGAAGGGTCAATAGTAGGGCGGTAATACTGCGAGCCTCACAGAAGTCGAGATGCGTTAATAGCTCTTCGGCTTGAGCAAGCGGCCAGCGCACAATGTCCAGTGGTTCAGGTTCATCACCTTCTAGCTTCTCTGGGTAGAGGTCTTCTGCGATAAACAGCGTCATTTTGCTAGAAAAATAAGAGGGAGCGAGGATCACTTCCTTGAGTGGAGTGAGTTTGTTAGCCCCAAAGCCAATCTCTTCTTTGAGTTCACGAACCGCGGCTTCGTTTGGCTGCTCACCAGGATCGATAAGTCCTTTCGGAAAGCCCAATTCATAGCGTTCTGTGCCCGCTGCGTACTCCCGTACCAACAGAATATCGCCTTGCTCAGTAATCGGAACCATCATTACTGCGTTGCGGCCGCTAGGCTTCATGCGTTCGTAAGTGCGCTCTTCACCGTTTGAAAAGCGTAAATCGAGAGACTCGATAGAGAATAGTTTTGATTGAGCGACAGTTTGCTGAGCCAAAATTTCTGGCTTGGTCCTTTTTGTCATTGCGCTCGCTCCTTAGCTCATTGGAATTCTTTCTTATAAAGTCATTCTAATATAGGGGAAATAGAGTTGAGTTCCTAGATCCGAGTTTTCATATCCGAAAATTATTGAAGCAGGAGTCGATTACGATCACTTGAATACCTTACTCAAGATGGTAACGAGGTGAGGTTTTTGATAATTAAGCTCATTAATACAAGAGCATAGGAAGCTAATATAGGGGCGTGTTTTCTTAGACCTAAAACAAAAAAGGTTGATGCTCACGCATCAACCTTTCAAATAACGACTAACACTAAATCAGTGATTAGTAGTAAGAGTGCTCACCACGATCGTGCTCAGTTGCATCACGAACAGCAGTCAGTTCACCTTCGAATTGTTGAAGAAGTTCTTTCTCGATGCCTTCTTTTAGAGTCACATCAACCATAGAACAACCGTTACAACCACCGCCGAATGCTACGATAGCAGCACCGTCTTCAGTGATTTCTACCAAGCTAACGTGACCACCGTGACCAGCAAGTTGTGGGTTAACTTGTGTTTGAATTGCGTATTCAACGCGTTCTAGAAGCGGTGCATCATCAGATACCTTACGCATTTTAGCATTTGGTGCTTTAAGCGTTAGTTGAGAGCCCATTTTGTCAGTCACGAAGTCAATCTCAGCTTCGTCTAGGAATGGTAGGCTTAACTCATCTACGTATGCAGAGAATGCTTCGAAAGAAAGTTTTGTATCAGACGCTTCGATAGCATCTGTTGGGCAGTAAGAAACACCACACTCAGCGTTTTGTGTGCCTGGATTTACCACGAACACACGAATGTTTGTACCTTCAGGCTGCTGTGACAGCAGATTGGCAAAGTGAGTTTGAGCTGTTTCTGTAATAGTAATATTTGACACGACGAATACCTGAGTAGATTTGTAGGTTATTAGCGCCATTCTACTCCTGTCAGATTTGTAATTCAGCCCTTTTTTGTTGGATTGCTGTACAAGTAGTGATTCACAGCTTTTATCCAGAGGGCTCAGGAGTGCGGCAGATGCAGTAAATATCAATCCTTTTAACGCCCACTTCAAGTAGTAATTGGCATAATTGATACACAGTACTGCCGGTGGTTACAACATCATCAATTATCGCGACGTGAGAGGGGATAGTTCCTTGAAAGTCTTGTTTTTGAAGCGCAAAAGCGCTCTTTAGATTGTGTAATCGTGCGGATTTAGTCAGCCCCTGCTGGGAAGCTGTTGAGCGAATTCGACGAAACAACACCTCATCTTTAACGCCAAGCTCTTGAGCCGTGTAATTGGCCAGTAGCTGACTTTGATTAAAGCCGCGATGGGTGTATCGGCGCCAATGCAGCGGTACGCTGGTGAGCAACGGAGCAGGTTGATCGATACGTGATGCCAATAGCTTAGACAGATCACGTGCAAACCAAAACTTATCAGCGTATTTCATTTGTTGGATATAGCCTGCTGTTGGGAAGGTGTAATCACCGACGCAATAGAGCCGATGCCAAAGCGGAGGATTAGCTAAGCACTCACCACATTGATCGACAGTGGTCAGTGTTTTTAAGCCACATCTTTGACAGCGTGGTACAGGTTCAAAGAGCTTGAGACAAGAATTGCACCATCGAGGATGTGCGTCTTCGGGAAGCTTATCGAGCTTACACAGGTGGCATTGAGGTGTGACCAGACGTGGTGTGTGTTTTTGTAGCCAATCGGATAACATAGCTTGCGATGCTTTTGGGTTATGGTGTTCCTTTTGCTAACCATACTGAAAAGCACGGATTATCGCTGACGGAAAAAGTAGGGAATATTGAGAATGAGTGACGCGTTATATTGGCATGTTTCTGGGCAAGGGCCTGATTTAGTACTGGTTCATGGCTGGGGAATGAACGGTGCGGTGTGGCAACAAACCGTTAATGCATTACAAGCTGATTTCCGAGTGCATGTTGTCGATTTACCAGGGTATGGACACAGCGCACACTGCCACGCTCAAGATCTTGAAGAGATTGCTCAGCAACTGTTGGCCGAAGCGCCTAAACAAGCGATCTGGGTGGGTTGGTCGCTCGGTGGTTTGGTCGCAACGCACATGGCTCTTCATCACTCAGATTACGTGAGCAAGCTTGTGACTGTCGCCAGTTCTCCTAAATTCGCTGCTGCTAAAGAGCCCGTATTATGGCGAGGTATTCAGCCAAACGTATTAAGCGTATTCACCGAACAGCTGGTGGAAGACTTCCAAACCACTATCGAACGCTTTATGGCATTGCAAGCCATGGGTAGCCCTTCAGCAAGACAAGATGTAAAACAGCTCAAGCAAGCGGTGCTGTCTCGCCCGTTGCCCAATCCTGATTCGCTATTGGCTGGCTTAAAGATGCTGTCGGATGTCGACCTGCGTGAACAGCTGCCTGAGATCTCAATGCCTATGTTGCGCTTGTATGGTCGATTAGATGGATTGGTGCCAATCAAGGTGGCCAAAGATTTGGGCAATGCTCTGCCTCATACTGAGCAATACATCTTCACGCAGTCTTCACATGCGCCGTTTATGACCGAAGCCGATGCCTTTTGCAGTGAACTGGTCAGCTTCGCCCAAAAATAATCGCTAAATTTATCGCCGGCTTGGTCGATATATAACCTAATACCAATCACAGTAAGTAAGTGTTCAAAAATAGTGTAGGAAAAAGGCTAGAGAACAAGGCAGAGCTTTTTGATAAGTAGTTATTCTACAATCAAAAGTTCTAACGCCGTTATCGAGCGTTTTAACAAGCTAGGTTGAGCAGTTATTTACCACGATTGGTATAACACCAATGTACAGCATGATACTCAGACCTAACTCTCTCCTGAGCTGATTGCGGTAAGTTGGGCTATGCCTGTTGTGCTGACTCACAGTACAACAGCGTTATAGCAATAACGATGGGCGATTCTTGAGGAGAGTTCGCGATGATTGTGTCACCTGCAACTGCAGTGAGTGTGCCACTAATCGCCCCGTCCGTTAATGTGCAAACAGAGCAAGTTGCGCGTGATAATAGAGTTCGAGAACCTGTCGCTCCCGCCGTAGCATTGGCGAAAACCAATGCAGAGCGAAAGGTAAAGTCGGACGATAAGCGAAGGCAGCAGTCGGCTTGGGATCCTTCAGACCATCCGGGTTATGAAATGGAGAACGAGTCAGAGGCCAATTCGATTAGCCAAGAAGAGCCACAAGATCCTTTTGATAGGCTGTTCAGCTTGTTGGCACTGAGAACTTACAGTGCTGACCAAGGAAAAGGCTATACCATGCGTTTTCGCCTGCCAAAGCATGTTTTAGATGCGGCGATTCAGGAGGGACAGATGGAGAAACGACGTAAGGTCATAAAATATCATTATGGTCATGCTGTTGCGCCTCATGCTCCATCAGAAATGCTGATTGTGTTGTAATTATACTCTTCATACTTGAAGCCGCAGCGTTGTTAACTGCGTAAGTTCACCCTAATTACATAGAACCCCTATGCTCATAGGGATGAACTTACTTGTTGCCTAGCTGCAACCCCAATTATTTCGAGTATAAAATACGTAGAATACAGCTCAGCTTCGATGTCTTTTTTGAACACATAATAAAAACCTGCATACCCTAAGGGATGCAGGTTTTTTGTTTTAAGCACATCAGCTTTTTAGATGAGCTAATGGATTATTTTTTCGCTTTAGCAAAGGCTGCGGCAAAAGCACCGCCCATCGCCGCGTTTTGTTGCGGCTCCTCACGACGGCGTTGTCCACCTTGTGAATTCTGGTTCGGGCGGTTTTGCGTGCGAGGTGCACTTGAACGTTGAGCACGGTTATCTTGTCCCGGCTCGTCCTTCATACGCATGCTTAGCGCAATACGCTTACGCTGAACATCGACTTCCATTACCTTCACCTTGACGATGTCACCGGCTTTAACCACTTCACGGGGGTCAGAGACAAAGCGATCGGTGAGCGCTGAAATATGCACTAAGCCATCTTGGTGAACACCAATATCAACGAAGGCGCCAAAGTTAGCCACGTTCGATACCACGCCTTCTAGAATCATGCCCGGTTCTAAGTCTGAAACGCTGTTTACGCCATCAGCGAAGGTTGCTGTCTTAAATTCAGGGCGAGGGTCGCGTCCCGGTTTATCCAGCTCCTTGATGATGTCGCTTACCGTTGGTACACCAAAGTTTTCATTGGTGTAATCAATGGCATGCAAGCCACGCAGGAAGTCTGTGTTACCCACCAGAGATTTGATGTCTTTGTGGTTTTTCTCAGCGATTCTTTTCACCACAGGGTAAGCTTCTGGGTGAACCGATGATGCATCGAGAGGGTTCTTGCCGTCCATAATTCGTAGGAAGCCAGCACACTGTTCAAAGGCTTTTGGCCCCAAGCGAGCGACTTTCTTCAGCGTAGTACGTGCTTCGAAGCGACCATTCTCATCACGGAAATCCACGATGTTTTGAGCGATGGTGCTAGAAAGGCCCGCTACGCGAGTTAGCAGTGCGGCAGACGCAGTATTCACATCAACGCCTACGGCGTTTACACAGTCTTCGACAATCGCATCTAGACGCTTAGCGAGCATAGTTTGGCTCACATCGTGTTGGTATTGGCCCACACCGATCGATTTAGGGTCAATCTTCACCAGCTCTGCCAATGGATCTTGCAGACGACGCGCGATAGACACCGCACCACGGATCGATACGTCCATGTTCGGGAATTCTTTTGCCGCTAACTCAGATGCTGAGTACACCGATGCACCTGCTTCGCTAACTATAATTTTTTGCGCTTTTAGGTTGCCACGCTTAATCACATCAGCCACGAAGCTGTCGGTTTCGCGTGAAGCCGTGCCGTTACCAATCGCAATCAGGTCGACATTGAACTGACGAACCATCTGCTCAACAACGTGTGCTGACTTGTCGTATTGCTTTTGCGGAGGGTGAGGGTAAATAGTCTCTGTCGCTAGAACTTTACCTGTTGAGTCCACAACAGCGATTTTCGAACCGGTACGTAAACCTGGATCCAAGCCCAATGTTGCTCGAGGGCCAGCAGGCGCAGCCATTAGCAGGTCTTTAAGGTTGGTTGCGAATACTTCAATTGCTTCGATCTCTGCTCGTTCTTTCATCGCGCCCATCAATTCGGTTTCCATGTGCATAGAAACCTTGATGCGCCATGCCCAGCTAATCACTTGCTTACGCCAAGCATCTGCAGGAGCGCTGCTTAGAGTAATACCGTAGTGATCAGAGATGATGTTCTCGCAGTAAGAACCGCGTACACCTTCTTCTTGTTCAGGGTCTGCATTCATTGCCAACGTTAAGAAGCCTTCATTTCGGCCTCGCAACATGGCTAACGCACGGTGTGAAGGTACTTTGTTTAGCGTTTCGTTGTGTTCGAAATAGTCTTTGAACTTCTCACCTTCGTTCTCTTTGCCAGCCACAACACGAGCACCAAGCTCTGCGTTGCGGTTCAGGTGTTGGCGAATCTTTTCAAGCAGGTTTGCGTCTTCCGCAATGCGCTCCATGATGATCGCGCGTGCGCCATCCAGTGCAGCTTTGGTATCGGCAATGCCTTTATCGCTGCTGATGAAGTTAGCTGCTTCCGTTTCCGGATCGTGCTGTGGTTCATTCCATAACGTATCGGCAAGTGGCTCTAAGCCTGCTTCAATCGCGATCTGACCTTTGGTACGGCGCTTTGGTTTGTATGGAAGGTATAAATCTTCTAGACGAGTCTTGCTGTCTGCTTGAGTGATATCACGCTCGAGTTCTGGCGTGAGTTTTCCTTGGTCTTGAATCGACTTAAGAATCGTTTGGCGACGATCGTCTAGCTCGCGAAGATAAGAAAGGCGGCTATCAAGGTTACGTAGTTGGGTATCGTCTAAGCCACCCGTAACTTCTTTACGGTAGCGGGCAATAAAGGGAACGGTGTTACCGTCGTCAATTAGGTTTACTGCGGCAGTGACTTGCTCAGAACGGACATTCAGTTCTTCAGCGATCAGTCGACAGATAGCTTGGCTCATCCGATGAATCTCTTATTTAATATCATGACAAATACATGGGGGTGAGCGTACGCTTTTTCTAGCTTTGGCTGTGTAATTATCCTGTCAGAAGTCGAATTTCCGTTTCTGATACCTGCTTTGTGCGAGATCTCTTACAAGTGATGTGAGACTAAGTCGCTTTAAACCAATGAAATCGTCTTGTTTTTTATCTAAGTAATTGATTTTATTGGATTGTGTGTTTGTGGGCGTATTTCCCACCTGAAATGTTTTTTGCAACTATCTAGGAAACTCGCTCAATTACCGTAATATTTAACTTGTCGACAGGGAGTTGGCAGGAACAGGAAAAAGCCTAATGGACTAGGTATCTTCAGGATGAAGATTTGATTACTTAGGATGAGTGGTCAGCAAGGAAGTAATAATCTCTGGATGAGATTCGCCAGTCAGGATGACAGGCTAGAATGGACACCGCTAGGATGGCGATGAACAAAAAGGAAATTGGTTAAAGGATTTAGCCACTATCAAGGAAAGATGCAGGGAGCACCTTATCTCGAAGAGATAAACAGTAGCCGGATTGCTGCGATAGAGACTTAACCCCGTCAGGCGAAAGCCTAGCGGGGTTTTCTTTTATCTGGAGTTTGAGTTTGCTTGAACACTCAGCTCATCGCTAAGTGTATATTAGGTTTGGTTATTCATTGTCTGCGTAGCGAATCGAGTTAATGAACCACTCTTTGTCGCCTTCCGGTGTTTTTACCGTAAACTCATCATCCACTTCTTTCTTGAGCAGAGCGCGTGCCATTGGTGAGTCGATAGAGATATAGCCTTTAGCATCGCCGTAGATCTCTTCAGGGCCGACAATTCGAAACTTCTTAATTTCCCCATCATCATTCTCAATTTCGACCCAAGCCCCGAAAAAGACCTTACCTTCTTGTTGTGGCGAGTAATCAACGATCGTGACATCAGGTAGGAACTTTCTTAAGAAACGCACTCGGCGATCAATCTGACGTAGCAAACGCTTATTGAAGGTGTAATCTGCGTTTTCTGAACGATCTCCAAGGCTTGCAGCCCAAGTGACTATCTTAGTGATCTCTGGACGCTTCTCGTGCCATAAGTGGTCATGTTCTGCTTTAAGCTTGTTATAACCTTCTCGAGTTATAAGTTTGGTTTTCATAAATCTGACTTAATGAAATGATGATCTAAGATAGAATATATAGAAAGGCAACATACGTTAACAATTATTTAGGCGACTTTTTCTCCAATAATGTTACATTTTTAATGTCTTATACCAATACACATTTACCAAGAATGCTTAACCTTAGGTTTAAGCTTTAATAGGTGGAACCATTACATGCAAGAAAACTACAAAATTTTAGTGGTCGATGACGATGCTCGTTTACGTGCACTGTTAGAGCGCTATCTGTCAGAGCAGGGCTTTCAAGTGCGTAGCGTGGCAAACAGTGAGCAGATGGACCGCCTGTTAACCCGTGAAAACTTTCACTTGATGGTATTGGACTTAATGTTGCCGGGCGAAGATGGTCTTTCGATCTGTCGTCGTCTAAGAAACGCAAACAACTCGCTACCTATCCTGATGCTGACTGCAAAGGGTGACGAAGTGGATCGTATTGTGGGTTTGGAAGTGGGTGCCGATGATTACCTGCCAAAACCATTTAACCCGCGTGAACTGCTTGCTCGCATTAAAGCGGTACTGCGCCGCCAAGTGATTGAAGCACCGGGCGCACCAAGCACAGAAGAGTCTGTGGTTGAGTTTGGTGAGTTCCGTTTGAACTTAGGTACGCGTGAAATGTTCCGCGGTGAAGAGCCTATGCCGCTTACTTCGGGTGAATTTGCGGTACTTAAGTCGCTAGTCACTAACGCGCGTGAGCCAATGTCTCGCGATAAGCTGATGAACATGGCGCGTGGTCGTGAGTATTCAGCAATGGAACGTTCTATCGATGTTCAGATTTCACGTCTGCGTCGTCTTGTTGAAGAAGATCCAAGCAAACCCCGTTATATCCAAACGGTGTGGGGCTTGGGTTATGTATTCGTTCCAGATGGCAAAGCTGTGTAATCTAGCTTTATAAGCTCAAAAGCCGCTTTATCGATTCTGTGAATCAGAATTCTTTATTTACGGGTCATCTCATTAATATGTGATGACCCGTTTTGTATTCAGCACAATGGTTTACAGCTATAGTTCCCACTATATCCCTTTATCATCCCTCACTTTAGGTCTCCTATGCGCATACGTAGCTCCTTTACTCAGTCGATAGTGCTCTTCTTAACCCTGTTGGTTGCTAGCCAAATCTTTTCATATTACGCCGTGTTTAACTACGCATTGATGCCGAGCTTGCAGCAGTTTAATAAGATTTTGGCTCACGAGTTAAACCTGGTATTGGATCAAGGCAGTAGTGATATCGAGATTGACGCACCATTGCGTCAGCGTGTGCTTGAGCAACTCGGAGTGACGGTTCACGCCAAGGATAGCGAGGCTGCGGGTGAGTATTATCATGCTGTCGCAATTGACCTGATGAGTGAGGAGATGACCAAAGAGCTGGGCTCTGAAACCGAAGTGCGATTGATTCTAGGTAAAGAGAGCTATGTGCTGTGGATGGACATTGCTCAGCTGCCTAACTCTTTGATTCGTATACCACTCTCTGAGTTGCAAGAAGAAGATTTTGCACCACTATTTCGTAACAGCTTGATCATGGCGATGTTGATCGTCGCAGGTGGTTGGCTGTTTATCCGATTGCAAAACCGCCCGCTCATTGCGCTAGAGAAAGCCGCACAAGGTGTTGGGCGCGGTGACATTCCACCGCCATTACCAGTGCAAGGTGCGCAAGAAATTCGTTCGGTAACTCGTGCATTCAATCAGATGTCGAAAGGCATACAAGAACTGGAAGAAGATAGGGCTCTCTTGATGGCCGGTATCAGTCATGATTTGCGTACTCCGTTAACGCGTATTCGCTTAGCGACTGAGATGATGTCCCCAGAGGATGCCTACTTAGCCGAAGGGATCATCAGTGATACTGAAGAGTGTAACGAGATCATCAGTCAGTTCATGGATTACTTAAAGCCAGTCGATCGTGATTCATTCCAAGCGGTGTTTGTCGATGATATTGCACGCGAAGTATCGAGCTCTGAGGGTGGCTACGAGGTTCAGATTGAAACCGATATTCCAGAAACCATGAAACCTGCGTTGGGCAACCCGATCGCGATGAAGCGTGCAGTGAGTAACTTGGTGGTGAACGCGCTGCGCTATGGTAATGGTTGGGTCAAGGTATCGACCGGTATGACTGCAGATAATAAGTTGGCTTGGGTGACGGTAGAAGATAATGGTCCGGGCATCCCACAAGACCAAGTCGGTAAGTTGTTTGAACCGTTCACTCGCGGTGATACGGCTCGAGGCAGTGAGGGTACGGGCTTAGGCTTGGCAATTGTGAAGCGCATTGTCAGCCAACATCAAGGTGCGGTAGTGGTGAATAACCGTAGTGAAGGTGGCTTGAAGGCTCAGATCAGTTTCCCAGTGAAGCCTTAGGTTTTATTGAGTGGTTGGGGGCTGAACATAGATCCCCGACTCGGCCATTCTTCCCTCTCGAGGATGACGCATTGCTAACCATGGACTTTGACGATGACAGTTTACTTTGATCGTCATTCTCTATCGTGAGGAACGAGCGAATAGGGAATCTCGTTCTTGATTGATGGAAGTAACACACACGAAAAAGGCTTCCTTGAGGGAAGCCTTTTGCGTTTTGGATTACGTTAGTTTTGCTAGTTACGCCTTAGAATAAACATCACGCTCACCCAACCAGCGATTGATGATCGCCTTAGCATTGTCTGGGTAGCTATCGTGAATATGACGTGCGATACGCTGTACTTCAGGGATTAAACGTTGGTCTCGTACCAAGTCAGCAATCTTAAAATCGGCTAGGCCAGTTTGCTTAGTACCAAGTAGCTCGCCGGGGCCACGGATCTCTAAGTCTCGTTGAGCAATCACAAAGCCATCGTTACTTTCACGCAGTACACCTAAACGTTTCTGAGCGGTTTTAGATAGCGGCGAGTGATACAGCAGTACACAATGACTTGCGACCGAACCACGACCAACACGGCCACGTAATTGGTGCAGTTGTGCTAGACCAAGACGTTCTGGGTTCTCGATGATCATTAAGCTCGAGTTAGGTACATCCACACCCACTTCAATCACCGTAGTCGCAACCAATAGGTGCAGTTTGTTCTCTTTGAATTCTTGCATCACCGCTTGTTTCTCGGCGGGTTTCATTCGGCCGTGTACCAGACCAATTTTCACATCTGGCAATTTACGTTGCAGCTCTTCTGCGGTATCAGCAGCGGCTTGCGCTTCCAATACTTCGGATTCATCAATCAGCGTACATACCCAGTAGGCCTGTTTTCCTTCATTAAGACACGCATTACGCACCCGCTCAACGATATCATCCCGTTTGGTATCAGGAATCGCCACGGTTTGAATCGGTGTACGACCCGGTGGCAGTTCATCGATAATCGAGGTTTCGAGATCGGCATAGGCCGTCATGGCGAGCGTTCGTGGAATTGGTGTTGCTGTCATCACTAGCTGGTGCGGGTAATAGCCTTGTTTTGCCCCTTTTTCACGTAGCTCTAAACGCTGATGGACACCAAATCGGTGCTGCTCATCGATGATCACTAAGCCAAGGTTTTTGAACTCGACATGTTCTTGGAACAAGGCATGAGTACCGACCACCATTTGCGCTTCGCCGCTAGCAATGCGTGCCAGTTCGGTTTCACGGGCTTTGCCTTTGAGTTTACCTGCCAGCCAACCGACTTGAATGTCCATTGCTTCAAACCAGTTAGTAAAATTAATCGCGTGCTGCTCGGCTAATAGTTCTGTTGGTGCCATCAAGGCGACTTGTTGGCCATGTTCCAGTGCGCGAACCGCCGCTAGTGCAGCAACCAAGGTTTTACCTGAACCTACATCCCCTTGCACTAAACGCATCATAGGGTGCGGCTTTTCCAAGTCAGCTTCGATCTCCTTGGTCACTCGTGCTTGCGCATTGGTCGGAGAAAAAGGCAGCTGAGCCAACAGCTTATCTTTGAGGGTGTTCGCTGGAGGAAAAGGCATCGCCTTGTCTTGCTGTCCTTTGCTACGAACAGACAGCATCGACAGGTTTTGAGCCAGTAGCTCTTCCATAATCAGACGCAGTTGAGCAGGGTGTTTACCTTCATCAAACAGCTCTAGGTCAATGCCTGGAGGAGGCCTGTGAATGGTATGCAGTGCTTGTGCTAGAGTAATTTGGTGGTCGTACAAGCCAGACGGTAGCAGCTCATTGACGGCAGCTTTGTCGATTAGCTCTAGAGCTTGGTCAGTGAGGTTGCGCAGTGTGACTTGTCTTAGCCCTTCAGTGGTTGGGTACACCGGGGTCAGGTTAGCTTCAACATCTGGCTGCTGCCTTGGGGCAAAGAACTTGTAGTCAGGGTGGACGATCTCAAGTCCCATATTACCGCGTTTGATCTCGCCGTAGGCGTGCACTTGTTTGCCTTCAGCAAAGTTATTCTTCATTCCTGCAGTAAAGTTGAAAAAGCGCAGCGTAATCGTACCGTTACCATCGCTGATCTTTACTGCGAGCATCTTACGTTTACCGAAAATGGTATCGACGTGCATTACTTTGCCCTGTACAGCAGCCCAAAGGCCGGCGTGTAACTTTACGATTGGATAGATACGTGTCCGATCTTCGTAGCGCAAAGGAAGGTGAAATAGCAGGTCTTGTACGTTGTTAAGCCCAACCTTTTCCAGTTTCTCTGCGACTTTAGCGCCGACTCCAGATAAAGAGTTGAGAGGGATAGCAGATAAAAGCTGTGACATAACAAGGCTCATAAACGTAAGAGGGATAATCTATTCAAGCATTTTACTGGATTTTTGTACAGGATAAAGCTTAGAAGCAGATACGGGATGCGGGTAAACGAGATGCGAAGGGATGAAGAGCAGATGCGGGATGAGAGTAAACGAGATGCGAAGGGATGAAGAGCAGATGCGGGATGCGGGTAAACGAGATGCGAAAGGATAAGAGTAGATACGGGATGTGAGTAAACGAGATGCGAAAGGATAAGAGCAGATATGGGGTGCGAGTAAACGAGATGTGAAACGGTAAGAGCAGATAAGGGGGGCGAGTAAGCGAGATGCGAAAAGGTAAGAACAGATGTGGGATGCGAGTAAACGAGATGCGAAGGGATGAAGAGCAGATGCGGGATGAGAGTAAACGAGATTCGAAAAGATTAAGAGCAGATATTGGGTGTGAGTGAACGGGATATGGAAAGATTAAAGCAATACATAAAATTAAAGCAGACTCAAAATACGAAAGGTTGAGTGGTGAAAAGCTTTTGCTCTTCGCATCTCGAGACTCGTATCTCTCATCTGCCTTATCGCTTTATCTATCGATATTCAAAAACTAAATCAGATGTGGAGCCAAGATGGTGAGTCACGAAGTCTTTTGCTCTTCGCATCCCGCCATCTCGAATCCCTCATCTTTATTTTGATCAGTTCTTACGACGTCTTACTTTCAGCGCGTGTGGCATCACACGTAGCTTCTTCATAATGCTCGCAAGGTGAACACGATCTTTGGTGGTCAGCAAGATTGTCACTGTGTACAAGCGTCCATCACGTTCTTCGGTTGAAATACCGTGAATGTTAGAGCCTGTTTTCGAGATAACATTGGTTAGCTCAGCCAGTGCACCTTGATGGTTCTGCAGATCAACCTGAAGCTCAGCAGTGAACTCTTGGTTGTAATCGTCAGACCATTCAACCGCCATGTATTTATCTGGTTCTTTCTGGTAACCACGAACGTTTGGACACGTTTCGCGGTGAACCACAAGGCCACGACCTGGAGATACATGAGCAATGATGTGATCGTCTGGAATCGGGTGACAACAGTTAGCGAACGTCAGTAGCAGGCCTTCAGCACCACGAATAGGCAGTTTCTTCCTAGGCGCATCGCTGTTGTTTTTCACTTCCGTCAGTTCGTCAGCATCACCCAGTAGACGACGAGCAATAACGATACTCATCAGCTCACCAAGACCAATTGATGCGAGCAAGTCTTCAACGCTTTCTAGGCGCAAGTCAGACAATACATGTTCGAGATTCTCTTGGCCGATATCGGTAATAGAGTGCTCGCCAAGTGCGTGGTTCAGTAGACGACGACCAAGGGTAATCGACTCTTCACGACGCATGGTTTTCAGAACCTGACGGATCTTAGTACGTGCACGTGATGTCACCACGTAGTTGAGCCATGCCGCATTTGGACGTGCGCCCGGAGCACTGATTATCTCAATGGTTTGGCCATTCTTCAGCGATTTGCTGAGTGGGTAAGGGTTCATGTCTACACGAGCACCTACACACATGTTGCCGACGTCGGTATGCACCGCGTAAGCAAAATCGACCGCTGTTGCACCTGCCGGAAGTTCGACAATGCGACCTTTCGGCGTGAATACGAAGATCTCATCTGGGAACAGATCAGATTTAACGTTTTCAATGAATTCGAATGAGTTACCTGCGCTTTGTTGTAGCTCAAGTAAGCTCTGCATCCAACGTTGTGCTTTAACCTGTGCGGTTGTCCCGTTACTGCTGCGCGAGCCATTACCTTTGTAAGACCAGTGCGCCGCGACACCTTTATCTGCCATTTGCTCCATATCTTCAGTACGGATCTGGACCTCAACTGGCACCCCGTGAGGGCCGATCATTGACGTGTGCAGAGATTGGTAGCCGTTGGCTTTTGGTACTGCAATATAGTCTTTCATGCGGCCAGGACGAGGCTTGTACAGGCTGTGAGCCTGACCAAGTACGCGATAACAAGTATCTGGGGTATCAACCACTACGCGGAAAGCGTAGATATCCATAATGGTGTGGAAGCGCTGCTCTTTGGTTTTCATCTTGTTATAGATGGAGAACAGATTCTTCTCACGACCAAGTACGCGAGCAGGCAAACCGACTTCTTCAAGGCGGCCTTCGATTTCGCTATGGATACGTTGGATCATCTCCTTACGGTTACCACGCGCAGCTTTCACTACGTTTTTAAGTACGCGATAACGGTTCGGATAAAGGGCTTCGAAGCCTAATTCTTCTAGTTCGGTCTTGATGTTATGAATACCAAGACGGTGAGCTAGCGGAGAATAAATCTCGAGGGTTTCACGAGCAATACGACGCTTTTTGTCAGGACGAAGTGCCCCAAGCGTGCGCATGTTGTGAGTACGGTCAGCTAATTTGATCAAGATAACGCGGATGTCTTGCACCATCGCGAGAACCATCTTGCGGAAGTTCTCTGCTTGCGCTTCTTTGCGATCACGAAATTTAAGCTTATCCAGCTTAGATACACCATCAACCAGTTCAGCAACAGTATTGCCAAATTGAGCTTCTAACTCCTCTTTTGTAACTTCAGTATCTTCAATTACATCATGGAGTAGGGCTGCTTGCAGAGTTTCGATATCCAGACGCATTTCTGCCAGGATTCTTGAAACAGCAACAGGGTGGATTATGTATGGTTCACCCGTTGAACGGGTTTGCCCTTCATGGGCGTTTCTCGCTACCACATAAGATTGACGCAGAGCCTCAATTTGAGGCTCTGTTAGGTATTCTTGGGCAACGTCTTTGAGGCTATCGAATAGATACAAATTAAAGGCCCGGAAGGTTAATTAGTTCGAATGACGTTCTTATCGAGTGTGAGCGATGCTGCTTACTGCTGCAAGTTCAGCCGCTTCTTGCTCTTGTTGCTCTTGACGCTCACGAGCATCTAGTACGTCTTTAGTGATAAGACCTTCTTCGATTTCGCGAAGAGCGATAACCGTTGGCTTATCGTTTTCTTCAGGCACTAGTGAATCTTTACCGCCAGTTTGCATTTGACGTGCGCGGCGAGCCGCAATAAGAACTAGGTCGAAACGGTTGCCAACTTTTTCAACAGCGTCTTGAACAGTTACGCGTGCCATGAGGACTCCAAATAGTAATTAACTAATAAATTTTTGATGACGAGAAAGTATACAAGTTTAACTAGAGACTTTCTAGATCACCGTATACTTATCTCAATGGAAAATCCAGTTCTAGATTATTCCGCCAGTAGTGCTGTAAGCATGCCGCTGTATTTAGCTGCTTGCTTATCTTCTTTCAAACGCTCCGCACGAATGATTGCTCTGAAGTCCATTAGGGCTGCATCAAAGTCATCATTCACGATCACATAATCGTATTCTGCATAGTGAGAAATCTCTGATTTTGCTTCGCTCATGCGTTTCGCAATAACTTCGTCGCTATCTTGACCGCGAACATTCAAACGACGCTCTAGCTCACCATTTGATGGTGGAAGAATGAATACACTCTTCGCTTGAGGCATTTGTTCACGGATCTGACGAGCACCTTGCCAGTCGATATCTAGGAATACATCGATACCGCGGTCTAGGTTTTCTTCAATCCACACGCGTGAAGTACCGTAGTAGTTGCCGAATACTTCTGCGTACTCTAGGAACTCACCTTTACCAATAAGGTCTTCGAAGTGATGTTTTTCTACAAAGTGGTAGTGAACACCATTCTCTTCACCAGGGCGCATACCGCGAGTGGTGTGTGAAACAGATACCTTCATTGCGTAGGTTGGATTGGTTTCTAGCATTGCTGAGATCAAGCTCGACTTACCTGCGCCACTAGGTGCAGATACGATGTAAAGAGTACCTTTGCCCATCTGTATATTTCCACTGTTGGTTGGATTGAGTGAAGGCGATAAACCGACACTATAAAAGATAGCACTGACTCTAATTGTTGTTCCGCTGGTTACGTCTATAAAGGGATAACGAGTAAAACTAATAGAAGCAACTGGTGAAAATTAGGTCAGAAAAATGGAGGCGAAGAGTAGCACATTTAGATGATTGAGAACAACTGGCTTGATCGTTATTTATTGGCGAATGATCTTCTCAAAGATCGTTCTAGAAATGTAATCACTCATCAGCTGCACTTTTTTATGTGATCTCGACAAAATTTGTTGAAGTTTTAATCTCAATCCTTACAATCCGCGCAAACGATTAAATGCTGTATATATCTAGTGATATGGTCTAGATGTTTCTACTACCGAGCCTATCTTGGTGACTACAGTTTTTAGTGTAGAGACCTCTCTATTCTCACAGCATTTGAATCACCAAATTCTTAATTTATTGCATAGGTTTTGTTGTGAGTACCGATTCCACCCTGAAAGCCCAGAACACCTCTGGCTCGCTTGATTCAATGTTTAAAATCACTGAAAGAAAGACCACGATCGGCACTGAGCTGTATGCAGGTTTCATTACTTTCTTGGCAATGAGCTACATCCTAGCGGTTAACCCAGCGATTTTGGGTGGTATTCCTGGCATGGATAAAGGTGCCGTGTTTACTGCAACGGCTCTGTCTGCGGCTATCGCAACCCTAATCATGGGCATTTGGGGCAACTACCCAGTGATGCTTGCGCCGGGCATGAGCATGAACGGCTTCTTCAAAGGTTTGCTATTAAGTGGTTCAGTCGCAGTACTTTGGAATGAGGCACTGTTCGGCATTTTCCTATCAGGTATCTTGTACCTCGCGTTCTCGTTGACCAATATCCGTAAATCGATGATTGAGTCGATTCCTGAAGACTTGAAGTTGGCGATTACCGTTTCTCTCGGTTTGTTCATTGCTTTCTTAGGTCTTAAGAATGCGGGCATCATCGTTTCTAACCCATTCGTATTGGTTGGCTTAGGTGACATTTCCGATCCAAAAGTGATCATCGCTTACGTGAGTATTTTCATCGCACTGGGTTGTATGGTTCGTGATATCAAACTAGCGACGTTTATCTCGTTCGTTTCGGCTATCGTGTTGACCATTCTTGCTGACGTCTTCATGGGCACTTCAAACGCGCCAATCCCTGAACAGTTAGTTGCGATGCCACCGAGCATGGCAGGTAGCTTCGGCGCTATCTTTGATTTCTCTGCTTTCACGCCAGAGAAAATGTTCGACCTATTGTTCATCGTACTGATCTTCCTGATTGTTGATTTCTTTGATGGCTTGAGCACGATTGTTGGCGTTGGTCGCGATGCGGGTATTATCGATAAAGACGGCAAGGTGCCAAACGCGAAATCGGCTCTAGTGGCAGATGCGGGTGGTACGGTGATTGGTTCGATTCTAGGTACTACATCTATTACCGCGTTCTCCGAGTCTGGCATTGCTTCTTCTCAAGGTGCGAAAACGGGCTTGGCAGCAGTGATGGTGGCTGGTCTGTTCTTAATCTCGCTGTTCCTATACCCAATATTCTCTATCTTCTCAGCTGCAATGGTTGCACCGGCGATGGTAGTAGTGGGCATCTACATGGTAGGTCGTCTTGGTCAGATCAACTGGGAGAAGAAAGAGTCACGTATTGCGGCCTTCTTCACCATCATGTTCACAGTGCTAAGCTTCTCTCCAGCGAACGGTATGGCGATGGGCTTTATCAGCTACGCATTCACAATGGTTGTGGCAGGTAAGCGTAAAGAAGTGCACCCGCTTATCTACGGACTGTGTGTGGTGTTCTTAACTTACCTGATTCTGCTTTAAGGCTAATCGGCTGAGTTAAGCTGAGACGAAGAATGAATAGATGGCTCTGCAGTGAATGTGGGGCCATTTTTGTATCTGCGGCTTCTACAAAAGGTGTGCAATTGATGGTGTTCTCCGACAGAGAGTGAGCGACTTATATTGATGCATGCTATTGTAGAGACTGGATTAATTATTTTTTGAAGAGTGACTATGCCTTCTAATTTACCTAGATCTTTTAGTAAGCCGTTTTTAAAAGTATTCCACATTATGGAAGCGGTATTGCTGGTGGCGATCACGCTCGCGACCTTGTTTGCGATGGTCGAAGAGTTCATGCATGTTTTCGCTGAACGCCGTGTACAGCTGACCGACATTCTACTGATGTTTATCTATTTAGAAGTGTTGGCCATGGTTCAGCAGTTTGTGATGAACGGTAAGATCCCAGTGCGATACCCAATCTATATCGCGATGATGGCGATTGCTCGTTACATCACTTTGGGCATGAAAGAACTCGATGCGGTATTGATCGTTTGGTTATCTTTAGCGGCATTTATCTTGGCCGCTGCAACACTCTTGATTCGTGTTGGGCATCATTATTGGCCGTATGTAGACCTTCGAACCAAGCAGCCAGATGAGTAACACTTTGAAGGTTAAGGTTTTATAAATGAAGCCCAGCGATATCGTTGGGTTTTTAATTGGGCTAATTGAACAAAAAAGCATCGATTTATCCAAATAACGCTTTACAAGCAGGCTAAGATCACCAAGAATGGCGTCGCTCTGTTTTCAGGGTTATTAAATGAAACATCCAGTTGTAAAGTAAAACCCTTAGTATTGCTTCATTGTTATTCTCAGTGTTTCCCTTAGCTTCATAGATACATTAAATAATTCAAGCTTTCAGCGCATCGCACTTTTGGCGATTAATTTTTTATTTTTATATAAGGGACACATCATGTCTAACAAAACAAACGGCGTAGTAAAATGGTTTAACGAAGAGAAAGGCTTCGGTTTCCTAACTCAAGACAACGGCGGCGCTGACGTATTCGTACACTTCCGTGCAATCGCTTCTGAAGGTTTCAAGACTCTTAAAGAAGGCCAACAAGTGTCTTTCGAAGTAGAGCAAGGCCAAAAAGGTCTTCAAGCTGCAAACGTTGTAGCTCTATAAGATTTTAAGTCGGCGCAGGTTGCAACAGCAACTTGCGTCACTTTCTCTCTCAAATCTGTTTCCTCCTCAGTTTTACCGTAACACTCTTCTCCACTTGCAATACCTCCTCAAAATATCAAAAATCCTGTTTTACATCCGTCATCTCGTTCTATCTATCGCTGTATCTATTTCTTGCTCTAAGTAAATCTCCAGCGTAACTATCCGCTTACTGACTAGCCTTGATTTTCATTACTGTATCCATAAAAAAAGCCCCTAAAACTAGGAGCTTATCTTGATCTAATCAACACTGTTAGTTAATCAACACTGATTCAGCTAATGGCTATTCACAGTGTGTTACTGACAAACTGTTATTCAATGTTTTGGATCTGCTCACGCATCTGTTCGATAAGAACTTTAAGCTCTACGCCCGATGCTGTGATGTCTGTGCTGATAGACTTAGATGCTAGCGTGTTTGACTCACGGTTGAACTCTTGCATCATGAAGTCAAGCTTACGGCCACAAGCGCCGCCTTTCTTCAGTACTACATTCGCTTCTTTCACGTGAGAGTCTAGACGGTCTAGCTCTTCTGCTACGTCTGACTTCTGCGCAAGTAGGATAAGCTCTTGCTCAACACGAGAACCTTCAAGCTCGATTTTCGCATCTTCAAATTTGGTAAGAAGACGCTCACGTTGCCACTCTAGGATTTCTGGCATGCGTGCACGAACTTTTACGACTTCTTCAGTGATTGCATCTAAGCGCTGTACGATTAGCGCCTTCATGTTTTCACCTTCACGAGCACGAGCGTCAATGAACTCTGAGATAGCATCGTTGAATGCTTCTAGTAGGTCTTTGTTGATAGCATCCATGTCTTGCTCTGGAGTTTCCATCACGCCAGGCCAGTTCATGATTTGGAATGGGTTCAAACGGCTCTCTTCGCCTGTCATCGTCATTACTTGGTTGGCTGCATTAATGACTTGCTGAGCTAAGCCTTCGTTAATGCTTAGTTCACCCTTTGCTGCAGGGTTTGCTTCAAAGCGTAGGTTACATTCAACCTTACCGCGCGCTAGACGCTTACGGAAACGCTCACGTAGGATTGGCTCTAAACCACGGAACTGTTCAGGCATACGGAAGTAAGTTTCTAGGTAGCGTTGGTTTACACTACGGATTTCCCATACTGCGCTGCCCCAATCGCCTTTTACTTCTTTGCGTGCGTACGCGGTCATACTATAAATCATCGAATTTTCCTGTCTTTTATCATTCTGAAAATAACGCGCACGCATAGTATCACGATATGGTGTGCTCCCGAAGCTTGTCTCTTGTGACTATAAATAGCCGGTTACGGTAAATAGCTTTGAACGGTAAATAGATTTGAAAGATAAACTGCTATATAATCTCGCCCCAATCAAAACTGTCTCACCCCTTTCTTAGGTGATGCACTCTTTCGATAGTAAATCACTTCAGACTGTTAATAAGGTAGATACCAATGCGTCCAAATGACCGCGCTGTAGATCAAATTCGTCCAATTAAAATTACTCGTAACTACACAGCTTATGCTGAGGGTTCTGTATTAGTTGAGTTCGGCAACACTAAAGTTCTATGTAATGCGACGGTAGAAGAAAACGTACCGCGTTGGTTAAAAGGCCAAGGTAAGGGTTGGGTAACCGCTGAATACGGCATGCTGCCACGTGCAACGCACACTCGTAACCGTCGTGAAGCGGCGAGCGGTAAGCAAGGTGGTCGTACGATGGAAATCCAACGTCTGATCGCGCGTAGCCTACGTGCTGTTGTTGACCTGAAAGTAATGGGTGAAATCATGATCACTGTCGATTGTGATGTTATCCAAGCAGACGGCGGTACACGTACTGCTTCTATCTCAGGTGCAAGCGTAGCAATGGCTGACGCTATCAACAGCCTACTAGCAAGCGGCAAACTGAAAAAGAACCCAATGAAAGGCCACGTAGCGGCAGTTTCAGTGGGCATCGTTGGTGCACAAGCACTGTGTGACCTTGAGTACGTTGAAGACTCAGCAGCAGATACCGACATGAACGTTGTAATGACAGAAGACGGTAAGATGATTGAGATTCAAGGCACCGCAGAAGGCGAACCGTTCAGCCATGAAGAGCTGATGCAGCTTTTAGCCCTGGCGAATAAGGGCATTGCTGACATTGTTGAAGCGCAGAAGTCGGCGTTAGCAGAATAGTTTTTAGATAGCTCCTTTCATAAGGAGCTATTTTTTTGTCTGTAAAACTCGAAAGAGTAGTGCAGAGCGTAAGTTAAGTTTTATTGAATAAACGTAGAGGAAAAACATGAAAGCATATCAACGTGAATTTATTGAATTTGCACTAGAGAAAGAAGTACTTAAGTTTGGTGAGTTTACTTTAAAGTCTGGCCGTAAGAGCCCTTACTTCTTCAATGCTGGATTGTTTAATACAGGTCGTGACCTAGCACGCTTAGGTCGCTTCTACGCAGCGGCATTGGCTGATTCTGGTATTGAGTTCGATGTACTGTTTGGCCCTGCATACAAAGGTATCCCAATCGCGACCACGACAGCAGTTGCACTGGCGGATCACCACGATGTAGACACGCCTTACTGCTTTAACCGTAAAGAAGCGAAAAACCACGGTGAAGGTGGCAACCTTGTAGGTAGCGCACTTGAAGGCCGCATCATGCTGGTGGACGATGTGATCACTGCCGGTACTGCGATTCGTGAGTCGATGGAAATCATCCAAGCAAACGGCGCTGATCTAGCGGGTGTGCTTGTTGCTATCGACCGCCAAGAGAAGGGCAAAGGCGAGTTGTCTGCGATTCAAGAAGTAGAGCGTGACTTCGGTTGTGCAATTATCTCAATCGTTAGCCTGACTGACTTGGTGACTTTCCTTGAAGAAAAAGGCACAGACGCAGCACACCTAGAGTCAGTAAAAGCGTACCGTACTCAATACGGAATCTAATTCTTGAAGCGTCGAACCTAACGGTTTAGCGTTCTAAGTTTAGAATCGAAAAATCAAAAAGGCCCGAGAGATAAATATCTTTCGGGCCTTTTACTTTTCTATTGAAGTGAGCTGTTTTTTTATCTAAGAAATAGTCGCTCTATTTGTAGCGGCTACTCTATTTATAACGAATGCCGCGTTCAGCTTCTGGATCTTCCATGGTCTTGAAGCGTTTGTGTAGCCACATCCACTGTTCTGGTGCTCTTAAGATAATCTTCTCAAGATAGCTGTTCATGTAGGCAGCGGCGGCTTTCTCATCTTTTTGTGGATAGTTATCTTCAATTGACTCGTCGGCCATGATTTCATACTTGCCGTCGGCATTTCTAAAACCTGACCCCGGAACAAGTGCGCATCGGCTGGTGTAAGCCAGAATGCTGGTGCCTGTGGTGGTACATGCATCTTCTACCGCGAAGAAAGGCACAAACACAGACTTGTTACGACCGTAATCATGATCTGGCAGGTAGAAAAGGATCTCACCCTGACGCAGGATTCGAATCATACGCTTCACGTCTTTACGGTGAATCAGGCGGTTGCCGTTTTGAGTACGACCACGGTATTGAATGAATTCATAAGCCGGATTGTTGTGCGGGCGATAAACACCTAAACCTGAAATACCGAGAACAGCCATTGCTCGCGCAGTGATCTCTAGGTTCAAGGCATGCACACAACACAGCAGAACACCTTTGCCGTTGGCTTTATGTGTACGCAGCATTTGAGTGTCTTTATCTACTAGGATTCGCTTGAAACGCCACGTCGGCCAAAACCAGGTAATGCCCGTTTCGATCAGTGCCATACCGGTGTTCTTGAAGTTCTCACTGACCATTGCCGCGACTTCATCTGCTGGCTTGTCTGGGAAGGCGAGCTCCAAGTTACGTGTTGCGACTGCTACGCGCTTTTTGCCATAGCGAGCGCCCAAAGAGCCTAATGATCGGCCTAACAGCAGTAAGAGGCGGTAAGGGAGAACGTTAACGATAAGCGCCAATAACCCAAAACCGAACCATACTCCCCAGTATTTAGGGTGGAGTAACGCCAGAGTAAAAGGTGGCTTAGTAATAACGTGTTGTGCAGTGCTGCTTGTCGGAGAAGTTTTCGTCGTCATAACCATCACTTAAGATTTGATTGCTACTTAATTTGATTGCTACTTAATCTGAGCGCTTAATAGAGCCCAATAAGCATCAAAATTTTCTGTCGGTTGATATTTGAAGTCTGAACGAACAAAGCGATTCAAGCTGCCTTCAACTTGACCGAGCAGCTGAGCAGCTAAGATTTTCTCATCAACCGGGAATGATTTCCCTTCACGAAGTTTTCTTTCACGCAGGATTTGGCGAAGTTGCGTCTCAATGCGTTCGAAAAGTTGGTTGATGCGATCACGCAGGCGTTCATTTTCAAACATTAGAGCATGACCAGACAAGATTCGAGTCAGGCCAGGGTTACGTTCTGAGAAAACTAAGATAAGTTGTAGCACTAGGCGTATGCGCTCTAGCGTGTCTTTCTCTTCATCCAGAATACGGTTGATTCGAGACATCAACGCTTCTTCAATGAACTCGATTAGGCCTTCAAACATACGAGCTTTGCTAGGGAAGTGGCGGTATAACGCAGCCTCAGAAACACCCACTTGCTTGGCCAACTTTACCGTTGTGATACGAGAAGCACCTTCGGTCGATTCCAACATTTGTGCGAGAGCTTGTAGGATTTCTTCACGACGGTTTGATTTTCGAGCACCAGCCATCTATTTACTTCCTTTCCTAAAGATGAGGATTGAGTGAAGAAGGATTATAAACACCAATCAATTCTGTTTCCTAGTTTTGTGAGCCCTAGGTCAACAGAATCGAGAGGTGTCAGCAGATTGTCAGAGCAAATTTGTGCGTTTATGCATCAATAAGCTGTTGGATCTGATCGAGGATCTGGAAACCAAGTGTGTCTTTGCTTTCCAGTGGCAGAGACTTATCGCCGCCTTTCCAATAAAGATGCAGCTCATTGCTAGTGCTATTGAAGCCTTGACCTTCGACAGAAACGTCGTTGGCGCAAATCATGTCGAGGTTCTTTCTTTCCAGTTTGCCGCGCGCGTACTTCTCAACATCTTGAGTTTCAGCTGCGAAGCCGACAGTAAATGGGCGACCTTCAGTCATTGCAGCGACAGAAGCGACGATGTCAGGGTTCTTAACCATTTGAATGGTCATGTCGTCTTTACCGTCGACCTTTTTAAGCTTTTGGTCTGCGATGGTCTCAGGGCGATAATCTGCAACCGCGGCGCAGCTGATGAAAATATCGTGCTGAGCTGCATTGGCACTCACGGCATCAAACATCTGCTGAGCGCTGTCGACATCAATACGATTAACTTTGTTTGGTGTAGCAAGAGACACAGGACCACTGACTAGAGTCACTGTTGCACCTTGTTTCGCTGCCGCTTCAGCCAGAGCATAGCCCATCTTGCCCGAGCTGTGGTTGGTAATGTAACGCACAGGGTCAATGGCTTCACGAGTCGGTCCTGCAGTAATAAGCACAGAACGGCCAGTAAGCGGCTTAGGTTGGAAGAAGTCTTCACAACGGTGCACAAGCTGCATTGGCTCGAGCATACGCCCCATACCGACATCACCACACGCTTGTTCGCCAGCCGCCGGCCCCCAAATCTCACAGCCACGACGTTTTAGGGTCGTGATGTTCTCTTGAGTCGCAGGGTGGCTGTACATCTGTTGGTTCATTGCTGGAGATACCGCAACTGGCGCATCGGTTGCTAAAACCAAAGTGGTTAGCAAGTCGTTACCCATGCCAGCTGTCATACGAGCAATAAGGTCTGCGGTTGCTGGCGCTAGTAATACCAAGTCAGCCCACTTTGCGAGCTCAATGTGGCCCATGGAAGCCTCAGCAGCAGGATCAAGCAAACTATCAGACACTGGCCTGCCAGAGACGGCTTGCATGGTGAGAGGAGTAATGAACTCCTTGGCTGCATTTGTCATCACGACTTGTACTTGTGCTCCACGCTCAACCAAACGTCGAGTCAGCTCGGCACATTTGTAAGCAGCGATACCACCACTAATACCAAGAAGAATTTTTTTCCCTGCTAGGCCTTGTAGGTCAGCGTTACTCAGTGGATTAACCTGTGTTTGCATGATTCTGTTCCTTAAGTTTTCTGCGACTTACGATATCAGAACAAAGGATGAGTGCCTAGAAGCAGAACTCGAACAGAGTTGACGCTCATCAAGTTGGTGTTATCAAACTTATCAATTACACAGTTTTGCTAGTGAGTCGTTTCCTTTTATCTCTATCGAAGGATCTCTGATTACGATCTCATTACAGTGGTGGGTCGTGTTCATGACCAGTGATTAGCTTTTATATGCCAATAGATAAAATACCTGCCGAATCGATGCCGAGAGAAAAGCTATTAAATAGAGGGCCTGATTCTTTGAGTGATGCGGAACTGCTCGCGATATTTCTGCGAACAGGGACACAAGGAATGAACGTGTTGGAGCTCGCAGACAAGTTGATCAAAGACTTTGGTTCGCTCCGCCATCTCTTTTCAGCAACGCAGGAAGAATTTTGTGCTCATAAAGGGATGGGACAGGCCAAGTATGTTCAGCTACAAGCTGTATTAGAGATGACGCAGCGTTATCTAGCAGAGACTTTATCTCGTGGGGATGCACTCACTAGCCCAAGTCATACTAAGCTTTATCTTTCGAGCATGTTGCGTGATCGCCAGCGAGAAGCCTTCTATATATTGTTCCTCGATAACCAAAATAGGGTAATAAAGGACGAGGTGATGTTTGAAGGAACCATCGATGCCGCATCGGTTTACCCGCGTGAAGTGGTTAAACGGGCACTTCATCACAATGCGGCGGCATTAATCTTGGCTCATAACCATCCTTCGGGTGTTGCTGAACCCAGCCAAGCGGATAGGCGGATTACACGCCGATTAACCGATGCATTAGCGCTGGTGGACATCCGAGTTCTCGACCATTTTGTCGTTGGAGATGGCGAAGTTGTCTCTTTTGCAGAGCGTGGATGGATTTGAATCACATTTTAGGTTGTTAGTTGCGTTAAATCTGCTATTATTCCGCCCACATTTTTAGACCTAAAATCAGCTCTGATTACTCAAGCAAGCTGCGCTGCACAAAAAAAGATCACGAAATCCGTAAAAAGGATCTGTTCGGGTCTTGAGCAATGCGTGTCAAGTTAGTATAATGCGCGACCTTTGATAGCCTTGTATGGATTTTCCATAACGGTTTTTACCTTCTATTTTAATTGATAGAGAGGTTCGGCCACCAAGGTTGATATCGAGCTGAAACGATTGGAGAAGACATTCATGTCCCGAGTATGCCAAGTAACTGGTAAGCGTCCAGTAACGGGTAACAACCGTTCACACGCACGCAATGCTACTAAGCGCCGTTTTCTGCCGAACCTACAAACTCATCGTTTCTGGGTAGAGAGCGAAAAACGTTTTGTTAAACTACGTCTAACTGCTAAAGGCATGCGTATCATTGATAAGAAAGGCATCGATGCTGTTCTTGTTGATATCCGTGCACGTGGCGAAAACGTTTAAGAGGAATTAAGCAATGGCTAAAGGCATTCGTGAGAAAATTCGTCTAGTATCTTCTGCAGGTACTGGTCACTTCTACACAACTGATAAGAACAAGCGTAACATGCCAGGCAAATTTGAGATCAAAAAGTTTGATCCAGTAGTTCGCCAACACGTTATGTACAAAGAAGCTAAAATCAAGTAATTGATGCTTTTTTTGCTCTTCTTCAGTAGAAGAAAGAATTGAAAAACCCAGTTTAATCGCTGGGTTTTTTTATATCTAAAATTTGAGTAACTCAATTGCTCTTGTTTGATGTAGCGCTTGATATAGCGTCTGATAGATAGAAAACCGCGCAACATAGAAAATATTGCCACTTTCACGATATACTGATTACTCAATAGGTTAGATGAGCAGAATCAGATGAGATATCGTGGACGCCGGTGGAACAACATACTCATGTTCAGTGTGATCGCTTTTATTGGCGTGTTAAACCTTCCAACATTGATCAAAGCGTACCTTATCGAGCCTGAACCGCAGGTTGATAGCCCTTATCCTTATCTCCTGAATCCAAAAGCAGAGCTTCAAGCGTTGCACTTTGCTAAGTGGTCTGTCATTCAACAAGACAATCAATGGGTTTACCAGTTCCAAGGTACGGACTTCCCTCAAGCCACCAATGCACAAGAGCTGTCACAACGTTGGAAAGAGCTTGTGGGCACGGAAGTCGACTCACAGACCTACACAGATCTTACGCCTCGGTTAAAGACACCGCACACCATCGAAGTATGGTATCAAGACCAAGAAGAGCCCCAGCGTATTACCTATTATCAATTGCCTGAGTTCTGGTTGTTAAAAAACTGGAATGATCAGTGGTTGGCGGTGTCTATTGAAGAGAGCTACCTGTTTCCAAGTTTTAGCTCGAAACCTTCATTTAAATCAGACAAGCTATCTATATCAGACAAACCACCTAAATCGGACGACTAGATTATGCCTGAATTACCCGAAGTCGAAGTAAGCCGCATGGGGATCTCGCCTCATTTAGTTGGCGAGACCATTAAAACCCTTACCTTTCGCACGCCTAAGCTGCGTTGGGATATCCCACAAGAGCTCAAAGCATTAGAAGGGCAGGTGATTCGCTCTATCTCGCGTCGTGCTAAATATTTATTAATTGAAACGGATACTGGCACTGCCATTGTTCACCTTGGTATGTCGGGCTCACTGCGCGTGTTAGATGCCGATTTCCCGCCAGCAAAACATGATCACGTGGATCTTAAGCTCACCAACGGCAAAGTACTGCGCTATAACGATCCGCGCCGCTTTGGAGCATGGTTATGGTCGGCGCCTGATGAGATTCATCCTGTGTTACTGGGATCTGGTCCTGAGCCGCTCACTGACGACTTCAACGCCGATTACATAGCCGAGAAGGCAGAGAAACGTAAAGTCGCCGTCAAGCAGTTCATCATGGACAACAAAGTGGTGGTCGGGGTAGGGAACATCTACGCCAATGAAGCACTATTTTCTTCACGTATTAGCCCTTTGCGCCCAGCAAGTAAAGTGACAAAAGAAGAGTGGGTCTTGTTGACCCAAGAGATCAAACAAGTACTCGCTACCGCCATCAAACAAGGCGGTACTACGCTTAAAGATTTCGCTCAAGCAGATGGCAAGCCGGGATATTTCGCTCAAGAGCTACAAGTGTATGGCAAAGCAGGCGAAAAGTGCCCTACTTGTGAAGCTCTTATTCAAGAGTTAAAAATAGGGCAGAGGAACACGTTTTATTGCGAAGAGTGCCAAGTATAAAAAAACTGAACTCGTGTTCACTTTTTTACGCTAGTAGATAGGCAGGCTAATAGCTACAATTACACTAATGATATGAATTGAGAATAGTAGAATGAAATATTTAGTAACTGGCGTTGCCGGGTTTATTGGCTCTGCAGTTTCAGAGCGACTATGTGCGGCTGGACATAAGGTTGTCGGCATTGATAACTTGAATGACTACTATGAAGTCTCTTTGAAACATGATCGCCTAAAGCGCATTGAGCATGAAAACCTGACCTTCATCGAGCTAGATCTTGCTGATAGAGAAGGCATGGCAACACTGTTTGCTGAACAAAAGTTTGACCGTGTTATTCATTTAGCGGCACAAGCGGGCGTTCGTTACTCAATTGATAACCCGATGGCGTATGCCGATAGCAATCTGGTTGGTCACCTAGCTATTTTGGAAGGCTGCCGTCATAACAAGGTTGAACACCTAGTTTACGCTTCATCAAGCTCAGTTTATGGCTTGAACCAGAAAATGCCATTCCACACGGCAGACAGTGTTGATCACCCTATCTCGTTGTATGCTGCGACCAAGAAGTCGAATGAGCTAATGGCGCATACCTATTCTCATTTATACGATGTACCGACAACAGGTCTACGTTTCTTTACGGTTTACGGCCCTTGGAGTCGCCCAGACATGGCGATGTTCAAGTTTGCGAATTTAATCGTAGCGGGTAAAGAGATCGATATTTATAACAACGGCGACATGATGCGTGACTTCACTTATATCGATGATATCGTTGAAGGTATTATTCGTGTGCAAGACCGCATTCCAGAAAAACAGCCAGATTGGACGGTTGAGCAAGGCTCACCAGCAACCAGTTCAGCACCATACCGTGTGTTTAATATTGGTCATGGTAGCCCGGTTAAGTTAATGGACTACATCGAAGCATTAGAAGGCGCTCTTGGTGTTGAAGCGAAAAAGAACTTCATGCCAATGCAACCTGGTGATGTGTACGCAACTTATGCTGATACGGAAGACTTGTTTGAAGCGGTGGGCTACAAGCCTCAAGTGAAGATCAAAGAAGGAGCAAAAGCTTTCGCGGATTGGTATAAAGCCTATTACTCGCTGTAGTAATTGATGGTTTTGAATTAAAAATAGCGCTTACTGAGCGCTATTTTTGTTTTTTGAAGATCGTTAATGCTGAGCATCTAGAATTTTGGTCTGAACTCTTTATCTAGGATAGCAAAGTGGTAAAGGTTTGTTGATAGGTTGAGCGTCATACTCTTTATTTTGTTCACAATCTTCATAAAGGCGACAGAATAGTCTTTTCTGCCTTTATGTTTACGACTACCAATAATTGACTGCTGTTTACTACGTTGTAATCCCGCAGAAGAAACACCAAACATGGGGTGCTTGTGAACCCAAGTATTCCGTAGGAAGACATCGACAGGATAATTGAACGTTGAACTTTGTTCGATGAAAGCTTGTGCAGCTTTGGGAGATATCGCGTAACAGGCGGTTCCTTGAGGAACTTTCAAATACTTTACAAGATGTTGGGTATCGTGCCTATCAACGGAGTAATGTAGTTTGTTCTTACTGTCTTGTAAGCGAATAAAACCACACTGATTAATATGCTGCTCGGCGATAGTCAGAGTATTACGAAAAGTGTCGGTATCAATCTCGGCATGATCTTCGAAGACTAAAATTGGCTCATTGAGCTCTATACATTTTTTCCAAATAAGGTAATGGCTTGCATAACATCCAACTTCTCCAATTGCATGCGGCCTACCCATATTATGTAAAAAAGCTCTATCGTGAATTCTTGCTAGTAGAGGGTGTTCATCGGTTCGTGCATCCACTCCAATAAAAAACTCAAAATCAACCTGAACATCCTTGAGGGCGTCGGCTGTTGATCTTTGTCTACAATGATTCGCTTTTAAGGTAATACAGTATGATTTCATAGAGCTATATTGATGTGTTTATTTATAGTGAACTATGTTATCACTCGCCTCGCTTTTTGTAATGACGGTTCACTTATTTAGCGATTATGGTTGTGACGGGCTTCAAGAATGTTGAGGCAGTACGGCTGATTGACTGTTATAGGCTCTGTAGTGTCAGAGCGACTGTGCTAGGAGGGACTAAGTTATAGGTATTAACAAAAAAATAGCGCTCACTGAGCGCTATTTTTGTTTTGAAGAGAATATTACTTAGCTGTTTTTATTTTGATTTCAGCTGCCACTTTTTGTGGTACAAACTGACTAATATCCCCGCCGTGAATCGCGACTTCACGAACAATCGTTGAAGAGAGGAAAGCATACTCTTCTGAAGGGGTTAGGAATACGCTTTCGAGTCCGGGTAGGAGTTTGCGATACATGCTAGTGAGACCGAACTCGTATTCAAAATCCATGGTTGTTCTTAGGCCGCGTACCAATACGTTCGCTTTCTGTTGCTTCGCAAAATCGACCAGTAACCCAGAAAAACCCTCCACGGATACGTTAGGTAGGTGAGACACTGCATCACGCAACAGCTCTACTCGTTCATCTAACTTAAACATGGTTTTTTTGCTTGGGCTCGCGGCTACTCCTACAGTGATATGATCAAACATGCTCGCTGCACGGACGATGATATCGAGGTGACCATTGGTTACCGGATCAAAAGTACCAGGGTAGATAACGTGTGTGCTCATATTAGCTGTCCTTGCTTAATGTAGTGGTCGGGTTCGGTGTTTTAATAGAGTTTAAGGCTTTGTCGAGTTTTTGCTTTACCATATCGACGGTGATGTCCTTCATTAAATCATCGCCTTTTGCTCGAGTTCCCCACGGAAGGTCTTGAACCGGTTTCCCTTGTTGCGCCTCTACGTGCTGTTGATACACGCTGACCACGATATCCAGATCGTTGTAAGGGCCAGTTCTACGAGGATCGCTATGTGCGTACAAGCCAATTACCGGGGTTGATTGTGTCGTTGCCAAGTGGGCTGGACCAGTATCAGGTGCCAATACCACCGCTGCATGCTTGAGTACGGCGGTGAGCTGCTTTAAGTTGGTTTTGCCTATTAAATTGATGACAGGAGATTGGCATAGCGCTTCGATGTCCTTACCAAGGTTTACTTCTCGTGGAGCAGGAGAGCCACAAAGTACCACTTGCATGCCTTTTTCTGTAGCGTAATCGGCAATAGCTGCATATCGATTAGTCAACCAGTTACGCGAATCCTTGCTTGCGGCAGGGGAGATAACCAAGGTTGGTTTCTCTGTCATGGTGTCGATGGCCAGCTGTTCGTCTTCCGGTGTTAAAGGAATATCCCATTGAGGCTTATCGAAGGGGACACCAATGTAGCGAGCAAATTCGGCAAAGTTATCCAAAACATGAAACTTATCTGAAATAGGTAGATGGCGATTAGTAAAGAGTGACTGCATTTCACGAGTGCGATCTTTGCCAAATCCTACTTTGCACTTTGCCTTTATCCCCCAAGATAGCACACTAGCTCTGAGTGCGGCTTGCATATGCAGAAGTGCATCAAATTTACGGTCAGATAGCTGAAGCCATAATTCACGCATCCCTTTGAAGCCTTGTTTCTTATCGAAAACAATCACCTCAATACCAGGCAGGTCGCCGATCAGCATGGCTTCTATTTTCCCGGTTATCCAAGTGATTTTCGTTTCAGGCCACTGCTTCTGTATGGCTTGAACCACAGAAATAGCATGACAAACATCGCCAATCGCGGAGAGGCGAAGTATGCAAAGAGATTGAGGTGCAGTTGAGAACAGTGACATAAAGTGCCCGAAAAAAGTGAATAACATCAGAATTATGCAGATACTCGCATTAGTTGTAAAATAGCAATGACGAAAAGCGACCCAAAGGCCTCATAGATGGAAACGATTAGCACCAAGAACCAAACAATTTGGTATGACCCTGAACTTCTGGCGCAAGTGCCGGAGGATGAGATGGTTCAGATCTTTGAGGCACAATACTGGCAGCAACGTGAGGCTATTTCAGGGAGTGCGCAGGGGCGTGGTACCACCTGGTTTATTCAACTTGATGGAATGCAAGCCGCGTTGCGTCACTATCGTCGTGGTGGGTTATTTGGCAAACTCGTTGAAGACCAATATCGTTTCTCGGATTGGGAAAGTACGCGCTGTGCGATGGAGCTTAATGTTCTCAAAGTATTGGCAAACGCAGGTGTGAATGTCCCTAGGCCTATTGCTGCTAGAGCAATTAAAAGCGGACTACTTTATCGAGCCGACTTAATGTCTGAACGAATTCCCAAAGCCAAGGACCTGGTTGATGTATTGGTCAATGGCCCGATAGATGCGGATGTTTATCGTCGAATTGGCCAAGAGATCCGCAAAATGCACGATGCTGGCGTTAATCACACTGATCTCAACATCCATAATATCCTGCTTGATGACTCGCAAAGGGTGTGGATCATTGACTTTGATAAGTGTGGCCAGCAGGCGGGTGATGGCTGGAAGGAAGGTAACTTGAATCGCTTAAAGCGCTCGTTTTTAAAGGAAGTGCACAAGCGCCAGATTCAGTGGCAGGTGTCGGATTGGGAGCCGTTGTTAAAAGGCTACCAAGGCTAATTAAATCAAATGGTTGTTAGCCAATAATGTGTTGTAAGGTGTTATCCAATGCCCCTCGGTTTTTCTCAATCACTTGATAAGCCGCTAAGCCTTTATCTTTACGTAATTTAGGTTGTGTGAACAGCTCTCTGAGTTGGCTTGCAATGTCGCTGCTGTTTTGACAAATAGTGACAGCTTGAGCTTCAAGCAGTTTGTCGGTGATCTCGCTAAAATTAAAGTAGCTAGGGCCATTCAGTAAAGGTAATTGTAGTGCCGCCGGCTCTAGAAGATTGTGGCCACCTACCTTATCGCCCACAAGGCTTCCTCCCATAAAGCACACATCGGCGCCACCGAGTAGTACCAACATTTCTCCCATCGTATCAGCTATATAGACTTCAATATCAGACGTTATTGGCTGCTGACTCGTTCGAGTGATAGTGTTAAAGGCGTGCTCTTGAGCTAGCTCAGACACTTGGTTAAATCGCTCAGGGTGGCGAGGCACGATCATCAGTAGCGCACGAGGGTTGTCTTTTAGAATTTGCCTATGAGCATCTAAAACAACATCGTCTTCACCTTGGTGGGTACTAGCAGCAATCCAGACATCACGATCAAAGCCGACTTGCTCCCTAAAAACTTTGCCTTTTTCTACTTGTTCAGTAGAGACTTCAATATCAAACTTGATTGACCCCGTCACATGTACAGATGACTTATCTAGCCCCAGCCTAACAAAACGTTCCGCATCACTAGGGTATTGGCAGAGTACCTGAGATAGTTTATTTGCTAGAAGGTTAAATACAGGTTGGAATTTGGCGTAGCGCTGGCACGAGCGTTCAGATAGGCGAGCGTTGAGTACTGAAATAGGAATCCCAGCTTTCGCGACGCAATGCAACGTGTTTGGCCAAAGTTCTGTTTCCATAATCAACATTTGTTTTGGTTTTACTGATTTAAGGAAGCCTCTTACACACCAAGAAAAATCAATCGGCATGTAGCGATGCTCGACTAAATCACCGAGCTTGTTTATTTGCTCAGCACCTGTGCTGGTCGTTGTGGTAACAATGATGGCTTGATTTGGATCTCGCAGCTTCAATTGCTTAATGACAGGCATTGCAGCAATAGATTCACCAACCGACACGGCATGAATCCAGATAGGATTTTTATTATTCGTTTTTGGTGTGATACCGAAATGTTCTTTCCAGCGCTTACCGAAGTTTGGTTTTCCGGGTTTGCTCTTATAAAGCCCATAGAGGAGCAGTGGAGAGGCTAATGACAATACAAGAGTGTATATAAGTCGTATAAGCATAAGAACAGTGACACCAGAGGATAAAATCAGTATTGAGAAGAGTATTTTCTTCAATCTCGAAAGTAAAGAGCGTTATAATTAAATGCTTAGTTACACTTTCAAACGGAAATGGTGAACTCTATCTCATCGCTTATGCAAACCGATCAATCCTATCGTTTCTTGCTCTATGTCGAGCAAAACTACTCATTTGCTATTCTTCGTCCATTTTATAACTACGCGAAGCAACTTGGCCATGACGTAAAGTGGTTGCTCGTAGGTGAGGATGCTTCTGAACATCTTTTATTAGAGCAAGAGCAGCGTGTGTCTTTGGCGGAGGCTGTTGCCTATAATCCTTCTGCTGTCTTAGTACCCGGAGATCGCGTTCCTGCTTTTATTCCAGGGTTGAAGGTGCAAGTGTTTCACGGTTTGAATGAGAGTAAACGAGGGAACTTATATCCTGAGCGTGGTCTATTTGATTTGTATTGCACAGAAGGCCATGAAAGAACGAGTTCATTGGAACCACTAGCTAAACAGCGCGGCTATTTTCAAGTAAAAGAGACCGGATGGTTGAAGCTAGATAGCTTGTTTAATTACCAAGCTAGAGAGAGCCGTTTTGAAAGACCTCAAATTCTATTCGCTTCCACTTTTTCGCCAAGCTTATCGTGTGCTGAATTGGTTTATGAAGAGCTTAAGCGCCTAAGCCAACTGAGCCAGTGGCAATGGTTGGTGACTCTTCATCCGAAAATGAATCAAGAGACGAGAACTGAATATCAAGCACTGGAAGGGGATAACCTTCTCTTTTTCGATAATGACCGAGTGATTGAAATGCAACATCGTGCTGATGTTATGGTGTGTGACAACTCATCGATATTTCAGGAATTCTTGTTGCTCAATAAGCCTGTTGTCACGGTAAATAATCGAGACCCTCAAGCGAGCTTTATTAATATAACGCAAGCGGAACAGTTAGAATCAGCAATTCAACAAGCGATGCTACCTGATGAAGAAAGAGATAACGCTATCGCTCATTATGGCCCGTCAATAACGCCATATTTAGATGGGCAATCCTCAGCGAGAGTTCTGAGTGCTATTACTGATGTGCTAGAAAGCGGCTGGCAAGATAACAAGCCAAAAAATTGGATTCGTAACTTTAAGATCCGTAAATCATTAAACTATTGGAAATTCTAGGGCTGAATAATGAGAAAACATACCCTGTCTGTCATTGTTATTACCAAGAATGAAGAAGACCGAATTGAAACTTGCCTTAAATCTGTTGTTGATATTGCCGATGAACTGATTGTTTTAGACAGTGGCTCAACAGATGCAACAGTTGAAATATGCCAAAAATATACAGATAACGTGACAATCACTGATTGGCCTGGCTTTGGTAAGCAAAAGCAGCGAGCTCTAGATAAAGCGACATGTGATTGGGTGCTATCAATTGATGCTGACGAAGCTCTAGATAAAGAGATGAGTGATGCTCTTGTTGCACTATTAAAGCAAGATCAAATCAAACATACAGCGTATAAACTGCCTTGGGGAGTGACCCTTTATGGCACAACGCTCAAGTATGGCCGTAGCGCTCGCGCAGTCTTAAGATTGTTCAAGAGAGAAGGTTCTCGTTATACGCTTGATGAAGTTCACGAGACTGTCGTTCCTGAGCAAGGCTCTACAGGAGTATTGAAGGGTTTTCTTCTTCATTACACCCATCGTGATTATGGTCACGGCTTAGATAAAGCAGCGCAATATGCTTGGCTTGGATCTCAAAAATACCACCGTAAAGGCAAGAAGTCACACGGCTTATTCCTCGCTCTACTACGAGCTATATGGACGTTCTTCTTAGTGTATATTATCCGTCGTGGTTTTATGGATGGCAGTGTCGGTTTCATTATGGCGATGACCTACGCCCAAGTGAATTTCAATAAATATGTCGGTTTGTGGATTCTTGAAAACCGTTCAGAAGACAGCTCAAAAGACCAAGCCAAATAGGAACTGAGAGATGAAGATTTTAGTTTGTGCATCTTACTTACATGCATGGAACAGTTTACGCCCTGAGGCCGCGATCTTTATTGAGCTTGCGCGTCAAGGTCACCAAGTCACTATCATGACCCAAGGTGAGTCTGAACATGTATCTAAGCTAGAAGAGTGCGGCATTCGAGTGGTAGATGGTTATCCAAAGCGTAAAATTTGTTTTGATACTATTAAAAAGATTCGCCACGAGCTGAAAACGTATGATTACGACATCTGCTATGCTTTTAACTCAAAGACGATACCTAATGCGGCGTTTGCGTGTATTGGTTTCAACGTTAAATTAGTCGTTTATCGAGGCACTACTGGCGGGTTATATCGACATGACCCTAGTGCTTATTTAACGCAACTTCACCCTCGTGTAGACGGCATAGTATGTGTTTCTGAAGCGGTTCGACAAGATGTGGTGAAGCGCGTTTGGAAGAACAAAGATAACGTTGTTACCATATACAAAGGGCATGAATTGGATTGGTATAAAGTACCACCAACTGAGCGCTCTGAGTTTGGTTTGAATGAAGATGATGTAGTCGCGATTACTGCAGCGCATGTAAGGCCAAGTAAAGGTATATCTGTTTTACTTGAGGCGACCAAATACATTACTGCACCGAACTTCCATTTGATCTTAGCGGGCAGCGGCTATGAGCCTCACTTTGATGAGATGAAAGCGAGCCCTATGAGTGAGCGAATTCACTACATTGGTCATCGTACTGACATCCCTTCGATCATGTGTATGGCAGATTTTCAAGTTCAGCCATCGACCAGCGGAGAAGGACTACCGCGTACGATTGTTGAAGCAATGGCAAATGGCACAACTTCTGTAGTTACGACCACTGGCGGTGCCCCTGAACTCGTTGTAGATGGTGAAACGGGTTATATCGTCCCTACGGGAGACGCAAAAGCTTTGGGTGAGGCAATGGACAAGCTCGCACAAGATAAGGCAAAGTGCACAACAATGAGCGAAGCGGCTAAGAATCGGCTAGATGAAAGCTTCAGTTCACGAGTGACGGTTAAGAAGCATCTAGAATTTTTTGAGAAGTTACTTAAGCAATAATATAAAGTGAGGAGGGCTATTTAGCCCTCTTTGTTTATAAAAAATTCGGCAAGCTCAAAATCTAATTGTTGGTCAATATCAAAAGAAACTCTATTTTCCATCACGTAGGCAAAGGATTCCTCTGTGTATCTAATTTCGCCGTATTCCTTAAACTTTCGAACATCAAAGATGTAAATAGCTCCATTGAATCGGAAGAAATCCCCGCAATCTTGAGATCGCTTTAATGCTTCTGGGCGAATAAAGTCTCCCATTGTGCCATCTTCTGGAAGCGTGTTAGCCCAAAGCGGTGGGTGTTCACATGGTGTAACGGAAACTACAGAGAAAGCCTGTTTTTCAATGAATAGATCCAATGCTTCATCGATATGTTGAGCTGTCCGCAACGGAGATGTTGGTTGAAGCAGTACAATTATATCTATGTCATTTCCAAACTGTTCTAACGTATAAGTTAGAACACTCTCTGTCGTCGCGGTATCTGATGCTAAGTGGTCAGGTCTTAGTTCTGGAACATCGATACCAAATCGGGAAGAGACATCCGCGATCTCCTTATCATCAGTGCTAACGAATATTTGATCGATATATTTACTGTTTTTCGCTGCATCAATTGACCACCCAATTAATGGTTTTCCAGCCAAAGGCAGCACGTTTTTTCTTGGTAGTCGTTTGCTGCCACCGCGGGCTGGGATAATCGCCAATACTTTTTTAGTGTGAATCATTAGAACATCTCTAAGCTATGGATATCAGCCTGCGCTCGATTGAAATCGTCCATGCGGCCAATATCTAACCAATACTCGTGGATTGGAAACATCAATACATTGTTGCGTGTATTCATATGTTGCTCTAACAACGTAGGCATATCTACACGATGGTTCTTTGGCACAGAATCAATGACTTGAGGCGAGACTACATAAATCCCAGCATTCACAAAAAAACGTTGTATTGGTTTTTCGACCATACTCGTTATTTTGTTCCCTTCTCCATTTATCACACCGTAAGGGATTTGATAGTCGTATTCACGGACACACATTGTTGCATCAGCGTTATTGTCTATATGAAACTCTAACAAGCGTTGAAAATCTACCTTTGTTAGAACATCTCCATTAATCATAATGAGAGGCAGGTCTTTAGGTAGGTTATCAGGTAATAAGCCTAATGCGCCACCGGTTCCTAGCGGTTCATTCTCATGGACATAGGTGATGTTAATGCCTAAATCACTACCATCGCCAAAGTGGTTTTGAATTTGCTCGGGCATATAATGCGTAGAGATATAAAAGTTAACGAAACCCGCTTTAGTAAAGCTTCGTATCACCGTTTCAAGAATTGGTTTATCACCGATCTTTAGCATCGGTTTGGGGCAGCTATCTGTCAGAGGTTTCAAACGGGTACCAAAACCTCCAGCCATAATAAAGACTGGATTTTGATATTTGGGTTTGCTGAGAACTCCTTGTAATGTCTCGAGCCCGACAACTTGCCCTTCTTTTATCAACGGGATAGAGAGAATTCCCTTTGATTCCATTAAATCAATTAGTTCGTCTCTTCTTGCTCCTACATTTGCAACCGTTGGACTTGTATTCATAACCAATGCAATAGGGTCAGTTAGAGATAACTTATTTAATAGCCCTCTCCGGATATCACCATCAGTAACTATTCCAACTAAATGGTTGCTTTTGCCTACGACTAACGCAACTCGTAAAGCCTCTTTATTTATAATATCTAAAGCTTCTAAAATTGTTGAAGAAGGCTCTAATAAGACATTTTTCCACTCATGGCTCATAGACAATCACCATTATACTTATCATATCTACAGAATTTCACTGGGTTTGTTTCTTGTGCAAATACTCGAGTTTCTTCAGCTTGCGTTTTCACAAATCCTAAAGCCTCAACTGATTTGATCGAAGGTACGTTGGAAACTGCAATCCAAGCGAATACGGTGCTATTTTTACATTCTATTTTTGACAGCCCTTGCTTGATCATAAATTTAGCAAGTCCATGACCTTTCTTTTTCTCAGATATACCATATGATACTTCAATTTCCTTAGAAGACTCATCATAGTCTATGTACAAATAACCAATCGCAATATTTTCTTCTAGCAACAGGTAGAACTCTCTAGTATTGCTTTCGATTGCATATCTGAAGTGTTGCTCTAAATTTTCTCGTTTCGGTGCTTGAATAAAACCTGACCAATAGATGTTTCCAGATTCACTCTTCAATTGTAAAAAGTCATCGAAATGATCGTAGTCGGCAAGTTTCAACTTTAAACTTGATTTCTTCACTTATCTAGCTCCCTTATCAAATCACATATCCGCTTGATGTCTTCCGTCGTATAACGATTATCTAACGGTAATGACAGAATAGTGTCACATAGTGAACTAGGCGCTTGCCTGGTTTTTGGCCAATGAACAGCTAAAAAGATAGAATGCCCCATCAATGCCTTTCGAACTCTATCGCGATTCACTAGTGATAAAGGCAAGAAAGATGGGAAGTTTGCATTAATGTCTATGAACTGCTCTGAATCGAGCGTTGCTTTAGCAACTCTCAAGTTCTCTACTCGGGCTTTCTGCTCATTTCGGTAATTAAGGGAAAACTGACAAGCTAAGAATACACTTCTGTCTTCTGGCTCATACACTTCAGAACATTCATCAAGTAAGCTCTCTGCATTGGAAAAGAGTGATAGGTAATCACTCTCTTTCCCTACTGAAGCATTAAGGTATTGAGATTTAGCAGATTTCGCTTTGTACTTAAGAGTAGAAAAATTAGGTAGTCGTTCTTTGCGTAGTTCTGTTAACGGTGTACTCGACACTAACTGGCTAAAGTCAGCTACAGCTGTAATTTTTCTTAAACTATTGAAGTAACACCATGGTACTTCAGCAGGAATTTTAGGCGCTTCAATACCAAATACGTCATCGATAATGAGTGGTGTATCCGTGTTTTTAATTAGCTTGTCGAAGGAGTGACTCTCGTGGCCAAAATATTTCACGAGATATATGGCACTGATGCTTCCTAGTTCGTTGGGCAGCTCAAATTCAAAGTCTTCTCGAACTTGATAAAATTGAACTTCAATATCAAATTCAAGTAAGACATCAACAACTATCTGACACACGAAGTCCGGAACAAGAACCTTCTTTCGTTGAAGAGACATAGAGCGAATTGCCCACCTTAGTGATGAACGTCCACTATTGGTTACACCATAGAAAAGACCTTCATTCTCAAGTTCTTGCTCTCCGCCGACCATTTTAGTCTCAGTACTTAACATCATAAAATTGCTTTGTTTTTAAACTGCTTAGTTCAACGGTTTTAAGAGTTTGCACAACTTTCTCAGAGCTGTTACCACGCCCGTAAGGATTCACGATATGCTTTAAAGATGCCATAAATTCCGGAGTATAAACCTCAGCTAATGCCGAAGTGAGTTCAGCCTTGTTTACACTCACATCGATTGTGCTGCTGGCCCGCACTCGCCCTTTTTGACGGTTACCAATATTAATCGTCGCAAGTTTGAACGACGGCGCTTCCACAATACCACTCGAAGAATTTCCTACTACAGCATCCATATACTGTAACGCTGACAAATAACGAAGTTGTCCCAGAGAGGTAAATGCAATCGCTTTTTCAGTATTTCCTGCGACATATTCGTCTATCATCTTATTTATCAATCGACCACCTACGTCAGCATTCGCCTTAGTGAAGATGACTAACGTATGCTCCAAAGTGTCTAATGCACTAAGGATCTCTCGAAAATCTCTTTCGACTTCTACGATATCTTGTGTAGTTTCAGGGTGATAAGTGAAAAGTAAATTCCGCTCTTTTAATTTACAAGATATGGAGTTTTCAAACTCATCTTTCGACATCAACTGCATACGAAGTAAGTTATCAAGGCCGACTTCTCCGACGGTGAATACACGCTCTGGTTGCTCACCCATCTGAATAACTCGAGTGGAATACTCGTCCATAGCAGTAAAATGTAGTTGGGATAACTTCGTTATGGCATGACGAATTAACTCATCGATTGCACCTTCTGTAAGCTCCCCACCACTCAAATGCGCCACTGGAATACGCGCAATGTTTGCCGCGGAAACGATAGGGATCAATTCATAACGATCCCCTAATACAACAACAATATCAGGCTTTAACTCATCAAATGCCTCTGAAAAGCTGATTTGCGCAAGACCCATACTCTTACTTACTCCAACGGGAGTATCTGAGGAAAGAAGAATTTCTACTGTCTTATTTACGACGAATCCATCATCGAGAATTTGCTGATTCGTTAAACCAAACTCCGGAGATAAATGACTGCCTGTAGATACAACTTGCAGCTCAAGTGCTGAATCATTTTGAATATCTTCCAGTAAGCACTTTAACAATCCGTACTCCGCTCTTGTCGCCGTGACTACACATATCTTACGCATCAGATCAGCTCCCCAACTTGGTAGTCTTTCTTCGCTATAGAATCAACAACTTCATCCCATCGAGTTGGAGAAATACCGTTACCTGGGCGCTTGATTTCAAGCATTTCTGCTGAGATAACTTGGCCAGCTGAAATCGCCTTACCAGCAATAATGCTCTTTCTTACAATATCGCGGTTCGCTTTTTCCGTTTTGGTTGGTATTTTCCAACCAGAGCCCATCGCTTTTTCTATGTTGCGAATAGCGGTTACCATATCTGACAGTTCATTAGGTTCTAGACTTGCCTTGTGGTCAGGACCTTCCATTTGGTTATCTAGAGTAAAATGTTTTTCGATAACTTTAGCCCCAATAGCCACAGCGGCAATTGGGATTTCAATACCTAACGTATGATCTGAGTACCCAACGGCAATACCCGGGAAGGCTTTTTGTATCGTTAGCATCGCTGTTAGGTTTACGTCTTCTGGTGATGTCGGGTAGTCTGTCGTCGCGTGCAGAACGGTAATCTCTTCAAGTGACAAGCCCGCATCAACAAGCGTAGCTATAGCATGTTCAACTTCGAATAAGTAACCCATCCCAGTAGAGATAATAACGGGCTTTTTAAAACCAGCAATATGACGTAGGAAAGGTGTATTCGTTAACTCCCCTGAGCCTATTTTGAAGACTTCCTGTAGAGCATCAAGGAACGTTGCGCTCTGTTCTTCATCAGGTGTCGACATAAAAGTGATCGCTTTCGCGTCACAGTATGCTTTTAAGTCGGCAAAATCATCGTAGGTCAATTCAAGACGTTTCAGCATTTCAAACTGAGTTTCTTCTCGCTGAGTGTTCTCCACTTGATACTCAGCCATTTGAGCATCTTCAGTGACGAGTAACTCCGTTTTCCAAGTTTGGAACTTTACAGCATCAACCCCAGCCTCTACCGCCGTGTCAATCAATTTCTTAGCTAGACCAATGTCACCATTATGGTTAACACCTGCTTCTGCGATAATAAAAGTCTTGTTTGTCATAGTTACCTCTAAGCTCGGTATAACTGGAATAGTTTCGGAGTAGTAGAATCTTTACTTTGGTCAATCCATATTCGATTCAACATCTGGCGTTTTTCGGGCAAAAAATCCAGCCCTGCAATATAAAATGGCATCGTTAAAGGAGAGAATTTCGACTTAAACTTGAATAAACTGTCGTCAGGAGAAGAGGTTCGACCTCCACCTAGCATCATGTAGCGACAACCTTGGGTTTTAGCATGCTCAAAAGCGGCATCAAGTAGCAAATAATTGCCATTTTCCTTAGCGATATCCTGATTATTAGCAGACAAGTGATAGTGCGCGAGTTCTTTACCGGACATGAAAAAGCCCACTGAAGCATATGTACTTTCTTTCTTTGTGGCGAGTAAAGACACACCATCTAAAGCATTCAAATCATTGAAGTAGCTTTCTTGGAAGTAAAAAAAGTCGCTGGCTGAGTTTTTCTTCATTGTTTCATAGTACATCTCCATAAAATCAGAGAGTTGTACTGATGTTGTATCGACAGATAAGTTTTTCTCAGCTCTCTTAACAATGTTTCTTGTTGTTTTTGAGTATGATTTTCGGCGCTCTTCTGTGTTCTTTTCTAGATCAACAATAACGACTTGGCGCTCAGGGAAATGCATGTCAAATAACGACGGCATTTCACCGACAGTATTAAAAGGGTGAAAACGGATGAACTCGCACACAATGTTCTGAGCTTTGCAATGCTCTCTGTAGGCACTAAATGCACGCTGCAAAAATAACGTATCTGAAGAGTTAGAAATTGGACCTCCGTAACCGTAAGGTGTTTCTAAATCATACAACTCTTCAGCGATATCTTGCCCAGCAACACTTCGGATTGGACGTTTTAAAGCACTAAACCGAACATAAGAGCTATCCTCATCATACTGAAATTCAAAATGTTCACCATCGCCTTCATATAGCGCAGAGTATTCTCGCTGGTAGTATATGTCTGACGGCAAATCTGTAATGGTAATATTCATCATCATTCAGCTCTAAGAATTGGAGTGCTAGGTAAATTAACCAGATGCGCTTCAATAAACTCAGATTGAGTTAGATCGCCACACATGGCATTTTCAAACATTGGTAAACGATGCATTAACTTCCAGATTGGGCGAGTCATGACACCAGCAGCATTCGTCTCCTGCAGTATATGTTCACGAAGTTCAACATCAGGACAAATAATGGCATTTAACCAATAGTTGGATTTAGCGTACTTGGGTTCGACAACAAACTTAATGTCAGTCCCTTCAAACAGACTTATGTATTGATTAGCAAGACTGCGTTTTTGAATAAGGTATTGCTCAATCACTTCCATCTGTGCACAACCAAGCGCAGCATTCAGATTCGGCATGCGGTAGTTAAAACCTGGCTCATCATGGAAAAATTCATAAGGATGAGGCACTTTCGCTGTCGTAGTGACATGCTTGGTTCGTGCTCCTAGTTTTTGAGTTTTACATAGAACCATACCGCCACCACCAGTGGTAATGATTTTGTTGCCATTGAAGCTGACTGCACTCACATCACCAATAGTACCGGTATGCTTACCTTTATAGAAAGAACCTAGGCTTTCTGCTGCATCTTCTACTAGAACAAGATTCCATTTCAGGCAAACTGCAACCAGCTCATCAAGCTCTACAGGATGACCAAAGGTATGCATAGGGACAACCGCTTTAATTCGTTTGCCTGTATTCTTGTGAATACACCCCGTATTGGTTACTTCAGCGTGCTCCGTTAAGAATGCATCCACGGCTTTAGGGCATAGTCCTAAGCTCACTGGAGAAACGTCCACAAAAATAGGCTCGGCACCCATATGATAAAGAGCGTTACAAGTTGCAACGAAAGTCAGAGCTTGTGTAATAACAAGATCCCCTCGTTGAACATCAGCCATATATAAGGCCGCATGTAGTGCAGCAGTGCCATTGACTGTCGCTACCGCTTTAGCCGCGCCTGTATACGCTTCAATCTTTCGCTCAAAGTCATCCACAAATTTACCAACGCTAGAAACAAAAGTACTTTCAATCGTTTCCATAACATAGGCTTTTTCGTTGCCATTAAACGTTGGTGCGTGCAACGGAATGAATTCATTAGTTTTATAAGTATCTCTAACAAATTCAACAATAGATGTCGCTTTCATTACTTACTCCGCTTACATCTTACTATCGAGGTATTTACCCGTTTCTTTGTGTCCAAAATCAGGGATCATGGTAAAGAAGAGTTTTACGATTTGATCCTTAGTCCAAGCTTTCTCGCCTTTCATACCCAAAATGCTGTCTTCAAATAAGGTGAGTAATTCTTGATCATAAAGTGGATCGTTTTTAATGATTCCAAGATTTGCAAAGCGAGACATGTCCAACTCTTCTTTATCCGTAAAAAACTCTTCAAAGTCTTTCTCACCCGTTGTATCGCTTGCTGTGAACAGGCAGGGCCACTTTCCTTGTTCAGGAAGTGTATGAGCCAATTGTCGAGCTTCTTCTTCTGTTTCACACAAGTGAGGCTCATAGCCAAGTTGCTCTAAATATTTCACGGCAATATCAGCAAACGAAATAAGATGAAGTGCTTCACTCAGTTTAGGAAAGAAAATGTCACGATTTTCACCAAAGATACACGACATTAAACAGAGCTCACCTGACTCTTGAGGTGTCACGAAGTAACGCTTGATATCGTTTGGAGCCACGATAGGTTGGCGCTTTTGAATACGCTGGTTGAAACCATGCAACAATGAACCATCCGAAAATGCAACATTGGCAAAGCGTGCTGTTGAGATAGCCATCTGCTCGCTTTTACGCATTAGGAACATCTCCATAATACGCTTTGATGCGCCCATCATATTGACTGGGTTCGCTGCTTTGTCTGTTGATACACAGAAATACTTCTTAGCGCCAGCATCAATAGATTGTTGAATGGTTTTATCTGTATTAAAAACGTTTACATCGATCATGCGCATCAATGTATAAGGATCTTTCTCGCTTCTAACATGCTTAAGTGCGGATAAGTTCAATACATAATCAAACTTGCCATCTGCTTTGATGAACGCATCGTACTCGAGAGAGCCAATATCTAAGGCAAATGTTTGAAAATCACCATCGATGTACCCAAATGAGCTACGAATATCACGAACCAGTTCAACCATGTTGTTTTCGCTAATATCTACAACATGCAGCTTCTTAGGGTTACGTTTAAAGATTTCTTTAGTAACAGCTTGGCCAATAGAGCCAGCTCCACCTAAAACAAGAAAGCTAGATTTTGATATTATGTCTGCTAGTTCATTTTGATGCTGTTTTATATCAGAATTGAACAGCATCTCCGTACGACCGATTAGTGATAAGGCATTAGTCATCGAGTTACTCTTTATGTTGAACTAAATGGGAAAATTAATTTAGGTAATTATAATTCAATTTTTTGTAAAACTTGCTTAATCCTGAGATCTAACTCTGCAGGGTTTTGCTCAAAGCTTGCAATAGTATTGATTGTTTTGGCTATTTCTTCTTGTTTCAATATCTGAAAAACGTCACAGTACTCTTCCAATCCCATACCAACCGATGAAAATAACGACACAATTCCCATTTTCTTACTAGACAGCATCAGGAACAGTTCAACCGGAAGCTTAGGTGGTAATTGTTCAACGCCCTCAAAGAGTTTGTTGTAATCGTCTTTTGGCTCAGAAGGGTGGAGCTTTAAAACAACATTATAGCCTGCATTGGTTGCCTGTTTATAAATGTCTTGATAGACCTTTTTGACAAAGTTGATATCTTTGAATCGTAGAGCGTTTTCTTTAGATGTCGGCTGAGTAGCAAGAATGATCGTTCTTTTTTCATTTGTGTAATGATCGACTTGGAATAGTTCTGATACTACCTCAACTGCGTGTGCTGATTTTGATAGAGTAAGTTTTTTTACTTTGTCTTTTACTTTTGATGGTGATTTCTCAGGTGAAAGAAGGTGAATTTCTAGACACTCTTTTTTTTCGCCCATGATCATTGTTTTTGAAGGGTATCCCTTAAATCTTCTAAATATTTTTTTTACTGGACTATGAATAGGAATTTCAATGTAGTTCCTCATTCCATCTTCAATCATTTTATAGGTTGGAACCAGTAACCTAAATAATCTAGACATTTTATTGTCGTCATTGAAAACAAAAAGCTCATAGCTACCTAAATCTGGAAGTATGTTTTTATAATCATTAATATAGGAAATCAAAGAACTTTTTAATAAATTAGGGATACGCAATCCGAGCATGGAAGATTTTATTATAAATTTACCAATTAGGCCTTTTCGCTTTACTCCGGAGGTTAGTTCATCTCTACTAGCCAATATGATTTTAATATTGCTTGGTAGGTTAGATGTACTTATAAGTGTAGATGGAATGTTTTGGTAGTCACTAAATAATACAATGGTGGAGTATTTATTTGACTTAACCGCATGAAAAACACTTAGCATGACATGTCTTACCGTAGAACAAATATAAAGATTTGAATTCCCATCCATCATAATTCACCTCGATAAGACTGAGCTAATTTGTCTGTGTAAGAGCATTTTAACCACGTAAAGTTCATTGTTTTTTAATGCTAATTTTGAATTTTATATTGTGTAAGTGACGTTGAATGGTTTCGTTTAAATTGAACCATTCACGCTTACATTTCTTGAATAAACTTCTGGTGCTTGTGCGTTTTTCATATCCGATATCAGAATCAAACTTTGGGTCATTCGTTAAACAGGGTACTGCAATGCCGTAGCACTCGACTTCGTTTTGCCAGAATCGATCCATATAAATATCGACAGCCATATACCACTCTTTTGAGTGTTCAAGGAATTTTGTAGCTCCTGAAGGCCTTAAGAAATAGGCTGTTGCACTCATATGCCCTTTAGTGAACTTATGAATGCTAGTCGAGTTAGCCTCGAACACTTCGTAAGAATCATACTTACGGCGCTTATTTTTGAATAATCTTACACATTCTACAGTTTCGGGTATGTCACTAATATCTTGTATGAAGTTAAGGAATACCTCTTTAAATATAAGAGCATCATCTTCAATTACGATGATTGGTTGGTTGAGTTCGACACACTTCTGCCATAATAAGTAATGGCTTGCATAGCACCCTAACTGACCAGCGCTTAGTGTTTTTGCCCTGTATGTTTGGCTTAAATCATCATTATAACGCTTAAGCAGCGGATTAGGAGGCGATGTTCTGCCATCCACGGCAGAAAATAGTTCAAAAGGAAGAGATAGTTCATCTAGTTGACGACTAATATTTTCTTTTCTATCTGTGGAAGACTCTAAATTTATGACAAATATTTTAGTCATTAGTAACTCTCTTACATCTTGAACAAATAGGGACCAGGAACAATAAATATAACATCATAGGCTGAGCATGATTAAAAGGAACATCAGTTAAACCCGCAATGGAAAATAAACTAACTAAACCAATCACCATATATGTATCGGATGGTGGTAAATTTTTTATCATCATTAGTGGATAAACTAGAAGTAAAGTTACAAACATCAAACCTATAATTCCAGACTTAACCATTTTATCTAAAAATTGATTGTGGAAGTGGGCTGAAGCATAGTGATATAGCGAACTAGATATTTCACCATGTTCTAACTTATCTTTTAATATCTCCCTTTGTTCTTGTCCGTGCCCTAGTATTGGTTTTTGTTTTATTAATTCTGGCGCTAACATCCACATTTGTAACCTAAGTCCAACGGAGGTGTTATAATCGCCTGATTGAATCTTTTTTACCTCATATATGGTTTGGTTATATCTCTCATTTATTTTATCTTTAAATAAGAAGGCACCAGTAGAGGTTAGAGTCGCTGTAAATATAAAGACAAGTAATATTTTACTTTTTGAAGGCGGGTTATTAATGCATTTAGCAATGAATATAAAAAAGATACTCAAACTGAACGCTAACCAGATGCCTCTAGTCTCACTTAGAATTATGGGTGGAAGTGACAGCAAAAAAGCTATCAAAGGAAGTACTTTTCCCTTTAAGGAGCAAGTATCTAATAATAAAGAGAAAGCGATTATGGATATCAAGGCACACGCTGTTGCGTAGGGTATCGGGTTTATATAGCCAGCATTTCGTCCTGTATTTATATAAAGGTTGAAATAGACGCTATTGGCACATATTGCCAAACTACCGATCAAAACTACCCATTGAATTGTTTTTTGAGTAAGCATTTGGTATGGAAAAGCTATAAGGAAAAGAGTAACTCCAATCAGTGCTCTTAGCTCTCTAGAACTGGATCCATGATAATAATAGCTAAACACAGTATATATACATGAAGTGGCAATTAACCATACAAGCGGACTCTGTATGTTATTTAATATTGTTTCTTTTTTAAATACTAATATACTAACGATGATACTAATTAAAAACAGTGGGATCATTTTCTTATCACCACTATCCAAAACTAACATGCCCGTAACAGCAAAAAAGTAAGGTAATAGTAAGAGTGCTGTATAAATCTGTTTTTTATTAATAATATTCATACTGTTCAATGTAATTCTAACTACTATAAGGATTTATATTGCTATCAGGACGAGTCTTAAGCAATCTTAAGATCCACATATATTGTTCTGGATTCTTACTCACATAATCTTCAATGCATCGATTCATCATACGTGCGTCGTTCTCTTCGCTTCCGGTCGGGAATGGAAGGGCAGGGTAAAAATCCAACGTGTACCGACCAGTATTGCTATCGTATTGAGCAAACAAAGGTACGATTTTAGCCTTGCTCAGCTTAGATAATCGACCAAGGCCTGAAATAGTTGCTTTTTGTGTAGCAAAAAAGTCAACGAAGACACTGTGCTCACGGCCAAGATCTTCATCAGGGAGATAGTAACCCAGGTACCCATCACGTACTGACTTGATGAAAGGCTTGATGCCTCCGCTACGGTCGTAAACACGACCGCCGTATTGCACGCGCTGTCGGTGCATTAGCCAGTCACTGAGTTTGTTTTTCTGCGCTTTCGCCATCGCAGATACCGGAAGGTCACGCGATGCCAATAATACCGCTGGGATATCGATAGCCCATGTGTGTGGTACTAGCAAGATCACATTCTCGCCACTGTCTGTAATATCGGTTAGGTTGCTCAAGCCGTTAATCGAGGTATTGCTCTCTAACCAATCTTTGCTCTTTAGTGTCAGTGAAGCAAAGCCCATCAAAAATGAGATGGAAGTAACGTATGATTGATAGAGAGTTTCTTCGCGCTGTTCTACAGATTGTTCCGGGAAACACATCTCAAGATTTACACGAGCTCGGCGGTTAGCCTTATTCTTAATTTTTACAGCTTGCTTAGCCATAAACTTAGCTAATGCTAAACGAATGCTATTAGGTAAGAAGCAGACTAGAGACGACAATAGAACAGCAATCCAAGTGCCCCAGTATTTAGGTGCTAGAAATCCCCATTCAAACTCAGGATTGTAAGCTTTTGGATCAAAATCATTACGTTGTGTGGTCATTCGTTCACTACATTATTTAAATCAGAGAGTTAACTTTATATCGGTCACTCGGGGAATGATTATGTGTACTAGATTGCCTAATAATGCACCCTAAAAAGTAGGGGGCACTATTATAGTCTTAATCTGAAATATTAAGCTACAGCTATGCGTTTACGAGCTTCATGTACTCAGCGACACCATCTTCCACTGTTCTAAACTCAATATCGCAACCTGCATTACGAAGCTTGGTTAAGTCAGCTTGAGTGAATTCTTGGTAAGCGCCTTTTAAATGCTCAGGGAAAGGAATCGTTTCGATTTTACCTTTACCATGGTGCTTGATAACTGCCTTGGCGACTTCTTCAAACGACTCAGCATTGCCAGTACCTAGATTAAAGAGGCCTGATACCCCATTCTCAAAGAACCACAAGTTTACAGCAGCGACATCACCCACATACACAAAATCACGCTTAAAGGTTTCGCTACCTGCGAACAATTTCGGGTTTTCACCGGCATTCATTTGGTTGTTTAGGTGGAAAGCGACAGAGGCCATGCTGCCTTTGTGTTGCTCGCGCGGGCCATAAACATTGAAGTAACGAAACCCTACGATTTGCGAAAGCGTTTCGTTATGCGCTGCAGCATCTGCGGTTAGTCGGCGAACATAGTTATCAAATTGTTGTTTTGAATAGCCGTAGACATTCAAGGCACCTTCGTATTCTCTCGCCTCGATAAAAGTATCGGTTTCGCCGTAAGTGGCAGCAGAAGAGGCATATAGGAAGGGAATTTCACGCTCAACACAGTAATGAAGTAGCTCTTTTGAGTATTCATAGTTGTTGAGCATCATGTACTTGCCATCCCACTCAGTGGTAGCAGAGCATGCACCTTCGTGGAAAATCGCTTCAATATGGCCGAAGTCATCGCCAGCCATTACTTGAGTTAGAAAGTCATCACGATCCATATAATCTGTGATATCTAGATCGACAAGGTTCTTAAACTTCTTACCGTCTTTTAAGTTGTCGACGACTAGAATATCGTTGTGCCCAGCTTCGTTAAGCGCCTTAACAATATTGCTGCCAATCATGCCAGCACCACCAGTTACGATAATCATAATTCTCTAACTCTTTTGAATACAAAACTAGCACGAGTATAGCAAGGAATGGATAAGGCGGGCTAGTGGAATAATTCTCCAAGCAGAGTATGATATGACCAGTGAATTTATGGATTAAATTGAGTAAATAACTCAAAATTATAGGTATTAATATGAAAATTGCAGTAGCCGGTACTGGATATGTTGGCTTATCAAATGCGATGTTATTGGCACAAAACCATGAAGTTGTAGCTGTTGATATTATTGAAGACAAAGTGGTGATGCTTAATAAAAAGCAATCTCCAATTGTTGATAGTGAGATTGAACACTTCTTATCAAGTAAGAAGCTTAACTTTAGAGCAACAACAGACAAAGCAGCATACAAAGATGCTGAGTTCGTTATTATCGCAACACCTACTGATTATGATCCTAAAACTAACTATTTCAACACATCCTCCGTTGAATCTGTTATCAAAGATGTTATGAAGATGAACCCAGATGCTGTAATGGTAATCAAGTCAACGGTTCCTGTAGGTTACACCGCACAGATCAGAGAAGATCTCGGTTGCGAAAACGTTATGTTCTCACCAGAGTTTTTACGTGAAGGTAAGGCTCTGTATGATAACCTACACCCATCGCGAATCATTGTTGGTGAGTGTTCTGAGCGAGCTAAAGTGTTTGCAAATCTGCTGGTTGAAGGTGCTGAAAAAGAGAATATCGACGTGCTATTTACTAACTCCACGGAAGCGGAAGCGGTAAAGCTATTCTCAAATACCTACTTAGCGATGCGAGTTTCTTATTTCAATGAGCTCGATTCTTACGCCGAGGCGCATGGTTTGGATTCTCGCCAGATTATCGAAGGTGTGGGCTTAGACCCTCGAATTGGCAATCATTACAATAACCCTTCATTTGGTTACGGTGGCTACTGCTTACCGAAAGACACCAAGCAACTATTAGCTAACTATCAAGATGTACCTAACAACATTGTGGGCGCTATTGTTGACGCTAACCGCACACGCAAAGATTTCATCGCGGATTCTATTATTAAGCGCTCGCCTAAAGTTGTAGGTATTTATCGTTTGATCATGAAGGCGGGGTCTGACAATTTCCGCGCATCTTCTATTCAAGGGATTATGAAGCGCTTGAAAGCTAAAGGTATTGAAGTGGTGGTGTTCGAACCTGTGTTAGAAGAAGAGCATTTCTTTAACTCGAAGGTTTATTCCGACCTAGAAGAGTTCAAAGCCGTATCAGATGTGATTGTATCTAACAGAATGGTAGAAGAAATCGCAGACGTTGCAGATAAGGTTTACACACGAGATCTGTTTGGCAGTGATTGATTACAGTAGTGATTGATTCGGCTCTATTTAAGCTAATGCTAATTAGACCAGATGTTAACAGCTCGATCTATCCGTTTAGTGGCGATATACTGAGCCACTAAACGGATAGGGATACTAATAACTAATGAAAACACGTGACAAGATTGTTTACGCTGCTCTAGAGCTTTTTAATGAGCACGGCGAGCGTAGTATTACGACCAATCATATTGCTGAGCATATCGAGATTAGCCCTGGTAACCTCTACTACCACTTCCGTAACAAACAAGAAATTGTACGTGATATCTTCACTCTCTATTCAACAGAACTACTCGAACGGTTCACACCGATTCAAGGGCAACAAGAAAGCCTGACGCTACTAAAAACCTACTTAGATTCTATCTTCACACTGATGTGGAAGTACCGATTCTTCTATGCGAATCTGCCTGAAATATTGTCACGTGATGAAAAACTCCACCTTGATTACATGGCCGTGCAAGAAAGATTGCAAACCAACCTTGTCGATATCATGAGAGCCTTTGTTGAGTTGAACTTGCTCAAAGCAACGGATACGGAAATGAAGTCGATGGTCACTTCTCTTCACTTGATCGCATCGGGTTGGTTGGCGTATCAGTCTGCGATGTCTCCAAAAGCTCAAATTACTGAGCAAGTGGTACATCAAGGAATGTTGCAGATGATCGCGACCGTTAAACCAATTGCGACAACACAAGGTTTTGAGCAACTGACATTATTGGAAGATGGTGTAAGGGCGTTGAATTCTAAATAGAAAGAGACGAGTAAGCGAGATACGGGTTACGAAGATCGGGAAAGAGCAGATTCGAGTAACGGGATACGAGTAAACGAAAAGTTTAAAAGCAGATGCGAGTAACCGAGATTCGAGATACGAAGAGCGGTGGTTACTCATTAATACGATTACTGCACTCGCTTTCTAAAGCTCTTGGTTAGCGTTATTCGTATCGATGTCTTCATCACGCATTGTAAATAGCGACGTCATTCCCTACAGCGAGGTACGAGCGTGATAGGGAATCTTTGTGTTGTGGTGAATTAAACACGACAAATAATATATGAGACTGAGATTCCAGATATTTCGTTCCTCAATTCTGGAATGACGAGGTTTTGTAAGTGACTAGTTCAAGGCCTCTTAACTCTTTTGGGTTGCTCAAGATTAATTAGCACCTTTTCCTCGAACCTACTCTTAACCTTTCTGTCTCTGGAACATTTGCCCCCGATTCTGCTTTAAGCTCTTCGCATCTCGGTTCCCCGCATCCCGCGTCTGCTTTTAAGCTCTTCGCATCTCGGTTACTCGCATCCCGCGTCTGCTTTTAAGCTTTTCGCATCTCGGTTACTCGCATCCCGCATCTGCTTTTAAGCTCTTCGTATCTCGGCTACTCGAATCCCGTACCTGCTTTTATCTAACCAACCAACTCTTCGGGTTCTGAGCTTGACTGTTTCGGCGGATTTCAAAGTACAGTGATGGGCGAGTTTGGCCGCCAGTGTCACCAGCAAGTGCAATCGCTTCGCCCGCTTTAACCTTGTCACCTTCTTTCTTTAAAAGTGCTTGGTTAAAGCCGTAGAGCGTCATATCACCTTTGCCGTGGTCAAGTAGTACCACTAAGCCATAACCACGCAAGTACTCTGCAAATACTACTGTGCCTGAGTAAACAGACTTAACTTGCTGGCCGTACTTAGCTTTGATCACCATGCCTTTCCAGTTAATTTGACCCGTTTGGCGTGAGCCGTAGTTATGTAGAACTTTGTCTTTGATTGGCCAAGGCAGTTTGCCTTTATATTTGGCTAAACCATCCATAGGAACAGCGTTACGTCTTTCACGAGCTGCTTTCTCTGCTTTGGCGATTTCGGCTTTCAGGCGGGTTTCATTTCGCTGAAGCTCTGCTAAGTAATTCTTGTCACCTGAGATGTTTTTCTTGATGCTGCCAACCGTTTTCTTACGCTGTGTTTGCGCTTGAGATAACTTGTCGCGCTTTGTTGTTTGCTGTTTTAACAGTGTTGCGATCTGTTCTTGCTCAAGTTGGCGCTGCTTGTGACTTTCTTCTAACTCAAGTTGTGTCTGTTCAATCGTTTTGATTGTTGCAGATCGCGCTTTGGCAAGGTGTTGGTAATAGTGACTGATACGATCTTCTTCCACACCTGTATTGAGGATGTGAGAAGAAGCTTTAGCTCGGCTTGTCATATAGTAAGTCTGAATCAGTTGCTCTAACTTGTCGGTATGGACTTTTTTCTGAGCCGTAAGCGCTTTAATCTTGGTGTCTAAGTTAGCAATATTTGCATTAGCCGTATTGAGTTGCTTTTTACTGTCTAGAATCGCTTTTTCAAGCGAAGCGATGGATAGCTCTTGTTTCTTGAGGCTTGCTTGTAGGTTATCGAGTTTTTTCTGTTGAGAAGACAGGTTTTTCTGTTGGCGAGATATTTCACTCGATACGCCTTTCAACTCCCCTTGAGAGGCGGCAAATAACGATGTAGATAAAAGAGCAACACAAAGGCTGGCTGATATCAAAAGAGTCCGGCTAATAGCTCGAATTTGTTTCATCATTATCGTCATTTAGTTGTATTCATCTGCTCTTGATTTTTCGAATTTCACTGAATCGAATCCCGCATCTGCTCTTAGTCTTTTCGCATCTCGGTTACTCGAATCCCGCATCTGCTCTTAGTCTTTTCGCATCTCGGTTACTCGTATCCCGAACCTGCTCTTAGTCTTTTCGTATTAGGTTACTCGAACCCCGAACCTGCTTTTAGTCTTTTCGTATCTTGGTTACTCGAATCCCGCATCTGCTCTTAGTCTTTTTGTATCTCGGTTACTCGCATCCCGAATCTGCTTTAAGCTCTTCGCATCTCGGTTACTCGCATCCCGTATCTGCTCTTAGTCTTTTCGTATCTCGGTTACTCGAATCTCGTATCTGCTCTTAAATCCCATCACCATGGATGAAGTTTTGCGAGCGACCGTTGAACCCTTGGTCCATATCTAAAGATGGTTTATCGGTTTTTGGTTTGCCTACAATTTTTGCAGGAACCCCAGCGACTGTTGTATGAGGTGGTACGGCTTGCAAAACTACAGAGCAAGAACCAATCTTAGCGCCTTCACCCACTTCAATGTTGCCGAGTATTTTAGCGCCGGCACCAATCATTACGCCTTCGCGGATCTTAGGGTGACGATCGCCACCTTCTTTACCCGTACCACCAAGGGTCACGTCTTGAAGGATAGATACATCATTTTCAACGACGGCTGTTTCACCAATCACAATTCCTGTCGCGTGGTCGAGCATGATAGCTTTACCGATACGAGCTGCTGGGTGAATATCAACTTGGCAAGCAACTGAGATTTGGTTCTGTAGGTAAGTGGCAAGCGCAATACGACCTTGCTTCCACAACCAGTTGGCCACTCGGTAACCTTGCAGAGCGTGGTAGCCTTTTAGATAAAGCAGAGGCATCGAGTACATTTCGACCGCAGGATCTCGATTTACTGTCGCGCAGATATCACAAGCGGCAGCATCAATAATCGATTGGTCTTGCTTAAATGCTTGTTCAACCACTTCACGAACAGCCATTGCAGGCATTGACGCTGTCTTAAGCTTGTTTGCCAGAATGTAGCTAAGGGCAGCGCCTAAACTTTCATGGTTGATAATGGTGGCATGATAAAAACTCGCAAGCATAGGTTCTTGCTCAGACTGCTGTCGAGCTTCCTTCACAATGCATTGCCAAACTTTTTGTTGTTCACAGTGTTTCATTTTACCATCCATTATTTTTAAGGGGCAGATGCGAGTAACCGAGATGCGAGATACGAGGAGCGAGATCTAAAGAACAGATTAGAGTAGAGAGATGCGGATAACGAAAAGCAGCCTTCTTTGAGCGTTCAATCCGCTTTTACTCTCTTCGTATCTCGTTTACCCGAATCTCGTATCTGCCTTTACTCTTTTCGCATCTCGATTACCCGAATCTCGTTTCTGCTTTTACTCTTTTCGCATCTCGTTTACTCGAATCTCTCTACCGCTTTTCTATCTTTCTGACTTCTTGTCTCGTGCAAGTAGATCTTGTGCTGCTAAGTGTGCATCTTTCCCTTGATACAACACTTGATAAATTTGTTCAACAATTGGCATCTCAACGCCCATGCGTTCTGATAATAACCAAACTTCTTTGGTGTTGCGATAACCTTCGACAACTTGGCCAATTTCTTCTTGAGCCGTGTCGACGTCTTTACCTGAGCCTAGCGCCAAGCCAAAACGGCGATTTCGCGATTGGTTATCGGTACAGGTTAGTACTAAGTCACCCAATCCAGCCATACCCATGAAGGTTTCTGGTTGCGCGCCAAGAGCAGCGCCTAACCGACTCATTTCAGCTAAACCACGTGTGATAAGAGCGGTACGTGCATTAGCACCAAAGCCAATACCATCCGACATGCCTGCGCCAATTGCGATAACATTCTTCACTGCGCCGCCAAGCTGCATACCAATGAAATCTGAGTTTGCGTACACGCGGAATGTTTTACCGCAGTGAATTTTTTCTTGGAGCTCTTTTAGGAAGTTTTCGTCAGGCGAGGCAACTGAAATTGCTGTCGGCATACCCATCGCAAGCTCTTTGGCAAAAGTAGGGCCAGATAGAACTGCTAGTGAGTAACCACCACCAAGTACATCGTGTGCGACATCTTTAAGTAAACGGCCTGTCTCTGGCTCTAGGCCTTTGGTCGCCCAACAGATGCGAGAGTCTGATGCTAAGTAAGGTTTAACGCTGTTAAGCACAACGCCAAATACGTGGCTTGGGACGACAAGCAAAAGGTCTCGGCTTGAAGTCACTGCTTTTTCTAAGTCAGATTCAATAATCAGACTTTCTGGGAATTCTATATTTGGTAGAAACTCATTGTTTGCACGCTCTGATTCAAGGCGATTCATATGAACAGGGTCATGTCCCCAAAGAACAACATTGGCACCGTTACGCGCTAGAGATATCGCTAAAGATGTCCCATAAGAACCTGCGCCAATCACTGTCATCGCAATGTCTTTACCGTAAGCGCTGTCTTTACCGTAAGCGGCTGTCGCGCGAGTTGTTTCTGTCATGCTTCCACCTAAAAATAATGAGGGAAATCGAAGAGTTCTGAAAAAGCTATCCACTAAAATAAGAAGAGCTTTCAATCTTAGTACAGTGTAAAGAAAAAATGCACATCGCAGAAGTTGCGATGTGCATTTAAAAGCTAACTAGCGCTTGAATCGTTAGAGTTAAGTTCTACTTTGAGACTTAAGCCTGTTCGCCTTCAGCTTGCTGTGCTTGGTTCTGTAGGTAGTTCATGAACAATGCATCAAAGTTTACTGGTGCTAGGTTCAGTTGTGGGAACGTCCCTTTAACTACTAGGCTAGAGATTGTTTCACGAGCGTACGGGAATAGGATGTTCGGGCAGAATGCACCTAGGCAATGAGCCAGTTGACCTGCTTCCATCTCGCTTGCAGAGAAGATACCGCCTTGCTGAACTTCACAAAGGAATGCTGTGTCTTCTGCGTTCTTAACTGTAACAGTTAGACGTAGAATTACTTCGTACACGCCTTCGCCAAGTTCACGGCTTTGAGTGTCTAGGTCCAGTTTTACATCTGGGTTCCACTCTTTTTGAAACATGTCTGGAGAGTTTGGCGCTTCGAAGGATACGTCTTTTAGGAAGATACGTTGGATTGCGAAGTTTTGTTGTGCGTCTTGTTGTGCTGCTTCAGCCATTTTCTTGTCCTTAAAAATTTAAATTAGGTTTTGTTCGTCATATCTGCCGGACAAAACCTTAAAGTCATATTCGTGTAATCAGGTCAGCTTACTGCTTGTCTTTAAAGGTTTTTCACCTTTAACTACTTTTTACCTTTAACCAAAGGTAAGTTAGCTTCGCTCCAAGCCACTAAACCGCTTTTCAGTACGCTTACGTTTTCGAAACCTGCTTTAACCAGCAAATTTGCGCTTTCTTGAGCGGTTTGACCTGTCTTGCATACTACGATGATTGGGTCTGCTTTGCGGCTTTCAAGGCTACCAAAGCTATTTGCTTTGATGTCTGACGGCAAAATGTGAACTGCGTCCGTAATATGGCCCTTTTTGAACTCATCCTTAGTACGAATATCAACCACAACACCGTTTTCACGGTTAATCATGTGTGTGGTTTGCGCTGCCGTGATCTCTTTGTAGGCTGCGTTTGATGTCTTGATAACGTTCGCAATGATGGCAACAACCAAGCCGATCCATACGATGGCTAAAATCATATTCTCTTGAACAAATGGAACTAACTCTTGCATATCTTGAACTCTTATTCGTTATTGGGCGAAAATTCTAGGCAACGAGTATAGCGAGGTTTTGGGCTTGGTGTACATAGAGTTAGCTTACTGATGCAGATAACTCGATTTTTTTTTGATTATATCTACTCATACATAGATAATAGGAAAATTTACATTTTTAACTTTGAATGCGTAGTGTGGTTTCGCTTTGTGATCAATGGGCGGTAGCATGCTCAATAGCAAGCGCAATTAGTGCTAGGAGTTGATTTTCCAAGTTTATTTTAGGAGTTTTTGTGAAGATATTAGTCACCGGTGGTGCTGGTTTTATTGGTTCAGCAGTTATTCGCCATATCATAAATAATACATCTAACAGCGTAGTCAACGTTGATAAACTCACTTATGCCGGAAATTTAGAATCGCTTGTTGAAGTTGATACAAACGCACGTTATGTATTCGAGCAAGTGGATATTTGTAATCGTTCAGAGCTTGACCGTGTGTTTGCAGAGCATAAACCAGATGCAGTGATGCACTTAGCGGCAGAGTCGCATGTTGACCGCTCTATCACTGGTCCTGCTGCATTTATTGAAACGAACGTAGTTGGAACATATACGTTATTGGAAGCGACACGCGAGTACTGGAATAACCTTAAAAAGCGAGCTAAAGCAGACTTTCGCTTCCATCATATCTCTACCGATGAAGTTTATGGTGACCTTCCTCACCCTGACGAAGTGCCTGAGGGAGCAGAGCTCTCGATGTTCTTAGAGACGACATCTTATGAACCATCTAGCCCTTATTCTGCTTCAAAAGCATCAAGCGACCACCTTGTTCGTGCGTGGTTACGTACATACGGCCTGCCAACTATCGTCACTAACTGCTCAAATAACTACGGCCCATATCACTTCCCAGAAAAATTGATCCCACTGGTCATTCTTAATGCTCTAGAAGGCAAAGAGCTTCCTATCTACGGCAAAGGTGATCAGATTCGTGACTGGCTGTTCGTTGAAGACCATGCACGAGCGCTCTACAAAGTCGTGACCGAAGGTAAAGTTGGCGAGACTTACAACATTGGTGGCCATAATGAAAAGAAAAACATTGAAGTTGTAAACACGATTTGTGACATCCTTGACGCGCTAGTACCCAAAGAGACTAAATACGCAGAGCAAATCACCTATGTTAAAGACCGCCCAGGTCATGACCGTCGCTATGCTATTGACTCATCTAAAATGCAACGCGAGCTAAATTGGGCGCCAAACGAGACGTTTGAAACAGGCCTTCGTAAAACTGTGCAGTGGTACCTAGATAACTCTAAGTGGTGTCAAAATGTACAAGATGGCAGTTACCAACGTGAGCGTTTAGGTGTAGAAACCGTTGAATCAAAGGAAAACAAATGATGAAAGGTATTGTATTAGCTGGTGGTTCGGGAACGCGTTTATATCCACTGACACGTGGCGTGTCGAAACAACTACTGCCAATCTATGACAAGCCGATGGTGTTTTACCCAATTTCAACATTAATGCTTGCTGGTATTAAAGATATTTTGATTATTACTACACCTGAAGATAACGCTGGCTTTCAACGTTTGCTTGGTGATGGCTCTGATTTTGGTATTAATCTTGAGTATGCAATTCAACCAAGTCCTGATGGTTTAGCTCAAGCTTTCATTATTGGCGAAGATTTTATTGGCGATGATAGTGTGTGTTTAGTCCTTGGTGATAATATTTTCTACGGTCAGTCATTTTCACAAACTTTACAAAATGCAGCTTCAAGAAAATCTGGATCAACGGTTTTCGGTTATCAAGTAAAAGATCCGGAGCGCTTTGGTGTCGTTGAGTTTGATGGAAATATGAAAGCGATATCCATCGAAGAGAAGCCGGAAACTCCAAAATCTAACTATGCAGTCACAGGTTTGTATTTCTACGACAATCGTGTGGTGGAAATGGCCAAGCAAGTTAAGCCATCTCATCGTGGAGAATTAGAAATTACAACGCTTAATGAGATGTACCTTAATGATGGCTCATTGAGCGTAGAGTTACTTGGTCGCGGTTTTGCTTGGTTAGATACTGGTACACATGAGAGTCTTCATGAGGCTTCTTCCTTTGTACAAACTATCGAACATGTTCAAGGTTTAAAAGTCGCTTGTTTAGAAGAAATAGCATGGCGCAATGGCTGGTTGAGTGATGAACAAGTTCTGACTTTAGCTAAGCCGATGATGAAAAACGAGTACGGCCAGTATTTAACCCGTTTAGTGAATGATAAGAAGAAGGCAATGGCTTAATGCGCGTATTAATAACAGGTTGTCATGGGCAGGTAGGTACCTGTCTAACTGAACAGCTAAACCACAATGAAAATACGACAGTATTGGCACTAGATAGAGAGGATCTCGATATCACGAACCAAAATAGTGTTAATGCAGTTGTTTCTGAATTTCAGCCGACCATAATTATTAACGCTGCTGCACATACTGCTGTTGATAAAGCGGAAGAGGACGTTGAGCTTTCTTATGCGATAAATCGTGATGGTCCCAAGTATCTAGCACAAGCCGCACAAACCATTGGTGCGGCAATTTTACATATCTCAACCGATTATGTCTTTGAAGGGAACAAAAACGGTGAGTATGTAGAGAGCGACGCGACTAACCCGCAAGGTGTTTACGGTGAAAGCAAATTAGCCGGTGAAATGGCTGTAGCGAAAGCGTGCGATCAACACATTATCCTTCGTACGGCATGGGTGTTTGGTGAGAACGGTAATAATTTCGTGAAAACTATGCTGCGCTTAGGTCAGACTCGAGACGCGTTGAGTATTGTCGGTGACCAGTTTGGTGGACCAACTTATGCGGGTGATATTGCAAATACATTGATTCAAATCGCGAAACGTATTACTCAGGGAAGTGAAATTGAATATGGTGTTTATCACTACTCGGGTTTGCCTCATGTCAGCTGGTTTGACTTCGCTGACGCGATTTTTGATGTTGCTGTTCAACAAAAGCTTCTTGATAGCAAGCCGACCCTAACAAGCATTACTACAGAGCAATATCCAACCCCAGCAAAGCGCCCAAGCAACTCTCGATTAAGTAATGAGAAAGTTATGGCAAACTTCTCCATCGAAGCGAGTGATTGGCAAGCAGCTTTAAACAATATTCAAGCGTTTACCGGACAATAAAATGAAAGTAATCGATACACGCATTCCAGATGTGAAAATTATAGAGCCAAATGTGTTTGGTGATGAACGTGGTTTTTTTATGGAAACCTGGAGTCAAAAGCAATTTGAAGAGTTGGTGACTGGCAAACCGACCCCATTTGTGCAAGATAACCACTCAAAATCGAAGAAAGGGATTTTGCGAGGTTTGCATTACCAAACAGAAAACACCCAGGGTAAGTTGGTTCGAGTGGTGTCAGGTGAAGTGTTTGATGTTGCCGTTGATATTCGTAAAGGGTCACCGACGTTTGGTCAATGGGTAGGAGAGTATTTATCTGCAGAGAACAAACGACAATTATGGGTGCCGGAAGGTTTTGCCCATGGTTTTTATGTGACGAGTGAAGAAGCAGAATTTGTATATAAGTGTACGGATTACTACAACCCTGCAGCAGAAGAAACGCTAATGTGGGATGACGAAACAATAGATATTAAGTGGCCATTTCAAGGTGTTCCTTTGCTGTCAGGGAAAGATCAGAAAGGTACTCTTATAAATAAAATTAATCCACTTAAATAAAATAAAATTGAGTGAATATATGTCATATACTAAGCTAACAGATTTATCAAAAAAAACACTATTAATTACCGGTGGCACAGGTTCTTTCGGTAACGCTGTTCTCAATCGCTTCCTCAAAACCGATATTGCAGAAATACGTATATTCTCTCGCGATGAGAAAAAACAAGATGATATGCGTAAGAATTACAATTCTTCGAAACTAAAATTTTACATTGGTGATGTGCGAGACTACCAAAGTATCAATAATGCGATGCGTGGGGTTGATTATATTTACCATGCAGCTGCTCTAAAACAAGTGCCATCTTGTGAGTTTTATCCTCTTGAAGCGGTAAAGACTAACGTTCTTGGTACTGAAAATGTTTTGGAAGCGGCCATCTCAAATGGTGTTGAGCGTGTAGTGTGTCTCAGTACAGACAAAGCCGTTTACCCAATTAATGCAATGGGCATTTCCAAAGCCATGATGGAGAAGGTAATTGTGGCAAAAAGTCGTAATCTAGAGCATACCAATACTACGATCTGTGCGACCCGCTATGGTAACGTGATGGCCTCTCGTGGTTCTGTTATTCCACTGTTTCTTCGTCAGGTCTTTAGCGATGAGCCAATTACTATCACAGATCCAAGCATGACACGTTTTATGATGACGTTAGACGACGCTGTTGACTTGGTGGTTCATGCGTTCGAACACGGCTCTAACGGTGATATTTTTGTTCAAAAGGCACCAGCTGCAACAATTGAAACACTGGTAGATGCGTTGCTTAAAGTGGCGGACAAGCCAGAGCACACAGTTAATGTGATTGGTACACGTCATGGTGAAAAGCTATATGAAGCATTGTGCAGTCGTGAAGAAATGTTCGTGGCGCAAGACCAAGGCGAATACTATCGTATCCCATCAGACAATCGTGATTTGAACTACTCGAAATTCAATGATGAAGGTGAAAAAGATCTGTCTGTGGTTGAGGATTATAACTCTCATAACACCGACCGTTTAGATACCGACGGTATGGTTGAACTTCTGCGTAAATTAAGCTTCATCCGAGAGATTGAAGCGGGCAGCACAGTTGTTCCAGAGGGGGTATAAATGAACATTGTAGTCACTGGTGCTCAAGGTTTTATTGGTAAAAACCTCTGTGTGATGTTGGCGGAAAAAGGACATGACTCTATTGTACAGATAGACCGTGATACATCCGAAGAGACAATTAAAGAGGCACTATCAAGTGCCGATTTTGTTTATCATCTTGCGGGCATTAATCGCCCGAAAGAAGAATCCGAATTCACCAAGGGTAATGCAGATTTCACTAAATTTGTTGTTAATGAGCTTAGAGCTAATGGTCGTAATACTCGGATTATGTTGAGCTCTTCTATTCAAGCGAGCCTAGATAATGTCTATGGCGCAAGCAAAGCGCAGGCTGAGGCTTTGGTTGCTGATTATGGTAAAGATACTGGAGCTGGTGCCTTCATCTACCGCTTTCCAAATGTCTTTGGTAAATGGTGTCGTCCAAACTATAACTCTTTTGTTGCGACGTTTTGCTACAACATTGTGAACGGCATTGATATCAATATTCATGACCCAAGTGCGCCAGTGAGTCTTGTGTACATCGACGATGTCTGCCAAGCGTTGATCGAACTACTTGAAGGTGATATAGAAAGTGGCTTTAAACTAGTGCCAGTGGAGTATCACACCACCGTAGGTGAAGTAGCTGATTTGCTTAAAGCGTTTAAAGAGAGCCGGGACACCTTAGTGACTGAGCATGTGGGGACAGGTCTAACTCGCGCACTTTACGCTACTTACCTGAGTTACTTCGAGCCATCTAAATTCTACTATAAGTTGCCAAAATACGGTGATGAACGTGGCGTCTTTTGCGAAATGCTGAAGACCAAAGAGTCCGGTCAATTCTCGTTTTTTACTGCTCATAAAGGCATTACACGTGGCGGTCATTACCACCATTCGAAGAATGAGAAATTTTTAGTGATTAAAGGTGAAGCTCTGTTTAAGTTTGAGCACGTGGCTACGGGTGAACGTTACGAACTTTTGGTGAACTCTGAAGAGGCTACGGTGGTTGAAACGGTGCCTGGGTGGAGTCATGACATCACCAATATTGGTGAAGAAGAGCTAATAGTGATGCTGTGGGCGAATGAAATATTCGACAGAGAAGCGCCTGATACGATTTGGAAACCACTGAAATAGAGACGAGAATAAGAATGAACAAATTGAAAGTTATGTCAGTGGTGGGTACCCGCCCTGAAATTATCCGACTGTCACGTGTACTAGCAAAACTAGACGAACATTGTGAGCACATCTTGGTCCACACAGGTCAAAACTACGACTATGAATTGAACGAAGTGTTCTTCAATGACTTAGGTGTTCGCAAGCCAGATTACTTTCTTAATGCAGCGGGTAAGAATGCAGCAGAGACCATTGGGCAAGTGATCATCAAAGTTGATCAAGTTTTGGAGGAGGTACAGCCTAGCGCAATGCTGGTGCTGGGTGATACAAATTCATGTATCTCTGCAATTCCAGCGAAGCGCCGCAAGATTCCGATCTTCCATATGGAAGCGGGTAACCGTTGCTTCGACCAGCGTGTACCAGAAGAGACTAACCGGAAGATTGTTGATCACACAGCAGATATTAACTTAACCTACAGTACTATTGCTCGTGATTACCTGATTGCTGAAGGTATACCTGCAGATCGTATTATCAAAACCGGCAGCCCAATGTTTGAGGTGCTAAATTACTACATGCATCAAATAGATAGTTCGAATGTGTTATCCCGTTTAGGTTTAGAAAAAGGTCAATTCTTCGTGGTGAGTGCTCACCGTGAAGAAAATGTGGATTCACCAAAGCAACTAGGTAAACTTGCGGAAACTTTGAATAAAGTTGCAGAGAAGTATGACTTACCAGTTATCGTATCAACTCACCCGAGAACTCGTAACCGAATTGAAGCGCAGGGCGTAGAATTTCATCCTAACATCCAGTTATTAAAGCCTCTGGGTTTCCACGATTACAACAACCTTCAAAAGAATGCTAAGGCGGTGCTGTCTGACAGTGGAACCATAAATGAAGAATCATCCATTATGAACTTTCCGGCACTAAACCTTCGTGAGGCTCATGAGCGCCCTGAGGGTATGGAAGAGGCCTTTGTCATGATGGTTGGTCTGGAAGCTGAGCGTGTTTTACAGGGGTTAGCCATTCTAGAGTCGCAGCCAGTGGGTCAAGAACGCCTTTTGAGAGAGGTATACGATTACTCGATGCCTAATGTCTCTGACAAAGTTGTTCGTATTGTTCACTCATATACGGATTATGTTAAGCGAGTTGTTTGGAGAGAATATAGTTGAAACTAAAAATTATCACTATTACGCAATCTAGTTTAACGTCAGCGCAAAATATCCGGGCTGACTTGATGTTAGAAGCATTTAGAGCTGACAAATCAATTAGTGTTAAATATTGCCCGCTGATCCTTGACTCTTTCAAAAAAACAAACATAGTTGAAAGAGTAGTGAATAAGTTTAAGTTAATATCGAAAGCTTTAATCTTGGCTCTCTCAGTTAGAAAAGATGAAGTTATATATGTTTACGGAGATATACCCACGCTCATTTTCTCATTAGTAACTAAACGAGCTAAAAAAGTTGTTTATGAACGAACAGAGTATCCAAATCAAGTCTTGAGTGCGGGAAAAGAAATATACGTCAAGGAACTGAAGAAAATTCGCAACATTGATGGGTTCATTACATGTTCTGAAGCACTTTCAAAATACTATAGGCAATATTTCAATCATGATAAAGTATTCGATAGTTATTATCCTGTCAATGTAGATGTGTTTGATATTGTCAATAAAGTAAAGGTGTCTCAAAGGCAAGATTATATAGCTTATGCGGGTTTTATGGGGGGGAATAAGGATGGCTTAACGGACCTTATAAAAACATTTTCAAAAATTGATAATAAGTCAATAGTGTTAAAACTTGCAGGTAGTGGCCCTGAAGAAGAAGTCAAAGCCCTCAAAGCATTGATATTTGAATTAGGTTTAGAAAGAAGAGTTCAATTTTTAGGGAGTTTAAAAAGAGCAGAAATACCGGAGTTTTTCTGTAAAGCGAAACTATGTGTATTACAGCGCCCATCTAATATACAAGCTAAAGGTGGAATGCCAAGTAAATTACTTGAGTATATAGCATCAGGAACACCGACTATCGTTACAAATGTTGGTGAGATTAGGCATTACTTTAAAGATAAAATTGATTGTATAATTGTCGAACCCGATAGTCGGAAAAAGTTCTGTGATGCTATTAATGATACTCTTGATAATTATTCAGATGCGCTTCTTGTTGCAGAGCAAGGTCGAAAAACAATAAAAGAACATGATTATTTATTACAAAGTGCCAAGCTAATTCAGTTTTTGAAAGTTATAAATGAGTCTTAATAAATTAATAAAAAATACAATAACTTACGGGTTAGGTGTTGTAGCAAGTAGAGGTGTTGCACTTATATTGCTCCCTATTTATACCGCTTACTTCTCTACTGAGCGGTATGGTAGTATTGAGCTAATAACAACACTTATTCAATTTTTAATAGTATTTGGTTCTTTACAAATAGAAACGGCTTATCAAAGATATTATTACTCTGAAGAGAGTAAAAACAACCTGATGGTGAGTTTGTGTCTGGTTTCTATCTTTTCTCTCTGTTCATCTTTGTTAGCGATGTTTTTTGCAGAGGAAATTAGCACGTATATTACCGGTGGAATAGATAAAGAAGTAATAAAAAGTATTTACTTGCTATTTGGTTTGATAATGCTAACTAATGTGAATACTATAATACAAATTGAATTAAGAAATAGTGATAGATTAATTGCATTTAACGTATTAACCTTTATTCAAGTCATTGTTTCTGCGATCTATACAATAGGCGCCCTACATTATATATCTGTTAGTATATATCATGTCTTTCTGGGACAATTATTGGGTTTAATAGTATACTTCCTATTTTCATTAAGATTTTTTTACTCCAAATTGGTTTCTCAATTATCTTTTAATGTGAGTACTGCACGGGAAATTTTTCAATATGCATTGCCTCAGGTTCCTGCAAGAATATTGAGTTTTGCTAATATTTACTCTAACCGAGTTCTAGTGCTAATTTTCCTCTCTTCAACGGAGGTCGGTATTTTATCTGTTGCGATTAAGATTGCATCAATATCAATGCTAATACACCAAGCTTTTGTTATGTCTTGGGGGCCTTATGTATTCAAAAAAGATTTTACTCAAAAACAAACTTTAAGAGAGATCGAGAATGTATTTAAATATCTTCTAGTTGCTATTGCGATTTTAGTTATTATTTTTACATTATTAGCTAGTCCTCTTCAATCTATACTAAGTTCTAATGAATACGAGCCAGCAACAAAATTAATTGCGGGATTTGCATTTGCAAATGTGCTATTGATTGTTAAAGAAATTGTAGACATTGGCCCAAAAGTTAAAAATCAAACGAAATATATTTCTTATACTTATGCGATAGCTACTTTAACCTCTTTAGCCAGTCTTATTATTCTTCTACCAATAATAGGTTTGGTAGGCGCTGTCGTATCTTCTATCTTTTCTAATATAACTCTAGTTGTTGCTTCTTGGTATTATACTGAAAAAATGTTAGATATTAAGTATAATCGAATGTGGTTTATTGGAATAACTTTTATTTTATCTCTGGCACTTATTTCTCAGTACTTAATCTTGGGTAGTCATAACTATTAAGAATTTTAAAATGAAAAAAAATAATTTAAGATATACCGGTGATCTAGTTTTACAGGGCATCTCCGAAGAAAATATCGGCATGTTAAAAAATATCACGTCTGAAAATTGTGTTGTTAATTTAGAGTCTCCTTTTGTATTAAGAGAACACAAAAAAATAAAGGATAAGGTATGCCTTCACTCTGACTCTGAAACGGTCTCTATTTTAAAAGAGGTTTCACCATATTTAGTTAATTTAAGTAACAATCATATTAATGACTTTGGTCTTGAGTCTGCTAAATTTACAATGGATCATTTAATTGTATCTGGTCTTAGCATATTCGGTTGTGGAGTTGATGGTGATACGAACCATATTGTAATTGATAGTGGTAGAAAAGTTATCAATGTCGCATATACTGATAGAAGTGCAGATCTTACTGGTAATAAACTACACTGCGATAGCTTTTTCTATGGTCCTAAGCCCGTCAATTATGCTGAGTTAATAGAGTTAAGAGAAAAGCATCCTGACTACGTCATAATAGTTTCAGTGCACTGGGGATTAGAGGATATAGACTTACCGACGCCGGATGTTCGAGAGATAGCAAAGAAAATAGCAAAAACAGATGTTGATGTGATAATTGGGCACCATCCTCATATTATACAACCGTGGGAAATGATTGATAATACTCATGTTTATTACTCATTAGGTAACTTATATTTCCCTGAGATAAAGTATGATTTAGGTGGTCAGGAGATAACAAAAAAGCAGTTGCCTCATCAAATGCGTGGCTTAATCGTAGATATTACATATACCAGTCGTGATGATTTGAAAGTTGAGACTTGTAAGGCTATTAACCAAGGGGAATATTTGAGTCTAGAATCGTATATTCTACCGCGCCTAAATCAAAAAATGTACTCCTTCGAATACAAAATTAAGTCTGCGATAAGGCTTATTAATATCTATAGAGATGGTTTTTTTACTAAAGTTTCTAAGAAGATTAAATCTCTTATTTTGAATGTAATGGCTACGCAACTTAGAGATGAACATTTTATTAAAATTGTTTTCTACAAAGCACTAGGCTATCCGCTTAACTTGAACACGCCTAGAACATTGAATGAGAAACTTCAATGGTCTAAATTAAATTTAGTAAATGAAAAACTCACAATGTGCGCGGATAAATTGGCAGTAAGGGAATACATATCAGAAAAAATTGGTGATGAATACTTAGTTCCTGTGGTGAAAGAGGTTTTAGATATTGATTCTTTGACTATAGATGATTTACCTGAATTTCCTTTCATTATCAAAGCTAATCATACTAGTGGAACATACAAAATAGTATGGAATAGACACAATATTGATATAGAAAATCTTAAATCGGAATGCAGAAAGTGGCTCCTGCTCGATTATACTAAGTATAATAAAGAATATCAGTATAAAAGTATTGAGAGGAAGATATTTATAGAAAAGTTACTGATAGATGAAAATGGAAAGATCCCTAGTGATATAAAGTTTAGCTGTATTCACGGCAATGTTGAGATAATACACGTTGATTCAAATAAAGAGAAGACACATTTAAGAAATAACTATTCTCGAGAATGGCTCCCTTTGGACTTTGACTGGCCTAGCGATATCCCTAAAGGAGCGATAATTGAGAAACCGAAAAATCTAGAGAAATTAGTATATCTAGCTGAAGAGATAGCAGCGGAATTTCCATTTGTAAGAGTCGACTTCTATACTTTGAATAATAAGATATATTTTGGCGAAGTTACTTTCCACCCAACCTCTGGAATGGGACAATTCTCTGATTATAAATATGATCTCTATTATGGTGATAAGTTGAATTTTAAGGCAGGTTTGTCAGTATGAAACGCAGAGTTGTGTATACAGTAATTTCCGGTAATTATGATAAGTTAACGGAAGTTAAAAATGAAAGCGGCATAGATTTCTATATAGTTAGTGACTCCGAGATTAACATACCCAGTGGTTGGAAATTATTGGTAATCAGTGATAGTGGTTATACTGGTCATTTATTTAACAGGTACTATAAAATTAATCCTCATTTGTTATTCCCAGAATATGATGAGTCTCTATATATAGATGGTAATATAACTATAATATCAGATATCAATAGTTTATTTGACGATGCTCTGTTAGACAATGAAATTGCTTTATATAACCACCCAGAAAGAAACTGTGTATATGATGAAGCTGAGGTTTTAAAAACTGTTGGCTATGATTACTTTTACAAAATTAACGAGCAAATGAAAGGCTATAAAAGGGAAGGGTTTAAAAGTGATGCTCTTTATGAGGGGAATATTATTTTTAGAAAACACAACACTTTGCCTATGACTAACGTTGCTGCATCTTGGTTTAATGAACTTACTACAAAAGTTTCAAGGGATCAGTTGTCATTAACGTATTGCTGTTTTAAAGAATGCGTATCTATAACATCTTTAGGTAGACATGACGCTCGCTTTGTTAATACCTATTTTGAGTATCGACCACATAATCACCGAAATTCAGCAATGAAATATACAGTTAGATTTATCAACATTATCGCTAGACTTTCAAAACTTGACAAGGGTATACATGAGTAAAGTAGATATAGTAATAGCGTCTTATAATGGTGAGCGGTATATTAAGGAACAGATTGAAAGTATCTTTTCGAACACACTGTTTAATGAATGTGTTAACAAGATTATTGTTAGTGACGATAACTCTTCAGATAAAACCGTGTCGATTGTTGAAGGTTTTAGCGATGAACGTTTAATCTTAGTTAATAATCAAGGCGGTAAAGGGGTTATCAATAACTTTCAAAATGCTTTATGTCTAACTGAGTCAAAATATGTAATTTTATCTGATCAGGACGATCTATGGACGAAAGATAAAATTGAGGTATTACTAAATGGTATCAAATCTACTGAAAGTAATAGTATGCCATGTCTCTTTTTCTCTGACCTTATAGTTATTGATGAAATTGGAAATGTAATATGTAATTCTTTCTGGGAATATCAAGGGTTAGATCCAAATTTAATTAACAATAAAGCAGATTTAATCTTTCAAAATGTCTCTCCAGGCTGCGCTATGATTGTTAACAGAGAGTTGCTTAATTTATCTCTGCCATTTCCTAAAGATATAGCTATGCATGATTGGTGGTTATTATTGGTTGCAAATACTTTTGGGAAAGTAGGGTTCACATACTCAGCAACGACGCTTTATCGACAACATAATAGCAATGTTGTTGGGGCAACGGATAGCACTATTGTTGAAAAGTTGAATAAGATTAAAAATTTGGCAACTACAGGCGACAAAGGTGTTAGATATACACAGCTGCTGGCGTTAAAAACTATTTCTGAATATAATTCACTTCCGATGGAACCTGTATTGATTCGAATTTTAGGTTTGTTTAAATCTGATTTTTGTTATAAGGTTAGAAGCATTTTTAGAATAAAAATAAAAACAAAATTTAAGTTATGGCTTCTATTCAATAGATAGAATTTAGGGGGTTAATTGTGTGGAAACCTGTCCAGAACGCGTCAACGAAGGTTAAGTTGACTGACGTGTATGTTTATTTGTTAAGTGTTGTGTTATTTATAGCCTTAGTCTGTGCTTATTATAATTTCTTTTTAGAACCAGTTTATGAACTATACACTCCTGATAATCCATATAATAATATAGCTAATATACACGACCACCTTGTATATTTTGAACGCTTACTATTTATTGAAAGTAATAGTAACTTTATCATTGATGTTCTTTCTGGTAATGAACGAATCTTCGATAATATTACAGGTATTGCTTTATTTTATTTTTTTATAGATAAGTTAACACTGGGATTTTTGCCCATAGAAAATCTTGCATTATTTTCTAATTTGATTTTAATTGTCGCGATCTTTGTGTGCCATTTTTATATAGTTGTTAGGTTTTTTAATAATAAGAAGGTGATGTTTTATGCGTTCTTGAACTTACCATTAATATACCTTTCTCAACTAATCAATAAAGACGTTATCCATATTTTAGCTCTTTACCTACTATTGATCTGTTATTTAAGACAAAGTTTATTGTTCTTTGTACTTATAGTCACTTTTATGACTTTATTTATTCGTGTTCAGTTTGCTTTTTTATTACCTATTGTTTTTATTACTCACATATCAAATTTTTCGTATGCAAATAGATTTATTCTTGTTCTTATCGTGATATCGTTAATGTCGGCTTTTCTATTTGAGTATGTTGTAGGTTCGTCATATCAATTGCCTAGTAGGTCTCTTCTTTATATTAAACTTATTAATGAGAAAACGTTTTTTCTAGGAAGTTTATTATTTCTACCGCTTAAGTTCATTCAATACTGTTTGGAGTTGGTTGCTTACCCTCGATTTATTGCAGGCGGTAACTTTATGGCAATTTTTAGTCTTCCTTATATAATTTATTTTTTAAAAAATATTAATTTTTTGTTTAAGGGGAAGAATTTTTGGTATTACAATAAGTTCGGTGGCTTTTTATTCTGTAGCTTCGCTATTTTGTTAGTATCACCATTAACTGGTGTGCGGTATATTATATTATATCTTCCACTCTTTGTGTTATCGGTTTGTTACTATAAAGAGGTTGGAGATAAAATAAGAAACCCAGTAAATTAATGGAGAATTGATGAAAGTAGTTATCTCAGTCGTATCACACGGACACGAGCACATTATTAAAAATTTGAAATCACTAGATAATCTATCTGAAAATTTCAATGTTGTGATAAAAAGCAATAAACCCGGTGACGACTTCTCAGAGTTATCATCGAAATCACAAGTTCATTGGATTAATAATGAGAAAGAATACAATCTTGGTTTTGGAGAGAACAATAATATTATATATCGATACTGTATAGATAGCTTAAACCTATCCAGTGGAGATTATTTCTTGGTGGTCAATCCCGACGTCTCTGTGCAACATGATACGATTTTGTCACTGGTCAAACGTATGACATTGAATAAGAACAAGGTCGCTTGCCTAAACTTATACAAAGATGAAGGCTTTACTATCTATGATAATTCTGTTCGTTCTTTTCCTTCGCTTACAAACTATATAAGCTCTTTTTTAGGGTTGGGTAATGACTCCATCATAAATAAGAGTAATATCGATGATACTTGTAAGGTAGACTGGGCCGCTGGCTCCTTCTTAGCATTTGAAGCCGAGCATTATAAAAAGTTAGATGGTTTTGATGAGCGATACTTTATGTATTGTGAAGATATTGATATTTGTTTTAGAAGCCATATTTTAGGTGAATCGGTAATTTTTTATCCTGACTTAAAGGCATTGCATTTAGCTGAACATGCTAATAGGAAATTATTTTCTAAGCATTTTTACTGGCATTTAAGTAGTGTTTTTAGATTCTTACTGACTAAATATAAGCATCGTACTTGAGATCGTATCTGTTAGGAATATTCATGTCTTTGAGTTTTAAATCTACCTTAATTAGAGGGTTTTTCTCTACCAATATTTAGGCATAATCAAATAAATAAGAAAATAATTACGTAAACACATAGATAGATCTGCATTAAAATTGAGCTGAAGGAAAAGTTTCTCCGTTCATTAGTACTCACCTGTTTTGACCTGTTTTCTTCAAAGGTAATGTGACCGTCTCAAATCGTATTGCTTAAGGTAGCTGATGTAAAAGACAGTATGTACATATGCGAACTATTCAGTTCAAATTAAGGAGTAATAAGTGAAATATTTGATAACGGGCGCTGCAGGTTTTATTGGAAGTGCCGTGATAGAGAAGTTAACAACTCAAGGCCATCAGGTTGTCGGTGTCGATAACCTGAATGACTACTACGATGTCGCTTTGAAAGAAGCGCGTCTAGCACGCATCCAACATGCTAATTTTAGATTGGTTCGGTTAGACATTGCCGATCGCGATGGCGTCACGAGTTTGTTTGAAGCGGAGCAATTTGACCAAGTAATCCATTTGGCTGCACAAGCGGGCGTTCGCTATTCTATTGAAAACCCACACGCTTATGCCGATTCTAACTTAATAGGGCACTTAAACATTCTTGAAGGGTGTCGTCACAATAAAGTGAAGCATTTGGTGTATGCCTCTTCGAGCTCAGTATACGGCTTGAATACTAAAACACCGTTTGCAACGTCGGATTCAGTCGATCACCCCGTTTCACTGTATGCTGCGACCAAGAAGTCGAATGAGCTTATGGCACACAGCTACTCTCACCTATACGATATCCCGACCACAGGCTTACGTTTCTTTACGGTTTATGGTTCATGGGGCCGTCCAGATATGGCACCGTTTATCTTCACTAAGAAAATTCTGGATGGTGACACTATCGATATTAACAACAACGGTGATATGTGGCGTGATTTTACTCACGTAAACGATATTGTTGAAGGTGTGATACGCATTGCCGATGTAGTGCCAACACGTGATAATGAGTGGACGGTCGAAGCAGGGACGCCAGCAACCAGTTCTTCCCCTTATGCGGTGTATAACATTGGCCACGGCTCGCCAATCAATTTGATGGATTTTGTAAAAGCTATTGAAGACGGACTGGGTATGGAAGCGAAGAAAAACTTTCGTGAAATGCAGTCTGGCGACGTCTATCAAACCTACGCCGATACTCAAGATTTGTTTACTGCTACGGGTTACATGCCGAAGGTATCCGTAAAAGAAGGAGTCGCTGAGTTTATTCAGTGGTACCGTGAGTTCTACAATAAGTAGCCCCTCAGTAGGTATGCTTCGTTCCAATGATCAAAACGACTCGGTTTACATATGCTCTGTTAAGCCGAGTATTCGACAGTCCAATATAGAAGTCACATAATTACTTTGCAAACCTCTACATTGTAGGAGTTAGTACCCAGTTTATTCCTAGTGAACCAACGTTCTTGGCTAAGATACATAGGTTGGATTGACAGCAATACGTTTCTATAATTTCTTAGTTCATAAAGCCTTAGCACAGTTCTTTATAAGTTCGATTAGTTATAAGGAGCTCTGTGTCTAGGCCATGATGTTCAAGAGGTTCTAGGGCTTATTGTAAGTCAACTTATCAATGTTGATCATGTGAAGAGCTATCATCTCAATCAACTTGGTGCTAATAAAACCATATCCATACTTTACTATCGTGTTCATAAGGCAGGTTTATTTTGGCTTCACTTCTGTATTTTGTTTGGGGAAAGACTTTCTGATAGACGAAGTTATTTTCCAGATATTACTTAATATCATGAGGTAAATAGCAAAGCAGACGATAAAAGCATAGAACATGATATATTCTGGAATGTTTAACATTTCAGCAGAAATGCCTATCATCACGTAAAGAGTTGCAATACTACAAATAACAATAAGTGTTTGTGTTGAGCTTAACCCCAAACGCTGGAAAATGTGGTGTAAATGTTCACGGTCGGGATGAAAAGGTGAGTCACCTCTTCTTACTCTACGAATCATAATAGCCGCCATATCCATTAGAGGGACAGCAATTAACCATAGAGCAGTAACTGGACGTAGTGGGGGCGCACTTCCGTTTTGACTCGAGAGCAATAATAGCCAAATTACAGTAAAGCCAATCAGCATGCTTCCTGCATCCCCCATAAACACTTTTCTTTTTCGACCAAAGGCACCCAGGTTAAGCAATATATATGGGATAATAGCAACGACTAATACCAGGCAAATGTAGGCTAAATTTGCCTGTCCATCAAAGCTAAGCATAATACCTAGGCCACCGAAGGTGACAATAGATAATCCACCGAGTAGGCCATCTATCCCGTCGACCATATTGAAAGCATTAATTGCACCAACCACTGCAAGAATGGTTACAAAATATCCAAACCAGCCCAAGGTGATCACATCGCCGCTACCGAAGACATCACCTATAGTATTTAGCTCAATACCACCAACAACCATCATTATGATAGATAGTCCCGCTTGAACAGCAAACCGTAACTTAAAGCTGATGTCGTATTTGTCATCCAAAACGCCAATACCAACAAGTATCAGTACACATGCGGCGTAGAGTTCTGCATTTGGCAAAATTTCCGGATTATTGAATAAGAAGTATAGGATGGAAATACAAATAGATACTCCACCGACCAAGGGAATAGCTCCATCATGCAGTTTACGAGCATTTGGTTTGTCAACTAATCCTATTTTTTTTGCAAATTTACGCAGGGTAAAAGTGGTGGCTAGAGAAAACAAAAAAAGAAAAGAGAGATCAATAAATGAGATGAGCACGATTTAGCCTAATAGTGTATTTGAGGATATTTTAGTGTATTTATTATCGAGTTGAAAGAAGGGAGGATGATCTACGTGATCTTTCTCTATGGTATGTAGATTTTCATTTACGTCTAATTGCTCCCAACCGGCTGTCTGTTTTTTCGAACGAAGTGATGTCCTTTTATACTTTCACTCAGTCTGCCCATGAGTTTCTTTAGGTCACTTAAGTAACTAGGACATGGAGTCAAATGGGAATCGTTACTAATGAGATGAGCAAAACTGACATGAATCATATATGTTTTTGGCGATTGAGAATAAGGTTTTGTAGAATCACAAGAACTTGCGCTGTTTACGCTTAATACGCACTGGCGCTAGAGAGTTGTTTGCGTATGTTGAATTGTTAGCAGCCTGAAGACCGCTTTCAAAAGTTTACAAATCACACAATACTAACACTATATGGTGTGATAGCATTTGCAGTTATTAATTTAGATGTTTTGAGAGACTCACATTGAAAAAACATAGCCAACCACAGCCTTACTCCCCAGAAAATCCTCCAGTGTATAGCGCAAATGATGAAATTGATCTGCGAGAACTTTTTAAAGCGCTATGGGATGGGAAACTAATAATAATTTTGATCACTGCATTTTTCACAGCTAGTAGTATTGCCTTTGCACTGTTAGCTCAAGAATGGTGGTCTTCTAGTGCTAAAATAACAAAAGCTCAACCTCAAAACCTAGCTGCATATCAGCAACAGGTAAGGCAATTTCAACCTGTTTTTAATATATATCAAGAAGATGGAACCGTCCTTGTTAGCAAAGAGCTAGATAGTTTGGTTGATTCTAAAGTGTTGTTCCAACGGTTTATAAATGCTTTTAATTCAACTAATAATAAGAGAGCTTTTTTAGATAACAGTGCCGAATTCCAAGAGTTTAAAAGCTCTATGGCTGTTGGTAGTTCTGATATGAGCGTTGATGAGGCTAGAGCTTTTCATGCTGAATGGTTTAACAAGATCTCAGCTTTTACAGCTGATAATAAAGGGCCGAATTCACCATACACTATTAATTTCCAAACACTGACTAAGGAAAGTAGTTTCGATCTGTTAACAGCTTACATTTTGGCTACAGAGTTAAACGTTCATGAAGATGCATTTAATAACTTGCAGGCTATCGTGAACGGCAAACGAAACGAGTTGGTGCAACAAAAAAGAATTTTAGAAAGCCAGGCAAGCAATCAACTGTTAGTTGAAACCGCACGAGCAAAGTATGCAGCTCAAATTGCTAAGTCCGCAGGCGTCGAGAGGCCAATTCAAACTGGTAATGAGAAAGAGTTGTTTAGTATTGATTTAGGCGCTAAAGGATTAGATGCTAAAGTGAAAGCTCTAGAATCAGTCAAAAATTTAAGTGTCATAGAGCCTCGCCTTCAGGGAATTAACGCAAAGCTAACCATGCTTAATAACCTAGACATTGATCGTACTGTTGGGTTTCAAACGTTTCGTTTTTTAGAGAATGTCGAGCAACCTATTACTCGAGATAAACCCAAACGAGTGCTGATTGTTCTCTTTGGTTCCTTCATCGGTGTGCTTTTCGGAGCGGGCTTTGTGCTGATAAGATTTGCATTTAGAAAAGAAGATTAACTTCCATTCAATGGCTAGTGTCTCACACTAGCCATTTTTTATTCCCCCTTACATACAATCCCCTGAGCTACGGCCTGCACAACGAATGGCTGTCGTAACTCAATCCAAATACTGATACCTAACGTTTGGCGGGTTAGGGTTGCTTCTCCTTAACACATAGAATGAGATACCAACCTCCGTACATCACTAAACCAGCATTAAGCGAAAGTGCGGGCGACCGCGTTCAAATTTTCTCCATTCATCTTTTTACCCCTTTCTGACGCAATCCTGACTTTTTTTTGAATCGTTGTGGTGCGTTTATTAATTATACATTTACTTGATAGCGGTAATTACCTATCATAATGCTCAATTAGTTGTTTAATCAGAGTAATTCCTTTTTAGGCTATCTATCATTGATTAGATGGTTTTGGTTGGATATTGAAAGCAAAGCAGCAATTTTCTGGTGTTGGTACCTTCTGAGTACCATTTTTGTAGTGTCATACGAAAAGATTATGCTAGCTGCTCGCTTGCTGCATACAAAGCAAGCTACTCTTAAGTTCTTTGTGCTTGTTAAACAGCATTGATAAATCTGGCGAAATTCAAAAAGTACAGTATTGACCTGTCTGTAGCTTCTAGCTTCAGCATGCAATATTGTGCAATTGCGTCAGTAGCTTTGGTACGGAATGGCGTGTATGAGTGTCTGCTTTTTGGGCTTTCATACAAAAACTGATTAGACTATCGCTTAGATTTGCTAGGAAAATCAGCCTCAGTTCAGTTTGAAATATGGAAGATATAATTATATGAAAATGCAGTGGTTAGCTAGGGTTTCACCTTTGTTGTTGCTATCAGCAACAGCTGTTGGAGCTGAAAATTTATACGTAGGCGCTAAAGTCGGTAGTGTAACTGCCGATAACTTTGCACCATTAGTAGAGAGCCGTACGGCTATTGACGACTCAGACACATCTTACGGTTTGTTTGTGGGTTATCAATTATTGGACACCTTGTCTATAGAAGGCAGCTACAACTATCTTGGTGAATATAACCTTAAAGATATTGCCGGTGGTAGTTACGATGCAAGCACCTTTGACGTGCTACTTAAAGCCTCTGGTAACATAAACGATAGTCTAGCGTTATATGCTAAAGGTGGCTTCGCTATTTATGACTGGAACGCAAACGGCCCTGGCGTGGAATCTGATGATTCTGGCGTGATTCCAACAATCGCTTTCGGTTCTGAATACTCGATTACACCATCAATGAAGATTGGCTTAGAGTATCAATTCTATGATGGTATTGGTGGTGTTAACATCGATTCATTTAATGTTGCCTTGTCTCATAGCTTTTAATCATTTGTAGGGATAAATTGTGAAATATAAAATCTTAGCGTTATCAGTCGTTGGTGCGATTCTTGGGGGCTGTGGTAGCGATAATGACAACAGCGTTCCGCCTGAACAAGCGTATCGTAATATTACGGCATTCGACCCTGCAGTTATGGGTATGAAAGGCACATTCAGCTGTGACGATGGTACAAAGGGTTCTCTTGAAGAAACAAACTACTACGGTGTTTCTGAAGTTACTGAGCTTACCGTTCTTAACTACCCTGAAACTTGTTCGTTTGCTTACGCTGCAACAGCGGATGCAGTTGACGTTTCTAACGGCAAAGACATGAGTAAGGTGAGCTACAAGTTCCCTAAAGGCCTAGCGAACTACGACGACCTTGTGACATCTTCTCCAATCTCAACACTGATTGAGAAAGAGCTAGATGGTCAATCTTATGATGAGTCGATTGGTGAACAGATTCTTAACGATCTTGGCTTGGGCTACCTAGTAAACAATGGTCGTGCTACTAGTGTTGCTGACTTCCTGCGTCGCACGCAAGAAATTATTGAAGACCTTCCTGCATCTGAAGCTAGCCTAGTGTCAGCAACCGCAGCGGTACTATCAGACGTACTTGTCGTAAGCCCGAATGCATCAGCAACAGAGTTGTCTGACGCAGCGGTTGCAATCACTGAAAAAGTTCTTATAAGCTACCCTGATTACCCTACAGCGCCGGGTGGTGGTGAGATTTATCTAGATCTGACTGAAGACCCAACGTTAATTGAAGAAGCAGTTAAAGACCCTAATAATGTAGGTACTCTTCCACCGCCAAAAGATTCAGAACCGGTTCCAGACCCAGATGAAGGCACTAAGCCACCAACTGGCGGTACTGGTGGTACTGGCGGTACTGGCGGTACTGGCGGTACTGGCGGTGGCGGTAACGGCGGTGGTACTGGCGGCTAATTTAAGCATCATTAATAAAAGGCACCACTCGGTGCCTTTTTTGCATGCTATTAATATCGAGCACAGTCACCATTAAACTCTGTCGCGATTAAACATAGTCACTTTCAAGCACTGTTACTAATAAACACGGCCACTATCTAACATAGTCACTGTCAAATACGGTTAAAACCTATTGTATCCCAATGAAAATATTCAGTTATTCTAAAAGCGCATCTCTCATAGCTTCTCTTAGCGCATTAGCGATCGCTTCTAATGCCTACGCCGTCGATAACTTGATGTCGTCCCAAAGTTATACCGGCGCAATCATTGTGCCCAACGCTCAAGTGATGGACACTGGCGACATCTCTTACCTTTACGGCCAAGGCGTGCCATACAAGGGCAAAACCAGTGAGTTAGATAACATATTATTCAGCGTTGGCTTATTCGATGGTTTTGAAGCAGCGGGCAGAATTGTCACAAAAACTTATGACTGTCACCTCTACAAAAATGTACCGAACTACAATCCTAATTGTGGTAACGGTATTCGTGATTTGTCGGCATCGTTTAAATACCAACTTCCTTTCGTTAAAGATTGGACAGGGTTCGATTTGGCGATAGGTGTTCAAGATTTTGGTGGCGCAGCCAGCAACTTTGAAACCTACTATGCAGTAGCCGATTTTGAACCTGACTTTGTCCCTGCAAGGTTTAGCGCCGGTTACGGTAAATCAGAAGTGAGCCATGGCGTTCTGAACGGGCCCTTTGCCAGCTTAGAATATCAGCCGTTGGATTTTGTTCAGCTGATTGCAGAACACGACTCTCACCAATTCAATGCTGGCCTTAAGGTATTTACACCAGAACACTACTTACCACTGGATACGCAGTTATCTTTTCAATACCAGTTTTATACCAGTGGTAATGCCGATATAGATATTTGGTCGGTAGCTGCATCTACTCCTTTAATGGGCTTCTCTGAGTCTCGTCGAGTGAATGAGTTAACCCTAGAAGACAAGATCGCAGTAGAACAAGCGCATCATAAATTTGCTGGTATGGTTCAACTTAAAAAAGCACTGGTTGATGAAGGCTTTCTTAACGTTAGAATTTCGGCTGATGATATTGGTTTAAACGTAGCACTGGAAAACCGACGTTATAATCGTAACCAAGTTGATGGCGTTGGTGTCGCGTTGGGTATTATCTCTTCCTACGTGGGAGAAGGTATGCTTCAAGGCCTGGGGGTTAAAAACTACCAACAACAAAACATTCGCCTGTTTAACTTGGTGAATGACATTCCGATGATGGAAGTGATCACCAATGCGCCATGTTACCGTGAGTTTGTAAAAACGGGTGAACCTTGCAAAACACTTCTTGTTCGTACTTCAGATGTGAAAAAGAGTTATGCAAAGGCGGAATTTGATAAAGAGGCCGCTCGTTCGGGATTTGGACGTACGCAGGTGATTGTATCTCCAGCTTTGTATCACAACACCGCAACAGAATACGGTGTGTTTGACTACTCTTTAGCGCTTGCTACTAACTTATACACACCTCTGTGGAAAGGTGCAGCTTTGGATGTTCGACACGTAATGCCACTGGCCGAAAGTGATGACTTTGAAGACGGCGAAATATGGGGTGATAACGGGTTTGAAAACGAAGTCGATAGGGTTCTTTTCCACCAAGCATTCCAATTGCCTTACAACCTCACGACTCAGTTCTCATTCGGTCAGGTTTACGGAAACTTCTTAGGATTTTTGAATGAAACGCAGTATGCGAACAATAGTGGTCGTCACATTCTAGGAGCTGAATACGCGAACTTTTCTGCTCAAGATAAGTACGACTCAAGAGGGAAAGCTATCTTAGATGCGACCCCTATGATTGGCCACTACACCTACTCAAGACCGGACTGGAACTGGCAAGGTAAAGTGCAAGCAGGTCAATTTTGGAAAGGCGATGAAGGGGTACGTGTGACAACCAGCCACTGGTTGGGTGATGTAAGAGTTGATGCGTCATACCAGACCACAAAAGCAGTAGGCAGCAGTGAAGCCGAAGATTTTGTGACGCTTTCTATCGCGATTCCGCTGACACTATGGCGTGATATGAGCCCTGACTACGTTCAATTACGTGGTATCGACCAGTTTGTATACGCACTTCAAACTCGCGTTGGTGATACTCACAATAATCTAGGCACAGGCTTAGGTGTCGATACTGGCTTGCAACACAACATTGAAAGACAGTACTTTAACCGTAACCGCATCGGCGCAAGTTACTACTATGAAAACCGACAGCGCTTACGCAACGCTTCCTAAAATATTTAGAAGCAGTAAAATAATTCAGCGTAACATTTAAATCTAAGAGCCAGCACCTCATGTGTTGGCTCTTTTTTTGCTCTTGCTCTTGCTCTTAGCTCTTCGTTCACTCGAATCCCGTTTACCCGAATCTCGATACTGCTCTTATCTTTTCGCATCTCGTTCACTCGCATCCCGAATCTGCCCTTAGGCTCTTCGCATCTCGTTCACTCGCATCCCGAATCTGCCCTTAGGCTCTTCGCATCTCGTTCACTCTCATCCCGAATCTACCATTAGGCTTTTCGCATCTCGTTCACTCGCATCCCGAATCTGCCATTAGGCTTTTCGTATCTCGTTCACTCGTATCCCGAATCTGCTCCTAAACCATTCAACTAGGTTGATAATAACCACAATTTGTGGATAATGTTTACGGATTAAAATGACCGGATGCAAGCATCGTTTTTGCTGCGTTTTGGGATAACTACGCAGTGTGGTGTTGCGGACTATCAAGGGGCGGTAGCATCTTGATTTTTCGATGATAAATGAGAGTTAGATCTTATTATTTGTTCACGTAAGCACTATTTTAAGCTGCATAGCTGATAAAATTACGCGCTTAACTTCCTTTGGTGTCCTTTTGGGTATCACAACACATTCCACCTCTATTACTTGGTTAACATGAAGATCAATAAAAATCGTCTCCTTTTCGCGCTTATACCTGCATTGCTTGTAGGGTGTACGACTCCAGGTACTCACCTGTCTACCGGTGGCAAGAATGTGATTCAGCCTTCTGAGGAACAACAAGAGTCTGATATTTCTGAAGTAGTGAATGTGTATCCGCTGACGGCGCAGCTAGTATCGACTTACCAGACGGGTACATTGTCGGTGTCACAAGCCAACCCTGAACTCGACCTAGACATCGCAAAGTATGAATACAAAGTCGGTGTGGGCGATATCTTAAACATCACGATTTGGGACCACCCTGAATTGACGATTCCTGCGGGCTCTTACCGTAGTAGTACCGAAGCCGGTAACTGGGTTCATGCTGACGGCACCATCTTCTACCCGTACATTGGTACAGTCGAAGTGGCAGGAAAAACGGTCCGTGAAATTCGTTCTGATATAGCGACACGTTTGGCGAAATACATCGAAAGCCCTCAAGTTGACGTTAACGTCGCGGCCTTCCGCTCTAAGAAAACCTACATTACTGGCGAAGTGTCTAACCCTGGCCAGCAGCCAATCACCAATATCCCATTAACATTATTGGATGCCGTGAACCGTTCTGGTGGTTTGTCTGAAGATGCTGATTGGCGTAATGTTTCATTAACCCGCAATGGCGTGGAAGAAAATCTTTCGCTCTACGGTTTAATGCAACGTGGTGACCTAACCCAAAACCGCTTATTGCAAGCGGGTGATATTGTTCACGTACCTCGTAACGATAATCAGAAAGTGTTTGTGATGGGGGAAGTGAAAGAGCCTAAGTTATTAAAGATTGATCGCGTAGGAATGAGCCTAACCGAAGCACTCAGTAACGTAGGTGGTATTAATGAACTTACCGCCGATGCAACCGGTGTGTTTGTGATCCGAACTTCTGATGATAAATCAGAGCGCATGGCGGATATTTACCAACTGGACATCGAAGATGCGTCAGCCTTAGTGATTGGCACCGAATTTGATTTAAAGCCTTACGACATTGTTTACGTAACGGCCGCACCAATCAGCCGTTGGAACCGTGTAATCGGTCAGTTGCTTCCAACCATCAATGGATTTAACAACCTAACCGAAGGTATGTTGCGCGTTCGTAATTGGTAATAAGCCCTGGTTTGTAATAAACCCTAATTAATCATCAGGTTGCATTGTACGTGTAACCTGATTTTTACATCTAAAAGTAAACCCAGTTTATAAGCCCAATACAATTAGAGACCATTATGTTTAATAAAATTTTAGTCGTATGCGTGGGCAACATTTGTCGTTCCCCGACTGGAGAGCGAGTTTTACAAAACTTGCTGCCTAACAAAGAAGTGGCCTCTGCCGGTATCGCGGCCGAGAAAAGCCGTTTAATCGGTAAGCCTGCAGACGACACGGCGATTTTGATCGCTGCAGAAAACGGGGTCGATGTTGAAAATCACCAATCGCAGCAAGTTACACCACAGCTTTGTGCGCAGTATGACTTGATCTTGGTGATGGAGAAGGGCCATATGGAGGCGCTTACTCAAATATCGCCAGAGGCACGCGGTAAAACCATGCTGTTCGGTCAGTGGATTGGCCAAAAAGACATTCCTGACCCTTACCGTCAAAGCCGTGAAGCGTTTGAACACGCTTATAAGCTGATTGACGAAGCGGCACAAGCTTGGGCAAAAAAGCTGTAATTGATAGAGAAAATCTTCAGTTAAGCTATGTTGCATAGCCACCAACAGAATCATATAAAAGAGAAGTACGCGGAGCGTATATATCGTCTCTTAAATAGCAATAATTTAGGAAGTAGCAAACAAATGACAACACAACCCTCTCAGCAATCGCATACAGATAACTCTGATGAGATAGATTTAGGAAAACTGCTTGGCATTCTGCTGGACGCTAAATGGCTAATCATGCTGACCACATTTGCTTTTGCTGTGTTTGGTATTGCGTTTGCATTGCTTTCAACGCCGATATACAAAGCCGACGCGTTGATTCAAATTGAAGAGAAGAGCTCTGGCGGTATATCTTCTATGGTCGGCGATATGGGCGAACTATTCTCGCAAGAGTCATCGGCAACCACCGAAGTTGAGATCATCAAATCTCGTATGATCTTGGGCGAAACGGTCGATAAGTTTAACCTCACGACGGTGACATCACCGAACTACGCACCTATCGTCGGCAAAGGCTTTGCTCGCTTAACAGGCGACATCAACCACATCGCAGTGAGCCGCTTTACTTTGCCAAGCTATGCGAGCGGTTACGAACACACCATTCAAATTCTCGATGCCGAGCAGGGCACTTACCAACTGGTTCGTGACGATGAGCGAGTTATCTTAAAAGGCAAAGTGGGTGAGCTAGCAACAGCCGACGACTACAGCTTGTTTGTGGCAGGTTTTGAATCACACAACGATTTTGAATTCTCTATTAGTCAACGTAGCCGACTAGAAGCGATCGAATGGTTGAAGAAGTCTTTATCATTGTCTGAGCAAGGTAAGCAAACCGGCATTTTGAAGCTGAGCTTTGAAGGTGAAAACAAGCAACAGATCTCTGAAATCCTCAATCACATTAGTCAGATCTACTTCTTACAAAATGTGAAGCGTAATTCAGCAGAAGCAGAGAAGAGTCTCTCTTTTCTAGAAAGTCACCTTCCGGGCATTAAATCTGAGCTAACTGGTTATGAAGACGTACTAAATAATTACCGCCAAAAGAACGAATCGATCGACTTGGGTTTAGAAGCACAATCAACCCTGAAGGTAATGGTAGAGCTTGAAGCGCAATTGAATGAACTGACGTTTAAAGAGAGTGAAATCAGCCAGCGTTTCACTAAAGATCACCCAGCATACAAAGCCCTACTTGATAAGCGTAAAACGCTATTGGGTGAGAAAGAGCGCTTAAACAAGCAAGTGCAAAAGCTGCCGAAAACACAACGTGAAGTACTGCGTATGACACGTGATGTTGAAGTAAACCAACAGATCTACATCCAGCTATTAAACAAGGTTCAAGAGCTGAGCATCATCAAAGCCGGTACCGTCGGTAACGTTCGTATCTTAGATGACGCGCAAGCGTATGCTCGTGCCGTTAAACCGAAGAAGCCACTGATTGTTGTATTAGCAACGCTACTGGGTGGCATGCTAAGCGTCGCGTTTGTATTAGTAAAAGCAGCGCTCCACCGTGGTGTGGAAAGCCCAGACCAAATTGAACAAATTGGCCTTCCGGTTTACGCTGCGGTACCAAAATCAGATTTACAGATTGAGCTAACCAACCGCTTTAAATCGAAGAAAGTACAAACAAAAGGCGTTCAGGCATTGCTTGCCGAATCGAACCCTGCCGACCTTTCGGTTGAAGCACTGCGTGGCCTTCGTACTAGCTTGCACTTTGCGATGCTAGAAGCGAAAAACAACGTTTTGATGATCTCTGGCCCTGCACCGGGCATTGGTAAATCCTTTATCTCGACCAACTTTGCTGCAGTAGCCGCAAAAACAGGCCAAAAGGTATTATTGATTGATGCCGATATGCGTAAAGGTTACCTACAACAAAGCTTTGGCGTGAACTGGGACAACGGCCTTTCTGATGTATTAAGCAGCAAGCAAGAGTTTGCTCAATCTGTTAAAACCACACCAGTAGAAAACCTACATATTATTACTCGCGGCCAAGTACCACCCAACCCATCTGAGCTGCTGATGCACCCACGCTTTGCAGAGCTAATGGAATGGGCATCAAAAGAGTATGACTTGGTGATTGTCGATACCCCACCCGTACTAGCGGTAACCGACCCAAGCATTGTCGGCGCCTTCGCTGGCACCACACTAATGGTGGCGCGCTACGGCCAAAACACCATTAAAGAGATCGACGTGGCTCGCAACCGTTTCGAACAATCAGGTATTGAAGTGAAAGGCGTTATCTTCAACGCCATCGAGAAGAAAGCTTCAAGCTCATACGGCTACGGTTACTACAACTACGCATATTCGAGCGATAAGAAATAAAGAGCAGTAACGAGATGCGAGTAGCGAAGAGCAGATACGAGATGAGAGTGGCGAGATACGAAAAGCGCCACTCGAATCCGCTCTTCATCTCTTCGCATCTCGTTTACTTGTATCTTATCTCCTCACCTAATAGTAAAAAATAACGGCGTCATTCCCTACAGCGAGGCACGAGCGTGATAGGGAATCTCTTTTCGTCGTGGATACCAACCATTTAAATTGGTCGTGTCATTGAGATTCCAGATATTTCGTCCCTCAATTCTGGAAGGACGGAGTCTAATAGGGGGCGCATCCCGTCGCCCGCATCCGCTCTTTAGCTCTTCGCATCTCGTTTACCCGCTACCCGCATCTGCTTTTAAGCTCTTCGCATCTCGTTTACCCGCCACCCGCATCTGCTCCTCTAGCTCTTCGCATCCCGTTTACCCGTCACTCGAATCTGCTCTTTAGCTCTTCGCATCTCGTATACCCGTCACCCGTATCCGCACTTAGTCTCTTCGCATCTCGCTTACCCGCTACCCGCATCTAGCTCTTCGCATCTCGCTTACCCGCTACCCGCATCTGCTCTTAGTCTCTTCGCATCTCGTTTACTCGCATCCCGCATCTGCTCCTCTAGCTTTTCGCATCTCGATTACTCGCATCCCGCATCTGCACTTCTACTTTTTTATAACCCCTCCCGTTAAATACAATCCAATCGCCGCTAACACCGGATAACCAAACGCCTCATTGGTCATTTCCCCTAATGGCTTCCAATCGTAGCCGTGCATACAACCTAAAATAACCATCACATGCAGCGCCACATAAGGAATGGTGAACAACAACACAATGTATCGCTGTACCAACTTAAAAGGTTCATACGCTTTAAGCAGTGCCAGCTTGTGCTTCGCTTTTTCTTCATCAGTAAAAAACATCGCATCTCCTGTGTTGGTGATTGCATCTAACCCTTTGTTAATGGAAGACTGGCTCCCAAATATTCTTCCGAACAATGTCATACTGCTCCTTGGTTTATGGATGGCTATATACCGCCTTTCTCGTCACTCCCGCTCTTAAGCCTTTCGCATCTCGCTTACTCGCATCCCGCATCTGCTCTTCCTGCTTTTCGCTACTCGTTTACCCGCATCTCGAATCCGCTTTTAGTCTATTCGCATCCGCTCTTAATCCTTTCGCATCTCGTTTACCCGAATCCCGCATCTGCTCTTAAGCCTTTCGAATCTCACTACCCGTCACTCGCATCCGCTCTTAAGCCTTTCGCATCCCGTTTACCCGTCACTCGCATCCGCTCTTAAGCCTTTCGCATCCCGTTTACTCGCATCCCGCATCTGCTCTTTAAGCTCTTCGCATCCCGTTTACTCGCATCCCGCATCCCGCATCCCGCATCTGCTCTTAAGCTCTTCGTATCCCGCATCTGCTCTTAAGCTTTTATCTTCAAAACAGGACATGCCTTATTCACGCCCCAATCTTTATGCCCCTTAACATTCTCATCTGAAATCAAGAACTGCTCTTGTAGTGCGGCCATCAAACCAAACAGCGCCTTGCGCTGCGCAAGTGTGAAGTTATCTTCTGGTTGCAGTTCGGCATTACAGCCACCGACCATACAAATCCCAATATTGCCCTTGTTGTGTCCTTTCACATGCGCGCCGGTTTGCGACAGCGGCCTGCCAAGTTCGACATCCCCATTGCGACGAATAACAAAGTGATACCCGACATCGCGCCAGCCTCTCTTTTTATGCCATCGGCGAATCTCGGCTACGTCTACATCTTGCTGTGGCGGCGTGGCGCTACAATGCACTGTAATAAAAGAATATGGCGGACAAAAGGGTAAGCGGAGCAAAACTGAAACCAAGCTTAGAGAATAGGAAGCAGGAGATAAGCAAGGCTCTAACGAAGGGATGAGCTCTATAGAGTCAGCCTGTTCTCGTGAATCTGAAGGCTCTTCCGTGCTAGCCCGTTCTTGCAAACAGGTCGGCTCTTGCAAAACAGCAGGCGCCTCTAACGGCTGGTGTGGAACTCGATCAGTTGCTGGTGGAGTGTTTGACAAAATAAATCCTCGTGTTGTTGTAACCAAGTGATTAAAGACGTTGATAACGATTCTTTTAAATTAGGATGCAAGGCGATGTGTTGTCGCAAACTGGCGGCTACGGTTTTGGCATAACCAGAGTGGTGGTTTACATAACGTAAATACATCACGCAATAACCCAGTGGCTGGCTACGCCGCGCTCGGCTGATCATCCAACAAATATCCTCATAGCTGGGGACGTCACCGCATTCATTCTCATTAAAGTAACAACCTTCAATTTGGCTTTCTTTATAGCCGCCGGCTTCATAGCTCAGTACTTGGCCAGCCCCATCGCTATCACTAAAAAATAACGGCTGGCGAGACGGATTGAGGGGATCAGCTAGGCACTCGATGCTCGCCATACCGGGTTGATACGCTGAAATAAAAAGAGAAACTATCGCCTTCATTAAGCACCTTATTGCTGTATGGGGAAGGCAATGTACTTCAACACTCTTGATTGGGGGTGGCGGTAATAACGCGAAAACGGAGGAACACAGAAAAGTGAGAGGTGCTTCGCAGGTTATCAGTTTTGGTACTGTTCTTGTTGCATATTGATGAGAGTGAACAGGAAAAACACTTTTTGTTACTTTTTATCCCGCCTCACTGTTGCCCCTAATGCATAAAAAAGTGGTGTTAATGCTCTTTTATGTCAATGGCCGGTTATAGGAATGGCCAGCTAACAAGGAGCGTTATTCATGTGTGTTTCTCTTATTCTTTCTTTTATGCCGATGAAAACCGGTTCGCCTATCAGCAAGTTGGTGCTCTTAAAGTTGGCTGATAATGCCGACGCGCGCGGCGTGTGTTTTCCTTCCTTCAATTACTTGGCGCAATATTGCGAAGTGTCGGTAAGAACCGTGAAACGACACGTTAATGAGCTCGAAAAGCAAGGCTTTGTGAAGCGAATAAAGCGCTTTGATGATTCGGGACGCCAGCGCAGCAATATTTATCAGCTGCGCTTACCCAGCGACAGCCACATTCAGCAGGCCGATTTAGGCCAAGCAAATAGAGATTTAGATCAAACTGACCATTCAGACACTCCCCTGGGTGACTCAAGATCCAGCACGGAGAGTGATCATCCTGCACACATAATCTTTCATAAAGAACATAAAACAGAGCTGAGCTTGAAAAACGGCCTCTTAGACGACATCGATGTGCTTGATCCCCCAAGCGGTTCTGAACAACATGAGAGCTCCCCTTTCACCTCCAAACCCAAAACCAAAAATAAAGCCGTGATTCATCTGCTCACCAAAGAGGGCAGCGCACCGATTTATCATGAGTTCTACAAAATCTTAGAAAGCACCTACCCAAAGTTAGATGTGCTGCAAGAACTGCATGCCATGCAAGCCTGGCTGTACATCAACCCCGATAAGCGCAAACCCTTCGAGCACATTGGCCACTTTGTGAATGGCTGGCTGAGAAGAAGTGCTCAGGCCAAAGCGAAGCGAGACTCATCGCCAGTCTCTAAGCAAGCAAGGGCGGGTAAACCAGCAAGGGCTTCTACACCAACCAAGGCAGCTAAACCCCAAAAGGCCGCGCAAGCAATAGGTTCCACAAAAACAATAGGCTCCGAAACGGCAATACAGGAAGCTAAGCCCATGGAACCCAAACAACCCACACCTGTCTCTCAGGCTTTAGCGGACTACAAAGCCAAAAGCACCACTAACCCGTTTGAAGCGCGTATCAAGGCCCTAGTTCAATCCAAGTCGTCGAGTGCTGATTCTAAGCAGTGATTATTCGATTATTCAGACGACCAAAAGCAGAGCAAAGAACTTAGGCAAATCAAAAACGAATACAGACAAAAAACGTCAAGAGACAAAAGTAGAATTAGGGAGAGGGCACATGGACGATATCAGCCTAAAAAAACTGACAACGGAAGAAAAAGTCACCATTTTAGAAAAAGAGATAGCGCGAGTAGAAGGGCGTATTGGCGAGTTCTTGAAACTGCTGGTTAGCCACTACCCGCAAGGGCTAACACGCACCGAGATTAAAGCGTTATTGGCGATAAACAACAACCCAAGCTTTGTGTCGCTATACCGCAACGGCAATATTTTTATTGATATAGAAAAGCGCTACTGCGACGCAGCACAAGAAAACCGCTACCACATAGGGACTCAGTATCTACAAGACGTACAATGCTCGCGCTGGGTCAATACTTTGTGAGGCACTTGTCAGAATGAGGTAAATTGCAAACTGGTCAATATGCACTTGATTTGCTAGACTACGCAGCAAATTAAAACCGTATGTAAAACGCATAAACCTGAAACACAGTGAAAAATTGTGATTCATTGCCTGTAGGAGCCAAACCTAAGGGCGGTAGCGTACCCAAACGTGAGTGGCTAGCTAGTTAAAAGTGCTCCAAGCCACTGAAAGACTGTTTTTTGTTGCCTATTGGGGCGGTTTTAAGAAAGTAAGAAAAATCTAGGTATTATAAGGGATTGTCTAAAATAGACTGTCTCAAAATGAATAAAAAGTGTCTCAGTGGCTTAACATTGGCTGAGATACTCTCGTGAGATTAAACCTCAAAAATTCTATACATCTTCACGCTCGTGAGTTGTTCTAAACAGTATATTACAAGAGAAAACTATGAAGATCCTCGTCACTGGTGGTGCTGGCTTTATCGGCTCTGCGGTCATTCGTCATATCATTAAGAATACATCTGACAGCGTGGTCAACGTTGATAAGCTTACTTACGCAGGTAATTTAGAATCTCTTAGCGAAGTGGATTCGTCTGAGCGCTATGCCTTTGAGCAAGTCGATATCTGTAATCGTTCTGAGCTTGATCGAGTGTTCGCTGAGCACAAACCAGATGCGGTGATGCACCTAGCGGCTGAATCGCATGTTGACCGTTCAATCACTGGCCCAGCAGCATTCATTGAAACGAATATTGTCGGCACTTATACCCTGTTAGAAGCGACTCGCGAATATTGGAATACACTTGAAGCTAACGTAAAAGCAGAGTTTCGTTTTCACCACATCTCTACTGATGAAGTTTATGGTGATCTTCCACATCCAGATGAAGTTCAAGAAGGCACAGCGCTGCCAATGTTCTTAGAGACAACCTCGTATGAGCCATCTAGCCCATACTCGGCGTCAAAAGCATCGAGCGATCATTTAGTTCGTGCATGGTTACGCACTTACGACCTGCCGACCATAGTAACTAACTGCTCTAATAACTATGGTCCATATCACTTTCCTGAAAAGTTGATCCCATTAGTTATCCTAAATGCTTTGGAGGGAAAAGACCTCCCTATCTATGGTAAAGGCGACCAAATCCGTGACTGGCTGTTTGTTGAAGATCACGCCCGCGCACTATACAAGGTAGTAACCGAAGGTAAGGTTGGTGAGACTTACAATATTGGCGGTCACAACGAGAAGAAGAACCTCGAAGTTGTGAATACGATTTGCGACATCCTAGATACGTTAGTGCCTAAAGATTCAGCGTATGCAGAGCAGATCACGTATGTTCAAGACCGCCCAGGTCACGACCGTCGATATGCTATTGACTCATCTAAAATGCAGCGTGAGCTAAACTGGACGCCCGAAGAGACATTTGAAACAGGGCTTCGTAAAACAGTGCAATGGTATTTAGATAACTCAGCATGGTGTCAAAACGTACAAGATGGTAGTTACCAACGTGAGCGTTTGGGTGTAGAAACAACAGAATCAAAGGTGAAGAAATAATGAAAGGGATTGTTCTAGCTGGTGGCTCAGGCACGCGTTTATACCCATTGACTCGCGGCGTGTCCAAGCAGCTATTGCCGATTTACGACAAGCCAATGGTGTTTTATCCAATCTCAACATTAATGCTCGCTGGCATTAAAGATATTTTGATTATTACTACACCAGAAGATAACGCAGGTTTTCAGCGCCTACTGGGTGATGGTTCTGATTTTGGTATTAATCTTGAGTACGCGATTCAGCCAAGCCCTGATGGCTTAGCACAAGCGTTTATCATCGGTGAAGAGTTCATTGGTGATGACAGCGTGTGTTTAGTGCTAGGTGATAACATCTTCTACGGTCAGTCTTTTAGTCGCCAATTAACAAAAGCTAGAGAGTTAACATCGAAAGGTTTATCAACGGTATTCGGTTACCAAGTAAAAGACCCAGAGCGTTTTGGTGTGGTTGAATTTGATGAAGACATGAAGGCCGTTTCTATTGAAGAGAAACCGCAAACACCAAAATCTAACTATGCGGTAACTGGGTTGTATTTTTACGACAACCGTGTAGTTGAAATGGCCAAAAAAGTTAAACCATCTCATCGTGGTGAACTAGAAATTACCACACTTAATGAAATGTACCTCAATGATGGATCTCTGAATGTTGAGCTATTAGGTCGTGGTTTCGCCTGGTTAGATACTGGTACGCATGAAAGCCTGCACGAAGCCTCTTCTTTCGTTCAAACGATTGAAAATGTTCAAGGCTTGAAAGTCGCTTGTTTAGAAGAAATCGCGTGGCGTAACGGTTGGTTGAGTGATGAGCAAGTTCTGACTCTAGCCAAACCAATGATGAAAAATGAATACGGCCAGTACTTGACTCGTTTAGTGACTGAAGCGCATAAAAAGGCAGTAAGCTAATGCGTATTTTAATTACAGGTTGTCATGGCCAAGTGGGTTCGAGTCTAACTGAGCAGTTAGCGAACGATGAGGATACCGAGACGTTAGCGCTTGATAGAGAGCATCTTGATATTACTAACCAAGAGGCAGTCAATGAAGCTGTTGCTGACTTTCAACCTACTATCATTATTAATGCCGCGGCCCATACTGCCGTTGATAAGGCCGAAGAGGAAGTGCAACTTTCTTTCGCCATTAACCGCGATGGTCCAAAATACTTAGCCCAGGCGGCACAAAGCGTTGATGCGGCCATTTTGCATATCTCGACTGATTATGTCTTTGAAGGCAATAAAGCCGGCGAATATGTGGAAGCGGATGCGACAAACCCACAAGGGGTTTACGGTAAAAGTAAGCTCGCTGGTGAAATCGCCGTGGCACAAGCGTGTGCAAAACACGTTATCCTTCGTACTGCATGGGTGTTTGGTGAGAACGGTAATAATTTCGTGAAAACCATGCTGCGTTTAGGTGAAAACAGAGACGCCTTGAGCATTGTCGGTGACCAGTTTGGCGGGCCGACTTATGCGGGTGACATTGCCAATGTATTGATTAAAATTGCGAAGCGCATCGCTCAAGGTGATACGGTTGAGTATGGCGTTTACCACTACTCAGGCTTGCCACATGTGAGTTGGTTTGATTTTGCTGATGCGATTTTTGATATTGCTGTTAATCAAGGCTTTCTTGATAAAAAACCGAGCTTAACGAGTATTGTCACCGATCAATACCCAACGTCGGCTAAGCGCCCAAGTAACTCTCGATTAAGTACAAAGAAAATCAGTGAAGGTTTCTCTGTTGAAGCGAGTGACTGGCAAGTTGCATTAGAAAAGATTAAAGGATATATGGCTTAAATATGAAAGTTATAGATACTAAAATCCCAGATGTGAAAATTATAGAGCCCACAGTCTTTGGTGATGCACGAGGTTTCTTTATGGAAACCTGGAATCAAAATAAATTTGAAGAATTAGTGACGGGAAGGCCGATCCAATTTGTGCAAGATAACCATTCAAAGTCGAAAAAGGGTATTTTGCGTGGTTTGCATTATCAAACTGAAAACACCCAAGGCAAGTTAGTTCGCGTTGTTTCTGGTGAAGTGTTTGATGTTGCGGTCGATATTCGCAAAGGCTCGCCAACCTTTGGTCAATGGGTAGGTGAATACTTATCTTCAGAGAACAAACGTCAATTGTGGGTGCCAGAAGGATTTGCTCATGGGTTTTATGTGACCAGTGATGAAGCGGAGTTTGTTTATAAATGTACAAATTACTACACTCCATCGAGCGAAATATCTCTAAAGTGGAATGATAATGATCTAGCTATAGTATGGCCTGTTATTGGACAACCGGTTCTTTCAGAAAAAGATGATAATGCTATCTCCCTTAAAGAAGCCATATAGTGGTGAACATTTGAATTTAAGAAATATCACTCCTATATTGATATCTTTTTTTGTTAGGTTTTTATCTGGTTTATTACCAATCTTAGTCATCTATGCAATGGATGTTATGTATGATAAAAATAATACAGGAGTCTATCTTTTTTTGGTTGGTATATCGTCCATTATTGCAAACTTTACTCAAGGTATTATGCCTGTCAGCTATGCGGACGCATTTTTAAAAAATAAAGAAAAGGTAAAATTAACAGTTTTTGATTACAAAAAATCTATAATTAATGTATTTGTAACTGTGACCTTTGTTAGTATTGTGGCATGCTTTTTAGATGTTGAATATTTGACAGGGAATATAATTGAATTTTTAATGCTATCGTTAGCATATATGAATTTTACTTTTTTAGGAAAGTATTATTTAAATAAATTTAGTGTCAACCACTTTGTTTTTTACAATGTAGCGTGTCCAAATATTATAGTTCTAGTATCGATGTCTATTATGGTTTTATTTAATGTTAGGTTTGAGTTATATTATATATTTACGTCGCTTTCTATCATTTCATTTTTACCAATAATTAAGTTGAATTTATTTTGTTATACTACAGTAGATAAAAATGAAATTAATGTCCATTTTCGTCTCAACTTTAAAGAAAGGATATTAAGAGCTCTTTTAGCCATAATAGAGCAATTAGATGTATTGATTCTAACTTTTGTGGGACTTCATCAATTGGTTGTATTTGCTTACCTCAAACGTATTGTCGGCGTTGGTTCGATTGCATCATCTATCATAACCAAAACATTTGAGTCAAAAATTGTTGGTGGTAGTTTGAATGTCAATTTAATGGCTACGGTTAAATATTGTATTTGTGGTATGCAAACAATATTTGTCATATGTATTTTCTTTTTAGCAGAAGATATTTTCAGCAATGAGAATGCCTACTTGTTCATTTCAGCTGGAGTTATATCAGTATTTCAAATTTTAATATCTGGTGAAGTGGTTTCAATTTTATTAGATGAAAAAAGAACCATAATTACAATATTATTTTTATCAGCTATTATAACTACTTCTTTGGTTCTGTACTTTAACTCGAACATGACAACATTGAACTTTAGTATTCTATTTATAGTTGTTAATCTATTCAAGATTCTAATATTAAAAAAGGTATAAAATTGGAAAGGCATATTGTTTTATTTTGGCCCAGTGCTGTTGAAAATTATCCGGATATAATTTCTGATTTTGGAAAAAGGACTGATGTGATCTCTAGTTTAGATCTTGAGTGTAAATCCAAACCAGATATGATGTCATTGTTGAATTGCCTGTATGGCGAGAAGTTAAAAGGTAGAGATTATAAATATAAAGAGGTCGGTTTAGGAACTATTAAAGCCTATATTGTTGAAGTAAATTCTGAGTACAAAGTGTTACAAGTTACATCTGGTTTGAATTCTGTAAATTTGTATATGCATGAACTAAAAAAAAGTCTCCGTTTAAAATGTGGAGGTGGACATAATGTGCACGGAACTGAAGACATTATAGAGGCTACGGACGATGCGATCCTATTTTTTCAAAAGGAAATTGATAAAATTGAAGTTGGGACAAAGTACATCGAAAGCTTCTCTGACTGGAAAAGTAAAGGCGAGTCATGGTTTGACGAGTATTTGAGATTTAAATCGACTTATGGAGAAACATCTATTTTAAGAGGTATTGGTATCGACGAACAAGGAACTGATTCTGATATTGATATTCTAGTTGATGATAAGTTGGTTACTTCTTTAAGGAAAAGATTGAGACTATCGGCAAAGAAACCTAAAAAACTCGACTCTCGTGCTTTTTATTCATTAAGTTCTAATATCGATTTTGATCTTAGGTTATTGAGTGATAATTATTTGCCACTTGATTTGTCAAAAGCTCTTTTTGAATCTGAAGAATCACTAAATGAATATAATGAAATGCAAATAAAGGGCATTGCTTATCATTGTTTAGTACACAAGAATTTTGTAAACACAAAGTACCTAAATTGTTTAGAACTTGATGCCAATACTAGCTCTGTCTATAAGATAGATTTACTAGGGATAATTGAGCGAGATATAAACCTATGCACATCAGCATATCCTTGTAAAGACATATCTGTAGGCTATTACAATTACACTGAGATTAATGGCAATCCACCTACTTTTTTTAGAAGGTTTTTCTGGGGGTATCTTAACTTAAGAAAGTTTATTTCATTTTTGATACGACCAAAAAGGTATGAGGCCCAAATTGAAATTATTTAATAACTATATTAAGTTTGAAAATGAAAACAAGATAGTTAATATCTTATCAAAAAAAAACAATGATGATAGATTTATTTTCGGACGCTATTTTAAAATTTTAGGCTTTGAGATTCATATTGCCCCTATTGTTCCAGGCCAATCGCTTGACACCATACTGGAAAACGAATCTAATGAAGTCGGAACTATATATAATTGCTTTAGAACATTGTATTTGTTGATGTTAAAACTTAATCGAAGTGGAATTCAACATAGGGATATTAATCCGGGTAATGTTATTTATAAAGATGGTGCTGTTTTTGTCATTGATTGGGAGCATGTTAGCGACTTAGATTCCCACGTGATATTTGATAATAAGAAAAAGGGACTTGGGTACCCTAATTATATTGCACCTTATATATGGAGTGATCTATATAGTGTTTGTTCAATGTTTTTTAAAAGACTTAAAGGTTCGAGGTTCGAGAGTCGAATAGTTTTTTTGATGAATGTGCATTCGAGACTTTTTGAACAAATGGATACTTGTACGCTTGGTCATCTGAAAAATGATAATTATGATTTGATAATGTCAAATATGTTAAATTCAAAAAGTGGTCGCTTTAATTTTTTTATCGGTGAAAAAGGAAAAGAAATTGAGGTGTCTTTTAAAAGAGAATTAATTGATAGCATATTACCATTATATAAAAGTGAGTCTTTGAATAAAATTAAGTTTGAGTTATTACATAAAACAAACGCACTGGATATTATAACGTTAAAATATTGTTCTGGATCAAAAAGCCCTCATAATAAAATAGATTTATTAAGGTTGTTATTATGCGAACCAAGTTTGTTTCTAAAGAGAATGATTCATTAGCAAAGTTTTTGGTGTATGCTTTTTTACTTAGTAGCTATTTAAGTAGTACAACAACATATGCTTATTTATTTTGTATTATAATGTTTATTTCATGTTTTATATTCCATGGGAAATTTAATTTAAAAATAATTACAGTGTTATTTTTATTGTTTGTGTTTCAATATCTATATTTCTTGCTCGGTGTTGCTAATGACGCCAACATTTTTGATGCTATATATAACTTTGCTGGTTTCTATTTATTTATAGTTTTTGGTTTTTTCTTCATGAATTATGATGGGCTAGATATAAATGATTTGATTTTAAAATCATTATTGTTCTCAGTGCCTATTGTGTGCTTTATGTATCTTTCTGGAACTAACTATCTAGACGGTAATGATGACTTGTCTGATATAAGTCTGTTGAGAAGAATGTTTTTAATGATCTCTTTTATATACATAGGCTTGATGGTTAATTATTTGACTTTTTACGGAAGAATGCATAGTAGATATAAGAAGTTATCTATATTGATTTTGTTATCGTTTTTATCTGTAATAACCTCATTTTCAAAAGTTGCTATATTTCTAACAACAATAATAATGTCTTTATGGTTTTTACGAAACTTTAAGCTAATTTCCATTTTTGTTGCATTTTTTTTGGTGTTATTTGTCTTAGACAATTACTATATTTTTTCACCTAAGTTTTCGGTCATATTCTCTGGGTATGATATTGAATCAAGTGGCAATCAACTTCGAAGCCTGCAAATAGAATATTTATTTAATGACATATCTTTCTTTGGAAAGGGGCTTGGGAGTTATATTGATGGGTTTAGTCGAAGAACTCAAGGCTATGGTATTGAGTTAACATATTTCAACTTATTGCATAAATATGGTTTTTTTTCTATTGTTTATTTAACGGTGTTCTTGGCTCCAATGATAGTGGTTATTTTTCGTTGGTTGAAGAATAATATGAGTTATTGGGATAGAACATATATTTATATAGTTCCAGTGTTGATTGCATCGTTTATGAACCCTATGTTGAGTGCCCCTCTAGTTATTTTTATTGTTGCATATTGGTGGGTTAATGAGTTAAGAAGGAATAATTATGATATCAGTTTGCATGACCACCTATAATGGTGGTTTGTTTATTGAGAAACAATTGAAATCTATTTTGAATCAACTGTCTGAGAATGATGAAGTAATAATATGTGACGATATTTCAAGTGATAATACGGTGAGTGTGATCGAATCATTTTATGATGAACGAATTAAGTTATATATAAATAGTTCCAGATTGGGGCATGTTAAAAATTTCGAAAAATCCATTTCTTTATCTAAAGGAGATTTCATTTTTTTAAGTGACCAGGATGATGTCTGGAGCGACAACAAGGTTGATGTTATATTAGATAAGTTCAATAATAACCCTCAAGTCGAGTTGATTCATCACGGTATAGCAACTATTGACGTTGAAGATAAAATTATTGATCATCATTATATTATAAATGATATTAAAATTGGCCAGTATAAATTGCTGAATTTAACTATCAAACCTAGTTTTTTTGGTTGTGCGATGGTATTCCGACGTAGTTTACTTAAACTGGCTATGCCTTTTCCTCAAATAGTATATGCTCATGATCATTATTTGTGTAATGCGGCATTGATTAAAGGGCAAGCAATATCAGTTCCCGAGGTTCTTATTCATTATCGTCAACATGATAAAAATTTGACGCCGAAAGTCTCTACTGTTTCTATTCGATCAGCTATTAATAGAATTAAGTTGTTAACTTTAAATTTATGTCTAATATTCAGGAATCGATATGTTCAAAAATAATGTTTTGTTAATTACGGGTGGTACAGGATCGTTCGGTAATGCTGTCCTTGACCGTTTTTTGGAAACAGATATTAAGGAGGTGCGTATATTCTCTCGTGATGAAAAGAAACAAGATGATATGCGCAAAAAATATAACTCCCCTAAGTTAAAGTTCTACATTGGTGATGTACGCGATTACAACTCTATTCTATCGGCTACACGTGGTGTTGATTTTGTTTACCACGCAGCAGCACTTAAACAAGTACCTTCGTGTGAATTCCATCCAATGGAAGCGGTGAAGACCAATGTATTAGGTACGGAAAACGTCCTTGAAGCATGTATCGCGAATGAAGTTTCACGTGTAGTTTGTTTAAGTACAGATAAAGCAGTTTACCCAATTAATGCGATGGGTATTTCAAAAGCTATGATGGAAAAAGTCATTGTTGCTAAATCTCGTAATGTTAATCCTAACAAGACAGTTATATCGGCAACGCGTTACGGTAATGTCATGGCGTCTCGTGGTTCGGTAATCCCGCTGTTTTTGCGTCAAATTATAAATGGTGATGCAATCACAATTACAGATCCGAATATGACACGTTTTATGATGACATTGAATGATGCTGTCGATCTTGTATTACATGCATTTACACATGGTATTAATGGTGACATCTTCGTGCAAAAAGCTCCCGCTGCGACTATCGATGTTTTAGTACAGGCTTTAAAAACCATCACGTCTACACCTGAACATGAAGTCAATGTGATAGGTACTCGTCATGGAGAAAAACTGTATGAAGCATTATGTAGCCGTGAAGAGATGTTTGTTGCTGAAGACCAAGGTGGTTACTACCGTATCCCTTCAGACAACAGAGATTTAAATTATTCACAATATGTTGAAGAAGGTGAACAAGATTTAAGCGTTATTGAAGATTATAACTCTCATAATACCGATCGTTTAGATGTAGAGGGTATGATTAAGTTACTTCATAAGTTGGATTTTATTTCTGATATAGAAGCTGGCAGTCTTAACGTGCCCGAAGGTGTGTAATGAGAGTTTTAGTTACAGGCGCAAAAGGCTTTATTGGTAAGAACTTGTGTTTTCAATTAGAAGAGCAGGGGTTTACAGATATTGTTAAAATTGACCGAGACCATTCACTTCAAGAGTTAGATAATGCATTAGAAACAGCAGATTTCATTTATCACTTGGCCGGTGTCAATCGTCCGAAAAATGACGAAGAATTCAAACAAGGTAATGCAGACCTAACTTCTTATATCGTAACCAAGCTAAACGAGCTCAACAGAGCTACACCCATTCTTCTTACTTCCTCTATACAAGCTGAGAAATCGAACCCATATGGTGTCAGCAAAGCTCAGGCAGAAGTCGTTGTAAATGAATATGGCTTACAGTCTCAAGCAAAAGTTTATATCTATCGTTTGCCAAATGTCTTTGGTAAGTGGTGTCGACCAAACTACAACTCAATGGTTGCTACCTTCTGTCACAATATAGCAAATGATCTACCGCTGACGATCAACGACCCTACAGCAAAAGTTAACTTAGTTTATATCGATACAGTTTGTGAACATTTTATCCATCACCTAAATCATGATGATAAATCAGGTGAGCAATCAATCAAGCCAATCTACCCAACAACGGTTGGTGAGGTTGCTAACGCACTTGAGTCATTTAAAAAAAGCAAATCATCTTTAATAACTGAAAACGTAGGTTCTGGCTTCTTGCGAGCACTTTATTCTACTTACATTAGTTACTATTCCCCAAAACAATTTTCGTACACAGTACCTGCCTATACAGATCCTCGTGGTTCTTTTTGTGAGCTTTTAAAAACTAAAGATGCTGGGCAGTTCTCTTTCTTTACTGCTCATCCGGGTATCACGCGTGGCGGGCATTATCATCATTCAAAAAATGAGAAATTCTTGGTTATTAAGGGGCAAGCAAGATTTCGGTTTGAACATATCTCAACCGGTGAACGCTACGAGTTAGATGTTACAGGCGATGATTACCGAGTAGTCGAAACTGTCCCTGGATGGACTCATGACGTGACTAATATCGGTGACTCTGAGCTTATTGTAATGTTATGGGCTAACGAAATCTTTGATCGAGAAAAGCCAGACACGCTTGCAAAGCCACTGTAGGAATTTAAAATGAAAAAATTAAAAGTAATGTCGGTGGTCGGAACTCGACCTGAAATCATTCGTTTATCTAGAGTGTTATCTAAATTGGATGATCACTGTGAACATGTTCTTGTCCATACAGGTCAAAATTATGATTTTGAGTTAAACGAAGTATTCTTTAATGATTTAGGTGTGCGTAAACCCGATTATTTCTTGAATGCTGCAGGTAAAAATGCAGCTGAGACTATTGGGCAAGTGATCATTAAGGTGGATCGAGCATTAGAAGAAATTCAACCAGATGCAATGTTAGTATTAGGTGATACAAATTCTTGTTTGTCTGCAATACCAGCAAAACGCCGCAAAGTTCCTATCTTTCATATGGAAGCGGGTAATCGCTGCTTTGACCAACGTGTACCAGAAGAAACGAATCGACGTATTGTTGATCATACCGCCGATATCAACCTTACTTACAGTTCTATTGCGAGAGACTACCTACTTGCGGAAGGTCTACCTGCTGATCGTGTGATTAAAACAGGCAGTCCAATGTTTGAGGTATTAAGTCACTATATGCCTCAAATTGATGGCTCAGATGTATTATCTCGTTTGGGACTTGAAAAGGGGCGATTTTTTGTGGTGAGCGCTCACCGTGAAGAAAACGTAGATTCTCCGAAACAGCTGGCAAAACTAGCTGAAACTTTAAATAACGTTGCAGAATATTATGATTTACCTGTAATTGTTTCAACGCACCCTAGAACTCGCAACCGAATTGAAGCGCAAGGTATTGATTTTCACCAGAACATTCAATTGCTCAAACCGTTGGGTTTCCACGACTACAACCACCTTCAAAAAAATGCCAAAGTGGTTCTCTCAGACAGCGGCACTATTAATGAAGAATCTTCGATCATGAATTTCCCTGCATTAAATTTGCGTGAAGCACATGAGCGCCCAGAGGGAATGGAAGAAGCTTCGGTCATGATGGTTGGTTTAGATGTAGAGCGTGTAATGCAAGCTCTGCAAATTTTAGAGACTCAGCCAAATGGTAATGAGCGACTATTACGCCCAGTATACGATTACAGCATGCCGAATGTATCTGACAAAATGGTGAGAATCATTCACTCGTATACGGATTACGTCAAACGAGTCGTTTGGAAAGAGTATTAAGTGAATTAACTCGTGAGGTTGACTCACGAGTTACAAGATAGAGTCATATATGAAAATTCTTTTGTTAACTCAATGGTTTGATCCGGAACCTACCTTTAAAGGTATTCTTTTTGCTCAAGCTCTACGTGATGAAGGCCATGAGGTTGAAGTTCTTACTGGCTTTCCGAATTATCCTGGCGGTAAAGTTTACGATGGCTATAAAATTAACGTTTACCAAAAAGAGGTTATGGATGGGATAACTATCCATCGAGCACCTTTGTATCCAAGCCACGATGGCTCTGCAGCTAAACGAATTTTAAATTATATGTCATTCGCGATTAGTACTTTTCTTGTAGGACTGATAAAAACTAGAAATATAGATGTTATTTATAGTTATCACCCTCCTTTAACAACATCATTGTCGGCTTGTTTGTTGGGATTTTGTAAAAGGGCTCCTTTTATTGTCGATGTACAGGACTTATGGCCTGATACATTATCTGCGACTGGGATGATTAATAACAAAAAAGTTCTCAACATAGTCGGAAAAGTTTGTGATTTCGTATATAAAAGAGCAGCTAAAGTTGTCGTTTTATCACCTGGCTTCAAAAAAAGAATAGTATCAAGAGGTGTACCTGTCGAAAAAGTCGAAGTTATTTATAATTGGTGTAACGAATCTGCTTTAAATAAGTTTGAAAAGACAGGTGTTAAATTACCAGAAAACGGAAATTTAAACCTATTATTTGCTGGCAACCTTGGCTTTGCTCAGGGGCTACCTTCTATTATTCAGGCGGCAGAGATATTGCACCGCCAAAATATTAACGTAAATATTGTATTTCTCGGTGACGGGGTTGCAAAACAGGCGGCAATCGAGACTGTTGAAGATCTAAAATTAAGCAACGTATATTTTTTGCCAAGAGTTTCTATGCAACAAGTTGGCTCATTACTTTCTTGTGCGGATATGCTTCTGGTGCATTTAAACAAAAATGAATTATTCGAAATTACAGTACCTTCGAGAACTCAAGCAAACATGGCAATGGGTAAACCCATTGTTATGGGAGTTGCGGGTGACGCTTCTGATTTAATTAATAAAGCTAAAGCTGGTGTTTCTTGTCAACCTGATAATCCGGAATCTTTAGCTGAAGCCGTAATGCATGTCTGTTCTTTAACGGAGTTGGAAAGGTTAAGCTTAGGTGAAGCTGGTAAAGAGTATTACGAACAACATCTTTCTCTGAAGCAAGGTGTTAATAAGTTTATCTCGATTTTTGAGGACGTTAAGTGAAAAGAATTTTTGACTTTATTGTATCTTTAACGGCTTTAATTGTATTTTTGCCTATCATTGCCTTCGTTGCTTGGAAGATTCGCAAAAATCTTGGATCTCCCGTTTTATTTCGTCAAACTCGCCCAGGATTGAACGGAAAGTTATTTGAAATGGTGAAGTTTCGCAGCATGAAAGATGCGGTTGATGCCAATGGTAGCCAACTTCCTGACGACGAACGCATGACACCATTTGGTGACAAGTTACGTTCAAGTAGCCTAGATGAGTTACCAGGCCTTTGGAACGTTTTGAAGGGTGATATGAGTTTAGTCGGCCCTCGCCCTTTATTAGTGCAATATCTTCCCCTTTATAGCAAAGAGCAAGCTCGCCGCCATGATGTTCGTCCTGGGATAACGGGATGGGCTCAAGTCAACGGACGCAATGCGATCAGTTGGGAGGAGAAGTTTAAACTAGATGTTTGGTATGCTGATAACCTAAGTTTTCCTCTAGATGTGAAAATACTTTTCCTAACAATTAAAAAGGTCTTTATTAAAGAAGGCATCACGGCTGAAGGTCATGTGACTACTGAAGCATTTAAGGGTACTAGTAATGATTAAAGGTACAATATATGGCCTGGCTAAAGTTGTTGGCTTAGACAATTTAGTGCTTGGAGAAAGAAGTCAAATTGACGATTTTTGCTTTATTAACGCAGGTAGGGAAACTAATATTGGGCGAAATGTTCATATAGCCTCTTTTACAACAATTGTTGGTGGGGGGGAATGTGTTATAGGTGACTTTGCAGGTTTGAGTGCTGGGTGTCGGCTCATTACGGCTAGTGATGATTTTTCCGGCCCATATCTAACCAACCCAACAGTACATTCAGATTTCACTAACGTGAAATCTGGCAAGGTAGAGATCGGACGTCACGCTATTATTGGTACGAATAGCGTTATTTTCCCTGGGGTCACTATTGGTGAAGGCTGTGCGGTAGGTGCTGGTGCTGTTATCCGAAAAAACTTGAAACCTTGGACGGTTTACGCAGTGATTGATGGCAAACTGAAAGAACTAAAGAAGAGAGATATGAAAGCTGTGTTAGAGGCTGAACGCCAGTATCTGGAGAGTGAACATGCTTAATACATCATTTTCTCCATGGCCTTCGTTTACTCAAGAAGAAGCGGACGCCGTAAGTAAGGTTGTACTTTCGAATAAAGTTAATTATTGGACGGGTCAAGAAGGTCGTGATTTCGAAAAAGAGTTTGCGGCTTGGGTTGGCTGTGAATATGCAGTAGCTCTGGGTAACGGTACGCTAGCGTTAGATGTTGCACTGAAAGCATTTGGGGTTGGTCAAGGTGATGAAGTGATCACCACATCTCGTACTTTCTTAGCATCGGCTTCGTCAATTGTAACGGCTGGTGCGACACCTGTTTTTGCGGATGTTGATCTAAACAGTCAAAACATTACCGCTGAATCGATACAAGCGGTACTTACGCCAAAAACCAAAGTCGTGATTGTTGTTCACCTTGCAGGCATGCCTGCCGAGATGGATGCGATTATGGCGCTCTCTGAAAAGCATGGCTTCAAGGTAGTTGAAGATTGTGCTCAGGCGCACGGTGCGAAATATAAAGGTCGCAGTGTCGGTACGATTGGTCATATTGGTGCTTGGTCTTTCTGCCAAGACAAGATCATGACTACCGGCGGCGAAGGCGGCATGGTAACGACTAACGACAAAGATCTGTGGTCGTTTATGTGGTCTTATAAGGATCATGGTAAAAGCTTTGATGCCATTTACAACCGCGAGCACTCACCAGGCTTTCGTTGGCTTCATGAAAGCTTTGGTACCAACTGGCGCATGACAGAAATGCAAGCGGTTATTGGTCGTATCCAAATTCAACGCATGGCTGATTGGACGCAAAAGCGTCAAGCGAATGCAGCTGTGATTGAAGCGGCGATGGCTGATCTTGCTATTGTTCGCAGTGTGGATATTCCTGAATACATTGAACATGCTGAATATAAGCATTATATGTTCATTCGCCCTGAGCATCTAAAACCAGGTTGGACTCGCGATAAAATTGTTGATGCGATTGTTGAGCAAGGTGTGCCTGCATACCAAGGCAGTTGCTCTGAGGTTTATCTAGAAAAAGCATTTGATGGTACAAGTTACAGGCCTAAAGTGCCGTTAAAGAATGCGGTTGAGCTAGGTGAAACCAGTTTAATGTTTTTAGTGCACCCAACCTTAACGCAGAGCGAGATTGAGAAAACGGCGGAAGTGCTGCGTGCTGTTTTACTTGAAGCACAAGCTTAACCATTCTCACAAGTAAAAAGAGCTTTTTCTTTCAGCACCTTTGGTCTCAATATTACTGGCTTACTGGCTTACTGGCTTACTGGCTTACTGGCTTGATTTTCCAATATATGAGATGTCAGTTAGTTTAAGCTCTTTTCTTAAGCGGTCACCAAACCCCCAATAGATGAAAGTTGTCGAACTATTGGGGCTTTTATATCAATAACAAATTAAAGCGCGAATTAAATATTCGGGTTATCTTTTGCAAGTTCTCTTTGCGAATTTAAATAATGTTCAACACATCCACTCATGCAGTCTTTGTGGTTTATTAAATACTCATAAATAAGAATAACTTTATGCAACGTCTAAACTTCATATGGCACCTTTCTCGTTTTAAAAAGCGGGTTATCAGTGTTTCTATTGATGCTTTAATCATTATATTTGCTCTGCACATTGCGCTGTGGACAAGGCTAGGCGACTTCCAATTTTTGAATGATGGCGATAATTTATTACTGACAGGCTTAACAGTAATAATGACGGTGCTTATATTTACAAAAATTGGTCTTTATCGAGCAGTACTTAGGTATCTCACCTTTCAAGCGCTGTTTGTGGTAACGGCAGGCGCAATATTGTCGGCAATCTCTTTGGCTCTGCTTGCCTATTATCTGCAAGAACCTGTCCCTCGTACGGTGCCTATTATTTACGGTGCTTACTTAGCTTTATTATGTGGCGGCTCTCGTTTGGTGGTTCGCAATCTTGTCGCGACGACGTCGAAAGATTCACGTCAAGAAGTATTAATTTACGGTGCGGGCTCAGGCGGCCGACAATTGGCTGTCGCGTTAAGAGCGTCTGAAAACTATCGAGTACGCGCGTTCATTGATGAAGACAAAACGCTCACCAATACGATGATTTTGGGCTTGCCCGTTGTTGCATTAGGCAAAGCGGAAAGGTTGATTGAAAAGCACAACGTTTCTAAAATCTTGCTCGCGATACCTAGCGCCTCTCGCGCTCGCCGTAAGCAAGTATTGGATTTGCTGGCGCAGCTGCCCGTTGAGATTCAAACCGTTCCTGAAATGGCCGATATTGTGTCAGGTAAAGCGAAAATTGATGAGCTTACCGATGTACCTATTGAAGATTTGTTGGGTCGTGATGCGGTTGCGCCTCAGCAAGCTCTGATGGAAGCTAACATCAAAGATAAAGTGGTGATGGTGACCGGTGCTGGCGGCTCTATTGGTTCTGAACTTTGTCGTCAAATCCTTAAACAACAACCTAAAACATTAGTGCTGTTTGAAGTCTCTGAGTTTGGCTTATACCAAATTGATCGTGAGCTTTCTTTAGTTAAAGAAACCAAAGGTTACGATGTTGAAATCGTGCCTTTACTAGGTTCCGTTCAGCGCTCACATCGCTTATTGACCTCAATGCAGTCTTTTGGTGTACAAACGGTTTATCATGCCGCGGCTTATAAACACGTTCCTCTTGTCGAGTATAACGTGGTAGAAGGTGTGCGTAATAATGTTTACGGCACTTACTATACGGCTAAAGCCGCTATTGAAGCAGGTGTTGAATCATTTGTGCTTATCTCGACAGATAAAGCGGTACGCCCAACTAACGTAATGGGCACCACCAAGCGTATGGCGGAATTAGGTCTACAAGCTTTGGCTGAGCAAGAGAACCAAAAAGAGCACGGCACACGTTTCTGTATGGTTCGCTTTGGTAATGTACTTGGTTCGTCTGGCTCGGTTATTCCTCTGTTTAAAAGGCAGATTAAAGCCGGTGGCCCACTTACTGTTACCCACCGCGATATTACCCGTTTCTTTATGACCATTCCTGAAGCGGCGCAATTGGTGATTCAAGCGGGTGCTATGGGTAAAGGCGGTGATGTTTTCGTTCTTGATATGGGTGAATCGGTCAAAATCACAGACCTTGCAGCAAACTTGATTAATCTTTCAGGGCTTTCTGTTAAGAATGAAGAGAACCCTCATGGTGATATTGAAATCCAATTCTCAGGCCTGCGTCCTGGTGAGAAGCTCTATGAAGAGTTATTGATTGGCGATAACGTATCCCCAACCGCTCATGAGCGAATCATGACCGCGCAAGAAGTATTCTTACCGATTAATGAATATGACACGCTACTTGAATCTTTGGATTTTGCTTGTCACAACTTACAACATGATGCGATTCGCCAGCTACTTCTTGATGCGCCAACCGGGTTTAAGCCGACAGATGGGGTAGGGGATTTGGTTTGGAATGCTGCTCAAAACCAAGAAGATCTCCTTCTAGAACCTAGAACCTAGAACCTAGAACCTAGAACCTAGAACCTAGAACCTAGAACCTAGAACCTAGAACCTAGAACCGATATTGGGTTCGGTTATTTGAATTATGACTTTTAGTTAGCAAATACTTCACACAATCTTTTCGGAAACGTCATGATTATTGTCCATAATTACTATGAGCTTTAATAGCGATATGAGGTAGTAATCATGATAATAGATATTTCATCTAATCAAGAAATTGAAGAAAGTTTGGATCAAATATTGTGGGATGATTTTAGCTTTCAATATGTTACCAACAAAACCACAGTGATAGAGCAACCAGCGGTGCATGATCTAAAGTCACAGGACGATGATGAAGAGCATGACACTGAAATTAATCTTCTAAACTGAAGAGCCGTGAGGCTACCGTTGTTGCGCTTTTTCAATGTAGATGTAGGGATATAAATTTTCATATCCCTACTTTACGCCCTCCTAAAATGACGCTTTTTTTCACATTCGATCATCCTACCTGCGCCCTTTCTTGATCTTCCACTACAGTTTTGACTGTAAACTGTAGTAAAATTACGCTAATTTGTTTTTATACCGATTTATTTTGAATTGAACGAGGTCAGTCCTATGTCAGCTAAGAAGCCAATGGCTCTAGTGATCCTTGACGGTTACGGTTACCGTGAAGACAACCAAGACAACGCTATCGCGAACGCTAAAACACCAGTATTAGACGGTCTTATTGCTAACCAACCTAACACGCTAATCTCGGCTTCTGGCTTAGATGTAGGCCTACCTGATGGCCAAATGGGTAACTCTGAAGTGGGTCACACCAACATCGGTGCGGGTCGCGTGGTATACCAAGATCTTACTCGTATTACCAAGTCAATTTCAGATGGCGAATTCGGCAAAACTGAAACGCTAGTTAACGCTATCGACAAAGCGGTGAAAGCTGAGAAAGCGGTTCACATCATGGGTCTTATGTCTCCAGGTGGCGTTCACTCTCATGAAGACCACATCTACGCAGCTGTTGAAATGGCAGCAGAGCGTGGCGCAGAGAAAATCTACCTACACGCTTTCCTAGACGGCCGTGATACACCGCCACGTAGCGCAGAAAACACACTTGCACGTTTCCAAGCCCTATTCGCTAAGCTAGGCAAGGGCCGTGTGGCTTCGCTTATTGGTCGTTACTACGCAATGGACCGTGATAACAACTGGGATCGCGTTCAAGAGTCTTACGACCTGCTGACTCAAGCAAAAGCTGAGTTCACATTCGACACAGCAGTAGCTGGCCTAGAAGCGGCTTACGCTCGTGACGAAAACGATGAGTTCGTGAAAGCAACTGAAATCAAAGCGGAAGGCGAAGAGTCTGCCGCTATCGTTGATGGCGATGCAGTTATCTTCATGAACTACCGTGCTGACCGTGCGCGTGAAATTACGCGTGCATTCGTGCCTGATTTCGACGGTTTTGAGCGTAGTGTATTCCCAGCGATCGATTTTGTGATGCTGACTCAATACGCAGCAGACATCCCACTTCTATGTGCATTCCCACCGGCTTCTCTAGAGAACACCTACGGTGAATGGCTATCGAAAGAAGGCAAAACGCAGCTACGTATCTCTGAAACAGAGAAGTACGCGCACGTGACTTTCTTCTTCAACGGCGGTAAAGAAGACGAGTTTGAAGGCGAAGAGCGTCAGCTTGTTGCTTCTCCAAAAGTAGCAACGTACGACCTACAACCAGAAATGAGCGCACCAGAGCTAACTGAAAAGTTAGTTGCTGCAATCAAAGGCGGCAAATACGACGCTATTGTTTGTAACTTCCCTAACTGTGACATGGTTGGCCACACTGGCGTTTACGATGCAGCAGTTAAAGCCGTAGAGTCGCTAGACGAATGTCTGGGTAAAGTGGTTGAAGCAATCAAAGAAGCTGACGGCCAACTGCTTATCACTGCTGACCACGGTAACGCGGAAATGATGGTAAACCCAGAAACGGGCGGCATCCACACTGCGCACACTAACCTACCAGTTCCACTTATCTACGTAGGTAGCAAAGACGTTGAGTTCAAGGAAGGCGGTAAACTGTCTGACCTAGCACCAACGATGCTTTCTCTGTCTGGTATTGCAATCCCAGCTGAAATGTCAGGCGATGTGATCGTTAAATAGTTTTAACTTTCATCGAATACTAGAACGGCTGCACGCGAGTGTGGCCGTTTTTTTGTATCTGGAGTTTGAGGAATAGATGCGAGATACGAGTAAACGGGATTCGAAGAGCTTAAGAGCGGATACGGGATACGGGATGCGGGTAAACGGGATACGAAGAGCTTTAAGGGCAGATGCGAGATACGAGTAAACGGGATTCGAAGAGCTTAAGAGCGGATGCGTGATACGGGTAAACGGGATTCGAAGAGCTTAAGAGCGGATGCGTGATACGGGTAAACGGGATTCGAAGAGCTTAAGAGCAGATGCGAGATGCGGGTAAACGAGAAGCTTAAGAGCGGATACGGGATGCGAGTAAACGGGATACGAAGAGCTAAGAGCAGATTCGGGATGCGGGTAAACGGGATACGAAGGGCTTAAGAGCGGATGCGAGATACGAGTAAACGGGATGCGAAGAGCTTAAGAGCGGATGCGAGATGCGGGTAAACGAGATTCGAAGAGCTTTAAGAGCAGATGCGAGATACGGGTAAACGGGATTCGAAGGGCTTGAAAAGCAGATACGAGATGCGAGTAATCGGGATGCGAAGAGCTTGAAAAGCAGGTGAGAGTAAGCGAAATTCGAGAAGATAAAAGCATAAGGCCTGAACTATCTCTAACTTGGTTCTTTATTAATACTTTTCTACGATGTTCTTTTGAGATGATTAGGTTTTCGGTCTTTAGGTAGAAATTGTGCTTTATAGAAAACTTGATGTTTGGCAACGAAGCCGGCAGTTATCGATAAATGTTTATCGGGGAATGTCTATGTGTAGAGATTTTGGTTTTAAAGATCAGATTACTCGTAGTGCTTTATCTGTACCTAGCAATATCGCAGAAGGCTGTGAGCGGAAATCTCTGAAAGAGCGTAAGCACTTCTTTGCAATCGCTAAGGGGTCTATAGGTGAATTTGCAACTCAAGCTGACATAGGCTCTGAAGTTGGGTTCATTTCCAAGAGCGTTGGTGAGCAATGGCAATCGGAAGCATTTCAAATCTCACGCATGTTAGGAGCTTTAATCAAGTCACTAGAACAATAACTTCCTTTGCTTTTCTCATCTCGTTCACTCGAATCCTACATCTGCTTTTATCTCAGCTCTTTGCCTTTCGCATCCCGTGCACTCGAATCCCGCATCTGCTCTTTGCTTTTCGCATCTCGATACCCGAATCTCGCATCTGCTCTTATATCTTTTCGCATCTCGATACCCGAATCTCGTATCTGCTCTTAAGCTCTTATATCTTTTCGCATCCCGGTTACTCGCATCTCGAATCTTTCTCTACTTGAAGTGCAAAACAATACCCTGAAATACCACCCATGATGTTCCCCAAGGCTAAGCCAATAAACAGCCCTTCTACGCCATCGATTTGGCTACCTACCCAAGCAAACGGCAAGGTAAATACAAACAGGCGCATGAAGCTCCATTGAAAGGCTTTGAGCGGTTGATGCATGGCATTCATTGCACTAATCAGCATCATGATAATTCCTTGGAAGCCATAGCTAAACGGGACAACTAACAAGTAATGCCACAAGATGCCTCGTACAGATTCTTCTTGAGAGAACAGGGCTGCCAAAGGGATGCTCAATGGCACCATCATTAAGAAAATCAAACCTTGGAACATCACAGCGAAGCGCATGCTTAAGAACAGAGCTTTGAAACTACGTTGTGGATTATTAGCGCCAAAGTTTTGCGCCATGAAAGGCGTAAGAGCCGAAGTCAGAGACATCAATACGATGATTAGAATCGATTCAATACGCTGGGCAGCTCCGTAAGCCGCCACCGCTTCTGTCCCTTGTTTGGCTAACATCATCATGATAATGGCGCCAGCAAGTGGGTTAAGGGCATTGGAAAGGGCTGCGGGTGTGCCAATGGTTAAGATCTGTTTCCAGTCATCGATGATGTTTTTTAGCTTAGGCGGAGCAAGTAGCTTTTCTCGTATGGTTAATACATACAGTGAGCCACATAAAGCACCAAACCAACTGAATCCGCTAGCAATGGCTGCGCCCTGAATCCCTAGTTCAGGGAAGGGGCCGTAACCAAAGATTAATAGAGGATCGAGAATGCCGTTAATCAGGCCTGCCAGCATCATGATCTTGGCGGGCGTTTTGGTATCGCCACTCGCTCGTATTGCGCTATTACCTGCCATTGGAATAACAAGTAGCGGTATCGCTAAATACCAGACTGACATGTATTCGGATATCAGTGGCAGTAACTCAGGTTCTGCCCCCAACAGAGTAAACATAGGCTCTAGTGTTACTAAGCCCAGTGTTGATGCAAAGCCAACAAGCAACACCGCAAGCATTAACCCGTGACATGTAAAGCGAGCCGCATTTTGTGCGCAACCTTGACCAAGTAACCTTCCAATACACGTCGAAAGGCCGATGCCAATTCCCATGGTGATGCAGTTGATGGCAAAGGTGACAGGGAAGGTGAAGCTCACCGCAGCAAGGGCTTGGGTACCCAATAATGAGATAAAGAAAGTATCGACCAGGTTAAACATCAAGATCGCCACCATACCGAATATGGTCGGTATGGTCATGGTACGCAATGTACTCTCAATTGGGGCGGTTAATAGCCCGTGCTTATCTTGCATGTAAAACGCCGATAGAAACCAAAAGCGTAGGATAAACAGATGCGGGCGGGAAGGGAAGAAAAGCAGATGCGAGATGTGAAAGAGCAGATACGAGATGCGGGTAAACGAGTATCGAAGAGCTAAGAGCGGAAAAAGAGATGCAGCCTTCTTTTGTTTTATCCCTGACAGTTACACAGGACTATTCGCAGGGGCGTTTTTGCTTTTCGTATCTCGCATCCCGTTTACTCGTATCTGCTCTCAAATCATTCGCATCCCGTATCTGCCCCTTAGATCACAATTTTTCCCTTTCACCCCTTGGGATCTTTCACATCGCCCCAACATACTCTTTAACCCCATGCCAATCGTGGCAACTATCAAATTAAATGGAAATTATCAGGAGATCTGACCGATGAATATCCGTCCTCTACACGACCGAGTTATCGTTGAGCGCCAAGAAGTTGAATCTAAATCTGCTGGTGGCATCGTTCTAACTGGTTCTGCCGCTGAAAAATCAACTCGCGGTACAATTCTAGCTGTTGGCAAAGGCCGCATCCTAGAAAACGGTTCAGTACAACCATTGGACGTTAAAGTTGGCGACACTGTTATCTTCGCTGAAGGCTACGGCACTAAGTCTGAAAAAATCGACGGCAAAGAAGTTCTGATTATGTCTGAAAACGACATCATGGCGATCGTTGAGTAATCCGACCCATAAAACTGAACTGATTGAATAAAGAATTTAAAGGAAATAAAGATGGCTGCTAAAGACGTTAAATTTGGTAACGACGCACGTATTAAAATGCTAGAAGGTGTAAACGTTCTGGCTGACGCGGTAAAAGTAACGCTAGGTCCTAAAGGCCGTAACGTTGTTCTAGATAAATCATTTGGCGCACCAACGATCACTAAAGATGGTGTTTCTGTTGCACGTGAAATCGAACTTGAAGACAAGTTCCAAAACATGGGTGCACAAATGGTGAAAGAAGTGGCTTCGCAAGCGAATGACGCAGCGGGCGACGGTACTACTACAGCAACCGTTCTTGCACAAGCTATCATCACTGAAGGCCTAAAAGCCGTAGCTGCTGGCATGAACCCAATGGATCTTAAGCGCGGCATCGACAAAGCGGTTATCGCAGCAGTTGAAGAGCTTAAAGGCCTTTCTGTTCCATGTTCTGATACTAAAGCTATCGCTCAAGTAGGTACTATCTCTGCGAACTCGGATTCGACAGTAGGTAATATCATTGCTGAAGCGATGGAAAAAGTAGGCCGTGATGGCGTAATCACAGTTGAAGAAGGTCAGGCTCTACAAGACGAGCTAGACGTAGTGGAAGGCATGCAGTTCGACCGCGGTTACCTATCTCCTTACTTCATCAACAACCAAGAAGCGGGTTCTGTTGATCTAGAAAGCCCATTCATTCTTCTTATCGACAAGAAAGTTTCGAATATCCGTGAACTTCTTCCGACTCTAGAAGCAGTTGCTAAGGCATCTCGTCCACTTCTTATCATCGCTGAAGATGTAGAAGGCGAAGCGCTTGCAACTCTCGTTGTGAACAACATGCGTGGCATCGTTAAAGTGGCTGCGGTTAAAGCACCTGGTTTCGGTGACCGTCGTAAGTCTATGCTTCAAGATATCGCTATCCTAACGGGTGGCACGGTTATCTCTGAAGAGATCGGTCTAGACCTTGAGAAAGTAACGCTAGAAGACCTAGGTCAAGCTAAGCGTATTACTATCACTAAAGAAAACTCGACTATCATCGATGGTGCGGGTGATGAAGTGATGATCCAAGGTCGCGTTTCTCAAATCCGTCAACAAATCGAAGACGCAACGTCAGACTACGACAAAGAGAAGCTTCAAGAGCGTGTAGCTAAGCTAGCTGGCGGTGTTGCAGTAATCAAAGTTGGTGCTGCGACTGAAGTTGAGATGAAAGAGAAGAAAGACCGCGTTGAAGACGCACTTCACGCAACTCGCGCTGCAGTTGAAGAAGGTGTGGTTGCTGGTGGTGGTGTTGCACTTATTCGCGCTGCATCTAAAGTTGCTAGCCTTGAAGGCGACAACGAAGAGCAAAACGTAGGTATCCGTGTTGCACTACGTGCGATGGAAGCACCGATTCGTCAAATCACTAAGAACGCAGGCGATGAAGAGTCTGTTGTTGCTAACAACGTTCGTGCTGGCGAAGGTAACTACGGTTACAACGCGGCGACTGGCGAATACGGCGACATGATTGCAATGGGTATCCTAGATCCAACTAAGGTAACGCGTTCTGCACTTCAGTTCGCAGCATCCGTTGCTGGTCTTATGATCACAACAGAAGCGATGGTGACAGACAAACCTCAAGATTCAGCTCCTGCAATGCCTGATATGGGCGGCATGGGCGGTATGGGTGGCATGGGCGGCATGATGTAATCATCCCTCGCTATTCATAGTGAAATTGAAAACGGAGGCTTCGGTCTCCGTTTTTGTTTTTTAAAGAGCAGATACGAGATTCGAGTAATCGGGATGCGAAGAGCTTGAAAAGCAGATTCGGGATGCGAGTAATCGGGATACGAAGAGCTTGAAAAGCAGATTCGAGATGTGGGTAATCGGGATACGAAGAGCGTAAGAGCGGATACGAGATTCGAGTAAGCGGGATACGAAGAGCTTGAAAAGCAGATGAGAGGTGCGAGTAATCGGGATGCGAAGAGCTTGAAGGGCAGATGCGGGATTCGGGTTAACGGGATGCGAAGAGCTTTAAAGGCAGATACGAGATGCGAGTAATCGGGATACGAAGAGCTTTAAAGGCAGATGAGAGGTGCGAGTAATCGGGATGCGAAAAGATTTAGAAGGTTAGAGCAGATATGAGATTAGAAAAGATGAAAGGATAGAAGTCTCGAACTTTGGTTCTTTATTAATACTTTTCTACGATGTTCTTTTGAGATGATTAGTTTTTCGGTCTTTAGGTAGAAATTGTGCTTTATAGAAAACTTGATGTTTGGCAACGAAGTCGACAGCTATCGATAAACGTTTATCGAGTAATGTCTATGTGCAAAGATTTTGGTTTCAAAGATCAGATTACTCGCAGTGCTTTATCTGTACCTAGCAATATCGCAGAAGGCTGTGAGCGGAAATCTCTGAAAGAGCGTAAGCACTTCTTTGCAATCGCTAAGGGGTCTATAGGTGAATTTGCAACTCAAGCTGACATAGGCTCTGAAGTTGGTTTTGTAGCTAAAGAAGTTGCTGCTAGGTGGCAATCGGAGGCACTTCATATATCTCGCATGTTAGGCGCTTTAATCAAGTCACTAGAACAATAACTTCCTTTGCTTTTCTCATCTCGTTCACTCGAATCCTACATCTGCTTTTATCTCAGCTCTTTGCTCTTTGCTCTTTGCTCTTTGCTCTTTGCTTTTCGCATCTCGTTTACTCGAATCCCGCATCTGCTTTTATCTTTACTCTTATTCTTTTCGCATCCCGTGCACTCGAATCCCGCATCTGCTTTTATCTTTGCTCTTATTCTTTTCGCATCCCGTGCACTCGAATCCCGCATCTGCTCTTTGCTTTTCGCATCTCGTTTACTCGAATCCCGCATCTGCTCTTAATCATTGCTCTTTTTGATTTACCGTCTTATATTCAACAGTACAGTTATGACATTGATCTAACATGGATAGCTGTTGAATAAAGGATAATAAATGCTTGATTGAAAATGGATTAATCAAGTCAACAATAAGTCAGTGGAGACTCCCCAATGAAAAAACTACTTTCAGTACTTGCTGTGTCGGCAGCAGTAATGGCACCAGCGGCATTCGCTTCTTCGCCTGTTATGTTTTCAACGATCAACGGCTTCAACGCACCTGATTCAGATGCGGTTGGCGGTGTACGTTTAGCTCTGCTTCACGGACAAGTAAACGACCTTAAAGGTGTTGATCTTGCGGTTGTTGGTATGTCTGAGACGCAAACAACAACAGGTGTGAACCTGGGTATCTTCGGTGCATCAAAAGTGAACCAAGAAATGACCGGCGCATCTCTAGGTTTCTTCAACTGGAACACAGGTAAAACAACGGGTGTTAACCTTGGTGCAGTGAACATTACCAATGATGTAAAAGGCGCGAACGTGAGTTTCGTCAACTACTCAGAAGGTAACACTATGGTTGATGTTGGCGCTGCGAACCTTTCAGAAGTGTCGACGGTTCAGGTTGGTATCTTCAACAAAACCAACAAAATCGAAGGTGTACAAGTTGGCCTGATCAACTGTGCTGATAACGGTTTCTTCCCGTGCTTCCCGATTGTAAACTTCGCTAAATAAAGCGGTCGTTTAGCCTTTAGTTCTACTATTGGCGAGCGATGTTTAGTTGGCGTATTAGCTTTTATTTAGCGCATTAGCGTTTAAAAGCGAAGCCTATCAACGCCTAAACCCTTGTTTAGGCGTTATTACATTCAATTCCACAACCAAGATAAACTTCTCAAACCACCTGATAAGCATATTGTTTTATATTTCCTATTGCAGTATTTTTACTTATAAGTACAATGTGCGATAAATTCCCAATGATGATTTATATGCTTTGATTAACCACCATACCATCGATTTTAAAAAGGCTTTTTTAAGTCTGACCGCCAGTTTTTTAGTAGTTTTGAGCTTGTTGCTCGTTGATTCAGCGGAAGAATCAGATAAACAGTATGGAATCGAAAACCAAGGCGTGACACGCTCTTTAGCGGAGCTCACACAGATCATAAATGCGCTTGAGTACAACATCACTGCGCTTTATCCACTGCATGGGGATACCTACGTATTCTCGCATGACAAAAAGATTGAAGGTGAGACGTGCTACTTCACTAGTGAGGAGCAACATGCCCCTCGTTTTGATTTTATGTTCTCTGGCCCTCGCGAGATGTGTAACCCGAAATCGGACCTTTATACCGAAGCGGGTAAGCGTTTGTTTATTGCGCCTACCATGGCCTATTTCGCCAATACCATTGATACCATCTCAGCGATCTACTTCATCTCGAAAGAGAAGTTTATTATCTCTTCCCCCTCTGATATTGCCCAATATATGAAAGGTGATACGTTCGACTCTGTCGTAAATAGCCGACCATATTGGATCAATACGGTTCGCTTTGGCCTATCGCAAGGCAAAGACCAAGTGGTGTATACCGGCCAATACGATGATTATCTGACAGGTCAAAAAGTGGTGACCTTAACCAAAGGGATTTACGTTAATGGTGAGTTTAAAGGGGTATTGGGTGTCGATGGCTATGTCTCTAACCTAGTATCAAACCCTACCCATGGCTATAAAGTCACAAGTACGCGAGGCACAAACAAATACGGCTTTATGGACTTTACCTATTCTAAGCCTCTGTATGTTTATGACATTAACACCCAGCTATATCTGAGTATTGAAGAAGATAAGAGCGAGCACTTTCTGCATGTATTGGAGATGGAGAAGATTCAGCTTTCGATACTGTTGGTTTTGTATCTGCTCTCGGTTTTATGGCTATGGCGTTTCTATACAAGACAAGAGCACCAGCGTTTAAATGCCCTAGCAATGCGCGACCCATTAACGGGCTTGCTGAATCGACGTGGCTTTGAAACTCGATTACTGGCGCAAGATGAAGAGCCGATTATTGGTGTTGGCGTGTTTGATATCGATGATTTCAAAGTCGTTAATGATCAATATGGTCATAAAGTGGGGGACGAGGTGATTTGTCATGTTGCTCAGTTGATGCTGAACAGCGTTAGACAGCAAGATATCGTGGCTCGATTTGGTGGTGAAGAGTTTGTTGTTGCGATTACGGGTGAATCATCAGAGTTGCTTTCATCGATCTTTGAGCGAATCAAAAACGACATTAGCCTACAGAGTTATCGATGCCCAACGGGTGACAAGATAAATATCTCTGTCTCTGGTGGCGCGACGCTCTACTCTTTGTACAAATTCGACAGTGTTGGGCACTTGTGGGAAAACCAGAGTATTCGCGCTTGCGACGAACAGCTCTATAAGGCAAAGGCTGCGGGCAAAAACCAGGTGTGTATTCAGGTGTATTAAGCGCTTTCGTAATAGCTTAAAGCCTAGTCGTTTGACTAGGCTTCTTTTTTGTCTAAGGAATTGTGTCTAGTAAATCTCATTCAAGAAGAGAGGTTACTTTTTCGCGCGACCTTTTCTCATCCACTTTTGGTGAACACCACGACGCAGGCTCTGGAAGCTATTTTCCACCTTGTCGACACCAAGCAGAATCACTAGCGCCATTAGCGTGATAATGACTGATTGGGAAAGGTGGCCAAGTGCGATCATCATACCTAATGCAGCGAGTACCCAGATAATCGCGGCTGACGTGACACCATGAATCTTGCCATCCAATGTCATCATTACCCCAGCGCCAAGGAAACCCACCCCAGTAATTATCTGCCCAAGCACACGAGCTTGATCAAGCGTATTGGGGGAAAGGCTAATCGCCATGGTGAGGAAGAAGTAGGTGCCGCTGATGATCAGAATCGATGTCCTGATCCCTACCGGTTTACCGCGTGTTTGTCGCTCGATGCCGATTAACGAACCACACAGCATGCATACTGCAAGACCTGCCCAGCTAAAGGGGGCAAGGTTGAGAGTTTGTTCTATAAATTGTGTCATATCACCCCTCCTAAAAATTTAGAATAGAGCCGAGTATGCTAATAATAGACCGGACGATCGAACAAAAACTTTTTGTCTTAACGATTGATAAAGATGACTTAAAGTCTAGCAGCCGATGTTGTTAAGGTGAAGCTAGGGGAGTTTTTCTTTTGTCGCTTCTTGATACTCAAGAAGCGACCATTGCTCGAGATAGAGTTATTCAATGTGTAGGTCGAGTGGTGTCTTGCTGCTGCGTCCGCCAATCTCTCGGGTTAATTTAGGTACTAGGTAGCCAGAAACCTCAGAGATTAATCCCTTAAAGTGATGCTTCGCTTCTTCATCTGAAATATAGAAATGAGCAGCACCCTGAACCTTATCAAGTACATGCATATAGTAAGGTAAAACCCCGGCATCGAATAGTTTTTCGCTTAAATCTTTCAATGAGTTAGCGCTGTTGTTCACACCTTTAAGCATCACGCCTTGGTTGAGCAGAGTCGCTCCAGTTAGCTTAAGCTTATGGAAGGCTTGCTTGAGTTCAAAGTTGATTTCATTGGCATGGTTAATATGGCTGACCATGACCACATTAAGACGAGTTTGAGCTAATGATTGGCACAGCTCATCCGTTACTCGAGCGGGAATCACAACCGGTAATCGGCTATGAATTCGAACGGTTTTTACATGTGGGATCTGTTCGATAGCATTGATAAGCCACTCTAGTTCGCTGTCTTTGGCCATCAGTGGATCGCCACCCGACAAGATAACCTCGTTGATCTCTGGGTGAGCCGCCACATAGTCGAGGCTGGTTTGCCAAACAGACTTGGAGCCCTTGTTATCTTGATAAGGGAAGTGACGACGGAAGCAGTAGCGGCAGTTAATCGCACAGCCACCCTTCACTATCATCAGTGCTCGATTTTTATATTTGTGCAGTAAGCCCGGGATTGCGTTCTCTTGCTCTTCTAGGGGATCAGCGGAATAGCCTTGGTGCACCTCAAACTCTTCACTTAGCGGTAAAACCTGTCTTAGCAAAGGATCGTGTGGGTTGCCTTTTTCCATTCGTTCGACAAAGCTAAGAGGTACCCGAAGTGCAAATAGCTCACGAGCAGCGAAGCCTGCTTGCCACGGTGTTGGGTCTATTTCCAATGCCTCAAGCAGTTTTGTCGGGTCAGAGATCGCATTCGATAGTTGTTTGAGCCAGTTTTGCTCAACAGATTCGACTTTTCGGGTTATGATATGCGGCATTGAAATTAACTCAAAGATGTGGAAGAGAAAATCATGGCGTCAGTAAGCACCAATGAATTCAAAGGCGGTTTAAAATTCATGTTAGATAACGAGCCTTGCTCAATTATCGACAATGAATACGTTAAGCCAGGTAAAGGCCAAGCGTTTAACCGTGTAAAACTTCGTAAACTGCTGTCAGGCAAAGTGTTAGAGAAAACATTCAAATCAGGCGAAAGCTTTGAGCTTGCAGATGTTGTTGACGTTGAACTAGGTTACCTATACAACGATGGCGAATTCTACCACTTCATGAACAACGAAACATTTGAGCAAATCGCAGCAGACGTAAAAGCAGTTGCTGACTCTGCAAAATGGTTAGTTGAAAATGACGTTTGTACTCTAACGTTGTGGAATGATAACCCTATCACAGTAACTCCACCAAACTTTGTTGAGATCGCAGTAACAGAAACCGATCCTGGCCTTAAAGGCGACACACAAGGTACTGGCGGTAAGCCTGCAACTCTAGCAACTGGCGCGGTAGTTCGCGTACCTCTATTCATCGCTATCGGTGAAGTTGTTAAAGTTGATACTCGTACTGGCGAATACGTTGGTCGTGTAAAATAATTTGATTGTGTCCATCTTGTTTAAGATGGCTCAGTGAAATAAGAAAGGTCGCTTATGAGCGACCTTTTTTTGTATTAAAAAAGCAGATGCGCGTAAACGAGATGCGGGATGCGAAGAGCTTAAGAGTAGATGCGAGTAAGCGAGATACGGGATGCGAAGAGCTTGAAGGGCAGATGCGAGTAAGCGAGATGCGGGATGCGAAGAGCTTGAAGGGCAGATGCGAGTAAGCGAGATGCGAGATACGAAGAGCTTGAAGGGCAGATGCGCGTAAACGGGATGCTAGATACGAAGAGCTTGAAGGGCAGATACGAGTAACCGAGATGCGCGATACGAAGAGCGGTAAGGGCAGATGCGCGTAAACGAGATGCGGGATGCGAAGAGCTTGAAGGGCAGATGCGAGTAAGCGAGATGCGAGATACGAAGAGCTTGAAGGGCAGATGAGAGTAAGCGGGATGTGGGATACGAAGAGCTTGAAGGGCAGATGAGAGTAAGCGGGATGTGGGATACGAAGAGCGGAAAGAGCAGGTTAGAGTAAGCGGGATGCGGGATACGAAGAGCGGAAAGGGCAGATGCGCGTAAACGAGATGCGCGATACGAAAAATAAAAAAAAAGCAGAGCTGGATAACCTAGCTCTGCTTTCGCTTTTCTGCTCTTAAGCTTTTCGCATCTCGATTACTCGAATCCCGCATCTGCTTTAAGCTCTTCGCATCTCGATTACTCGAATCCCGCATCTGCTTTAAGCTTTTCGCATCTCGATTACTCGAATCCCGCATCTGCTTTTAAGCTCTTCGCATCTCGATTACTCGAATCCCGTATCTGCTTTAAGCTCTTCGATACTCGATTACTCGATTACTCGAATCCCGCATCTGCTTTAAGCTTTTCGCATCTCGATTACTCGAATCCCGCATCTGCTTTAAGCTTTTCGCATCTCGTTTACTCGAATCCCGCATCTGCTCTTAAGCTCTTCGATACTCGTTTACTCGAATCCCGTATCTGCTCTTAAATCATAAAGATGAAAATAACAGACAATGCGCTGATTAGGCCTGCAAAGAAGTAGCAACCCACTTTACCCGCAACGCCGACGTGGAACTTAAGGTCGTGCATGCCGTGGTGAAGACGGTGCATTGCGTGCCACATTGGCAGTGCCAGCGTACCGATGATGAATAGCGCACCGATGATGCTGGTGGCGAACTCAGACACACGCTCGTAGCTCATTGCGTCCGCATCGATGATGCCCATTGGCACTAAGATACCCAACACTAGAATCGTGATCGGTGTGATCATCGCGAACCAAGTACCGCCAGCGCCAAATAGGCCCCACCAGATTGGCTCATCAGAGCGTTGTGGGTTGTGGTTAACAGGTTTTACTTTGTAATTTGTGTTCATAACGAAAGCTCCTTACACCACAACAAGAACGATTAAAGAAATAAAAGCCACCGCTGCCCACTGGGTCAGTACGATGATTCTTTTATCAACCAATTTGCCTTTAAGACGGATTGGCATTACTTGAGGCATCATGCTGAAGAAGGTCTGAGCGTGCAGCAAGCTGCCAAGCAGTGCCACGATATTAATACCGACAACAATAGGATTCGCCATGAAGCTCAACCAACCAGCCCAAGCTTCAGGGCCTTTCACTAGTGCACCCAAACCGAAGGTTAGGAACAGAGTGAATAGAATCAAAGGCAGTACAGTCGCTTCACGTAGCATGTAGAAGCGGTAGAACGGATGGTTGCTCCACCACGTTCTCTTCATCTCACGAACATAAGGCTTACGATTGCTCATATTATGCCTCCTCTGCTGTTTTTACTTGCGATCCGTCTGGCTTGAACATCGAGATAACGAAGTCCATTGAAGACTCAACTTTACCTTGGTTCACTGCCGCTGCTGGGTCTACTTTCTTCGGACATACGTCAGAACAGTAACCTACAAACGTACAGCCCCAAGCGCCATTGTCGCCATTGATAAGCTTCATACGTTCAGCTTTACCATTGTCACGGCTATCTAGGTTGTAGCGGTGAGCAAGAGCAAGAGCCGCAGGGCCGATGAACTCAGGGTTTAGACCGAACTGAGGACACGCTGCGTAACACAAACCACAGTTGATGCAGCCAGCGAACTGTTTGTACTTCGCCATTTGCTCTGGAGTTTGGATGTTAGTGCCGTCTTCTGGCTTACGGTCGTTACCAATGATGTAAGGCTTGATTGCTTCAAGGCGCTCGATGAACGGCGTCATGTCGACAATCAAATCTTTTTCGATTGGGAAGTTAGCCAAAGGCTCAATCTTGAAGCCATTCGGGTAGTCACGTAAGAAGCTTTTACATGCCAGTTTTGGCACGCCATCAACCATGATGCCGCAAGAACCACAAATCGCCATACGACAAGACCAACGGTAAGACAGGTCTTTATCTAGGTTATCTTTGATGTAACCGATCGCATCAAGTACTGACATGGTTTCATCAAACGGAACTTCAAAGGTTTGAAAGTGAGGTTCTGCATCGTGCTCAGGGTCATAACGCAGGATTTCAATTTTTTGGATTCGATTCGCTGACATTATGCTTGCTCCTCTTCGCTCTTCTTAGCATTCTCTTCTGCTGCTTTTTCAGCGGCAGCGGCTTTCTCTGCAGCTTCACCGTACAGACGAGCTTTAGGTTGAGATTTGGTAATCTTAACGCCGCTGTAGTCGATGGTTGGTGCTGCATCTTCGTTGTAGAAAGATAGAGAGTGTTTCAGGAAGTTCACGTCATCACGTTCTGTGCAGTTGTCGTCTAGACGTTGGTGTGCACCGCGAGACTCTTTACGAAGAATCGCTGAGTGAACCATCGCTTCTGCAACTTCAAGGCCGTAACCCACTTCGATAGCGTAAAGTAGGTCAGTGTTGAACACTTTGCCTTTGTCTTTAATGCTGATCTTCTTGTAGCGCGCTTTCAGTTCAGTGATTTTGTCGATGGTCTTTTGCATCAAGTCTTCTTGACGGTAGATACCACAACCCGCTTCCATGGTGTGACCCATTTCAGTACGGATATCAGCCCAGTTCTCGTCGCCTTCTTGAGCCAAGATGCCTGCGATGCGATCTTCAACCGCTTTCACTTGCTTAGCGATAGACTCTTCGTTCCAGCCTTTGAATTCAGCAGCGCGTTTCACCGCTTCTTCACCAGCAACGCGGCCAAATACCACGAACTCAGCCAGTGAGTTAGAACCTAGGCGGTTTGCACCGTGTAGGCCAACTGAAGCACATTCACCAACGGCGAATAGGCCTTTGATGCGAGTTTCACAAGTACCGTTAGTTTCAATACCACCCATGGTGTAGTGAACAGTCGGACGAATTGGGATTGGCTCTTTTGCTGGGTCTACGTTTACGTACGCTTTTGCCAGCTCACAGATGAACGGAAGACGCTCTTGCAGATACTCTTCACCCAGGTGGCGAAGGTCAAGGTGTACGACATCACCAAGAGGGTGCTTGATGGTGTTGCCTTTCTGCTGTTCGTGCCAGAATGCTTGGGAAACTTTGTCACGAGGACCCAGTTCCATGTATTTGTTTTTCGGCTCGCCCACTGGAGTTTCAGGGCCCATGCCGTAATCTTGTAGGTAACGGTAGCCGTTCTTGTTGACGATGATACCGCCTTCACCACGACAACCTTCGGTCATCAAGATGCCAGTGCCCGGTAGGCCTGTTGGGTGGTATTGAACGAACTCCATATCACGCAGTGGTACACCGTGGCGATAAGCCATTGCCATACCGTCGCCAGTTACGATGCCGCCGTTGGTATTACAGTGGTAAACACGACCTGCGCCACCGGTTGCTAGAACAACAGATTTTGCTTTGATGGTAACAAGCTCACCTTCAGACATGTGAATCGCGATTAGGCCTTGTACTTCGCCATCTTCAACGAGCAAATCCACCACAAAGTACTCATCAAATCGTTTGATTGTGTCGTACTTCATCGAAGTCTGGAACAGAGTATGAAGCATGTGGAAGCCGGTTTTATCCGCTGCGAACCACGTTCTCTCTACCTTCATACCGCCGAATCGGCGTACGTTTACTTCACCGTTTTCTTTACGACTCCATGGGCAGCCCCATTGTTCCATTTGGATCATTTCGCGAGTCGAGTTTTCAACAAAGTATTCAACAACATCCTGTTCACATAGCCAGTCGCCACCGCCAACAGTATCGTTGAAGTGGTTATCTAGACTATCTTCGTCTTTAATTACCGCTGCTGAACCGCCTTCTGCAGCTACCGTGTGCGAACGCATTGGGTAAACTTTAGAAATCAGTGCTACTTCCAATTCAGGATTAGCTTCAGCTGCTGCAATTGCTGTACGAAGACCAGCGCCGCCTGCGCCGATGACTGCGATATCTGTGGTAATTGTCTTCACAGTTATTCTCCAGTGTGATGCGGAGTATTCCGCTTGTAATTATAAAAAGCATTTAGAGAGTACTTAAACGGCATCAACCGTTTATCACCCCTAAGCCTTAAGTGGTAGGTTCAGTGTAAGAGAGGAAGGTATTCGAAAAGTTGATGCATTTGGGTTTTTAGGTCGGTAGTGCATATGGAGGCATAGAATTTATAGGTTATGTGACTGCAATCACGGCAATGAATTGTTGATAACGATTAGCCCACAGGGCTTGTGTTAACGGCTTGTTGAGTATGATTTTTGTTATCAATGTGGATGTGAAAGCTGTATTGATAATTGTATTGTAGAACGTAATTTTCTGGCTCCATTAAGGCAACATTTTGCTTTCATCTATAGAAAGATAGAAGCTTACAAAAGAGGCGAAAGGTGGTAATTTCCGTCGCCTAGAATTCAGTAATATGGAACTTAATAATGCACTCAACATGGCAACCAGCCGCAACCATTAAGCAGTTAAAGCAACGTGCTGATATCCTTAATCAAATCCGTCAGTTCTTTGCTGAGCGAAACGTGATGGAAGTGGATACGCCTGCGATGAGCCACGCCACGGTGACGGACGTGCATTTACATACTTTCAAAACTGAATTCGTAGGGCCGGGTTATGCGCACGGTCAGCCCCTGTTCTTTATGACTAGCCCTGAGTTTCATATGAAACGTCTATTAGCGGCGGGCAGTGGCTGTATTTACCAAATTTGTAAGTCTTTCCGTAACGAAGAAAATGGCCGTTATCACAATCCTGAGTTCACCATGCTGGAGTGGTATCGCGTCGGTTTCGATCACCATGACTTAATGGATGAAATGGATCGGCTGTTGCAGCAAATCCTCAAGTCGGGCTCAGCACAGCGAATGACTTACCAACAAGCCTTTATCGACGTGTTAGGTGTGTGTCCCCTTGAAGATTCGATGGATACCTTGAAACAAGCGGCAGCGAAACTTGGGCTCAGCGACATTGCTGATCCTGAAGAAGATCGCGATACGCTATTGCAGCTTCTTTTCAGTATTGGGGTGGAAGCAAAGATTGGCCAACAGGTGCCAGCCTTTGTTTATGACTTCCCAGCCTCACAAGCGGCATTAGCTAAGATTAACCCCGAGGATTCGCGAGTGGCGGATCGCTTTGAGGTGTATTTCAAAGGCATCGAGTTAGCAAACGGCTTCCATGAATTAGATAAGCCACAAGAGCAGCTCAAGCGCTTTGAAGATGACAACGCCAAGCGTATTGAGATGGGCTTATCGCCTCAGCCGATTGACCATCACTTGATTGAGGCATTAAAAGCGGGTTTACCAGATTGTGCGGGTGTTGCTTTGGGTATCGATAGGCTGATTATGCTGGCTTTGGGTTACGACCACATCGATGATGTGACCGCTTTCCCGTTCCCACGTTCTTAGCTTTTTGTTTTTTTACTGAGAGCTAATAGCTCTCAGTTTCCATCAGCTTGGCTAGCTGACCAGAATACCAGTACCACTATCTGACTAGAATACCTGTGCCACTAGCTAACCAGAATACCAGTACCCACTACGGCAACAATGGCACCTATCCAAGCGTAGGCATTTGGCCTCTGCTTGGTGTAAAGCCAGAGTATTGGTAACAACATAATCGGTGTGGTTGAAGATAACAAAGCAACCATGCCGACATTGCCTTCCTGTAACGCATACAAGATCAGCGTCATTCCCACTGCCATCGCTAAAAAGCCGTTAACTGCCGTAATCGCAAATATCTGACCATTCATCGGGTTGATTGCGCGTGACAGCTTGGCACCTGTTAAACGAAATGCGGAGTGGGCGACAAAGGCGGTGATCATCCGAATCGCAGAAGCTGCTACTGGATCGATGTTGGTTTGCATTACCGGCTTTGCAATGATGCCACCCAGTGCTTGGCAAATCGCAGCTGTAATTCCCAGTGCAACGCCAATCCAAACGGTGCCTTTGATGGTTTCGAGTTGGTTGTTGGCTTGTCCTCGACGACCAAAGAATATCGCGGTTAATACACCACTGAACACCAAAGCTGAGCCAATTAGCTCAACAGAAGTCATGCTTTCGCTAAACAGGAAGTAACCGAGAATCGCCGAGAACACGGCGTGACAAGAGAACAGTAAACCCGCTTGACGCGGCCCCATTCGGTTCAGACAGGCAAATAGGGCGGTATCACCAATGAAGATGCCAATTAGCCCAGACAGCATCATCGGTGTGACTAGATTGGCTTCGACAGTTGACCAACCTCCGGTAAACCAAGCCATACTCGATAAGATGATTGCGGTACAACCCATTCGCCAGCGGCTATAGGCGAAAGAACCTAAGTGTTGAGCAGGCTTTACGGACATTAGGCTCGCAATCGCCCAAAGAAAAGCGGCAGCTAGAGCTAACCATTCGAATCCCATCTGAATAACATCCTTGTGTCTGGGATAAATTAGCTCATCAATATGCATTAAACCGAACTGAGAACAAAGTGATTCTTATGAAAAGAGTCACTTTGTTTCAGCTATTGGTTTACGTCAGCAGCCTCTCGGTGGTGTGGTTTACTTACTTTGCTTGAGGTGAGTTATACCTTAAAGCGCTCCACATCTCGGCGCATCGACTCGGCAGCGCTACTCATTTCATTGGAGCTATTACGGCTGCTTTCAGCTTGCTGTGCTAGGTCGTCAGAGGCATCTTTGATCCCTTGCGTATTACGGCTGATGTCTTCGCTTACCGCGCGTTGCTCTTCTGCAGCACTGGCTATTTGCAGTGCCATATCGTTGATTTCAGTGATGGCTTGAGTGATTTTAGAGAGGCTGCCATGAGCTTGCTCTGCGAAGCCAACGCTGTTCTCTGCCAGTTGGGTGCTGGTGGTCATGCTTTCAACGGCATGTTCGGTATTCTTCTGCAACGTATCAATCATCACGCGGATCTCTTCCGTTGAGCCATGCGTTCTTTGGCTTAACACTCGAACCTCGTCTGCGACAACGGCAAAGCCACGACCTTGTTCACCTGCACGCGCGGCTTCAATTGCAGCATTCAGTGCCAATAGGTTGGTTTGCTCGGCAATGCCTTGAATAGTTGACAGGATTTGGTTGATGCTTTGCGCGTTGTTTTCCAGTTCTCGGATGACATTGGCCGCGTCTTCCACTTGGGTCGCAAGACTAGTGATGGCATCGCGGTTCTGTTGAATTACTTCTTGGCCGTCATTACAAGCGGTTGCAGAGGCTTGAGAAGCGGATGCGGTTAATTCGGCATGGCTCGCCACTTCGGCTGCGGTGGCCGACATCTCATGAATCGCGGTCGCAATCTGGTTGATATCGTTTTGCTGGTTCTCAACTCGAATGGAGGATTGGGTCGCCAGTTGGTTGGCCTTTTCGGCATGATTGTTAAGATCGTGGCTGTGCTCTATGACGCCCTTCAACATGCTTTGCATCTGGCTTAAGAATTGGTTTACAAGTTCGGCCAGTTTGCCTATCTCATCCATACGCGTGATATCAATACGTTGAGTGAGATCACCTCTGCCTTGAGCGAGTTGAGTCAGCGCTTCAGATAAGGTTTGTAATGGAGAAAGCAGGCGGTTGATCACCATTGTGCTCGCAATCGAAATGACGATGTATAAAACCAAAGAGGTTAGGGAGATGAATTGAATCGCATCAGAGACCGCAGAAAACGCCATTTCCTTATCGATAACAATACCCAGAGACCAATCGGTATTCGGGACATTGGCAATGTAAACCAGTTTATCCCCTTGGCCAGGCCAAGTTAGCGTGGTGATCGTTTGGTCTTGGATCAATTGCGACACTTTGTTTGCAGTGAGTCCTGGGTTCAAACTGGTCAGTGGTTTCTGACTTAGCTCTTCATCCGTGTAGGCAACGATGTTGTTGTTACCATCCACTAAAAACGCAAAGCCATCGTTATCCAGTTTTACATTGAGAACCGTATCAATAATGCTGGTGACGGTTAAGTCTGCTGCGAGGACACCTTGTCTTTCACCGTTGAATGCTTTCGCAAAGCTGATGACAATGCTGCCATCGAAGTCTTGATAAGGCTCGGTAATGATGAGGTTTGATGTTGCGTTGGCATCTTTATACCAAGGGCGGGTGCGTGGGTCATAGCCTGCTGGCCAATCTTCACCTTTATCGCCATACGCGATAGTGCCATCGCTGAATCCCGCATAAACAGACAAAAACTGCCCGGCTTGTTTGGTGATCAATAACTCGCGGTCAGAATTACTATTGCTTGAAATAGTCGGCTCGTTAGCAAGCATCATATCGCTGCGAGTTGAGAGCCAATCGGCAATATAATTGGTAGTACCGACACTGACATTTTTCATTTCTTGGTTGATCGCGACTTCAGTCTCTTGAGTCAGTTGATTAACCGATATCCAAGCTTGAGCGCCACTCACGACGGCAATAATGACCGCAATAGCGATCTGAATTTTAAATTTAATAGTATGTCTCAAGGTCCATTCCTCTCTGATTAGACAAAAAACTAGGGCGTGTTGACCTTTCGCGGTTCAATTTTGTTCGAGATAAAAGCGTTTTAATCGCGGCGAGGGGGAAGTAGCCTAGCCATTCTAAGCAAATCCCCCTCAACAAAGAGTAAAACGCTTTTAGCCGAACCCTTCGGGCAGCGTTTGCTGGTCATTTCTACTGCGTTATCGGCTTCTCATGTAGGCTAGCTACACATCAAAACCTCTGCCTTGTAGACATACCCAGCAATTCGCTGCAAAAATCAGCTCGAAAGGTCAATACGCCCTAATGACAGTGACGTACTTGATGGTGAATTAATGTGTCTCTGATGCGTGTATATTGCCGCTGTCTCGGTAGTATTAAACGTGTTTAAAATCAAAAATTTAAAATGAGTCATCGTTATTTTTAATAAACCGTGAAGTAGAATCACAATTATCTATCGATAAAAAACTGATAAACCCACCAGATAGCGAAATCACGATTGCTATCTGATGGGCTGTAGTGAGGCGTTAACGTGCTAGGTGATGATAAACAGCGCGAGGTAAACCATCAGCAAGCCGACAATACCCAAGATGATACCCATCTTAGCCATGTCTTTACTTTCGATAAGTCCGGTTGAGTAAGCCAGTGAGTTTGGTGGTGTCGATACTGGAAGAATCATGCCGAGTGATGCTGAGAAGGCAACTACAACCAGCAAGCCTTGCAGACCACCAATCGCAACTAGGCTTTCCATGGAAGCACCAATCGCAGCGGCTATCGGCATCAGTAAGTTGGCGGTAGCGGTGTTTGACATGAAGTTCGCCATCAACCAACACACGATAGATAGCGTGAGAACTACGGCTGCTGGAGAGAGCGACTCATAGTCAATCGCGTGTGCTAACGCTGCTGCTAAACCTGTCTTATCAAGCCCGATACCAATCGCAATACCACCTGCAACCAGCCACAACACGTCCCAGTTAATCAGCTTGAGCTCTTCTTTGCCCATGATGCCTGTAAGAGTGAAGACAGCCAGTGGAATGATAGAGACCACATAAGTGTTCATGCCATGCAGCTTGGTGGTCATCCACAATAAGATGGTCGCAGCGAAGGTGATATAAACCACAATCGCTCGCCAACTCTTTCTGAATTGTCCATCGAGCTTAAGCACCATGTTCTTCTGCTTGGAAGGAAAGATTTTCTGAAGAAGGAACCAAGCAATGGTGAGTTGGATGATCACAAAGGGTAAGCCCATCATCATCCAGCTGAGGAAGTCGATGGTGTTTTCACCGGTTAGGTATTGCAGTGCAATGGCATTGGGTGGCGTGCCGATCGGTGTCGCGATACCACCAGTATTGGCCGCGATTGGAATACACAACACGAGCGCTTTGATACCCATATCGCCTTTTGGTGCAGAAGCCACGATAGGGCCGAGCAGTGCCAGCATCATAACTGTGGTAGCGGTATTCGACATGAACATCGAGAACACTGCGGTGATCAACATTAAACCCAGCATGATGAAGCGTGGCTCGGTACCGAATGGTTTCAGTAGCACTCGAGCTAGGTTGTTATCGAGTTCGTACTTGGATGCAGAGATCGCGAGTGCGAAACCACCCATGAATAGAATGATGATTGGCGATGAAAATGCACCGAATATGTCGGTATATTTGATTAACTCGCCGAGTTCGTGTCCTGCGGGTGGATTTCTAAATAGGTGTAAGCCTTTGTCAGAAATCATTACCAGCTCAAGTGCAATGATCAGTATTGAGGTAGCGAAAACCGGAACTGGTTCAAGCACCCACAGCAGAGCTGCCAATAAGAATATCGCCAACAAGCGGTGTTGAATCAGCGTGAGATCATCGATTGGTATTGAATCTATCGGCATGAACAACACGCCTAAGGGAATCGCAAAACAAATCAACAGCTTGACCAGAACGCCAACATTGAGTTTAGGCATGTACAAAGACCCTATGAATAAAATATCTTCAAATAGAGTAAGTTATCTGGATTTTTGGTACTTGGAGACGGGTTGTAAAATCGAAAAGTTGTTTAAGGTTTCGACAGTTGTTTTGTTTTTGGTCAATCTTTTATCTGGGCAATTAGAGGCAAGAGTGAGAAGCAACAGGTGGCTGGGCTGGGCTGGGCTGGGCTTGAGGATTGAGGTTTGAAAGCTTGGGTTGTTAGAGCTTGAGTAACAAACGAATCGGTAGAGTTAAGAAAAAGGCGCGTTCTTCTCTAAATATAGAAAGATAACGCGCCTTTAAAACTAAATGAGTTAATTCAAACCGTTAAGCTTGGTCGGTGTTCTCTGCTGAATCCACAGCTTCAGTCTCAACTTCTTTACCAGCAATGTGCGCGAAAGGGGTACCAAGAACGGTTTTCTCACCATTTTGCATCGTGTCGTCAAACTTGATCGCATCTTTAGCGAACAGGTTGATAACCGTTGAACCAAGCTTAAAGCGGCCCATCTCTTCACCTTTCTTCAAGACGACGGCTGTATCACCTTGTGCAGGGTAATCCCACTTGTAAACTGAGTTACCACGAGGTGGAGTAATGGTGCCAGCCCATACTTGCTCGATGCTGCCTACGATAGTTGCGCCAACCAACACCTGTGCCATTGGGCCAAATTCCGTATCGAAGATACAAACCACACGCTCGTTACGTGCAAATAGGTTTGGAACGTTCTCTGCCGTTAATGGGTTAACTGAGAAAAGATCACCCGGAACGTAGATCATCTGGCGTAGTGTGCCGTCGCATGGCATATGCACGCGGTGGTAATCACTTGGAGACAGGTAAAGTGTTGCGAATTCGCCGTCTTTAAACTCATCCGCTAGCGCTGCATCACCACCCAATAGCTCGCGAGCTGAGTAGTCATGGCCTTTAGCTTGAATCAGTTGACCGTCAGTAATTGGGCCAAATTGGCTTACACGTGCATCTGCAGGGTGAACAATAATAGAATCACCCTCAGCGATAGGGCGCATGCCTTCTTTCAATTCACGCACGAAGAATTCATTGAATGTTTTAAAGTGTTTTGGATCGCTATGCAGAGCTTCATCCATGTTCACTTTGTATTGCTTGATGAACCAGTTGATGATCGCTGTCGTTAAGCCGCCCGCTTTAGCAGACGCAAGTTTGCCGACTAGACGAGTCAGTCCATGTTGTGGAATCCAGTACTGCAATCCAACTTTAATCTTATCCATTGTATTAATTTTCCAATGCTAATTGTGTTTCAATTAAATCTGTCGATGACGGTTTAGGGCGCGAGATGTTACTTAAATTCGCGCCAATTGTCAGTAAATGCACACATTTGTTCACAAAAACGCGATTAGAGATCGGCTTTTTTGTTGCGTGAATACTGACGGTTATCTTTGTTACTCGCCATGCTTTCAATGATGCGGTGGTAGTTGTCGAAACGTAATCGACTGATCTTGCCGTTTTCTACCGCTTCGCGCAGGATGCAGCCTGGGTCATCGTTGTGTTTACAGTCGCGGAATTTACAACCGCCAAGGTAAGGCTTGAACTCGATGAAGGCTTCAGTGATTTCATCGGCTTCTAAGTGCCATAGGCCGAATTCACGAACTCCTGGTGAATCAATAAGATCACCGCCAGAAGGGAAGTGGTACAAACGAGCTGCCGTGGTGGTATGTTGGCCAAGACCTGAGTTCTCAGACACTTCGCCCTCTTCAATGTCGAGCGTTGGCATTAATGCATTCACTAGGCTTGATTTACCCACACCTGATTGACCAACAAAGATGTTGATACGGTCTTTGAGTTCAGCTTCCAGCTCTTTGATGCCGTAGCCAGACTCTTTACTCACGAACATCACTTTGTAGCCGATCTTCTCGTACTCTTTAAGTGTTTCACGGTATTCAGCAATCTGCTCATCAGTCAGCAGGTCGACCTTATTCAGCACAACAAGCGGCGCGATGTTCACTGTTTCTGAAGCGATTAAATAGCGGTCGATAATATTAAGTGATAGCTCTGGTAACACAGCCGATACGATAACCATTTGGTCAACGTTCGCAGCAACCGGCTTTAGGCCATCGTAGTAATCAGGACGAGTCAGCATTGAAGTTCTCGGTTCAACCGCTTCCACAACGCCAGAAATGCCGGCCATGGATTCTAAGCCTGCGCGCCAAGTCACTCGGTCACCAGAAACTAAAGTCTCGATACTACGGCGTAAGTTACAACGATGAACTTCGTTAGTTTCAAGATCTTCGATATCGGCATGTTGGCCAAAGCGCGTAATTACGAGTCCGCTTTTGGTTCCACCAAGCATGTTCTCATCCCACTGGATAGAATCTTCTTTCTTGAGTCGCTTGTTCTGGTTGCTACGTACTCGACGTACTTGACCTTTGGTTAACTTCTTTTTTTTAGCCACAATTTTTCACTTAACACATCTAACTTGATGATTGGGGACTCAAACTGGATGTTGCTGGTACCACATGATTTCGATGGTCCTAAAGCTAGTTTGAGTATAGTTATTTGGGTATAGTACCTCTTTTACACATAAACAAATAGGCGACGCCTTATGTCCTTTAGCGATCAGAACCTTATTTGGGTTGATCTAGAGATGACAGGACTTGATCCTGAAACTCATAAAATCATTGAAATTGCTACTATCGTTACTGATAGTGAGCTTAACATCCTGGCTGAAGGACCTGTTTTGGCTATTCACCAACCTCAGAGTGAATTGGACAAGATGGACGAGTGGTGCACAACGACTCACACTGGTAGCGGTCTCGTGAAGCGAATTCAAGAAAGCACCGTTTCAGAGCAAGATGCCATCCAACAAACGATTGAGTTTCTTGAAAAATGGGTACCAAAAGGTAAGTCACCGATTTGTGGTAACAGCATTGGTCAAGACCGCCGTTTCCTATACAAGCACATGCCTGAGTTGGAAGAGTACTTCCACTACCGTTATGTTGACGTTAGCACTCTGAAAGAGCTGACTCGTCGTTGGAAACCTGAAGTGTTAGATGGTTTTTCTAAGTCGGGAAGTCACCTTGCGTTAGACGATATTCGAGAGTCGATCGCCGAGCTGCAGTACTACCGAAAAACGATTATTAACATCTAGTCGAATAAAATGATCACGTTTATCTAACTTTTCAGGGACATAAGAGCTGTTTTTTTTGCAAATCTGTGTGCTTTTACAGCAGTTGAGTAAAAAGTTTCGTAATTTTGCATTAAGGACTTGCATCACAAAAAAATGCTCTTATAATTCGCAGCCCTGAACGGCGAAAGACGTTTTCAGATTGCGATACTAGCTCAGTTGGTAGAGCGCAACCTTGCCAAGGTTGAGGTCATCGGTTCGAACCCGATGTATCGCTCCAATTTGTAGGTTATGGCGAAAGCGGTAATCGAAAGGTGAAAGACCTTTTATAATGCGATACTAGCTCAGTTGGTAGAGCGCAACCTTGCCAAGGTTGAGGTCATCGGTTCGAACCCGATGTATCGCTCCAAATTAGCCTTTTTAAGGCAAGAGTCATTGACTTAAACAATGCATCCGGACGCGGGATGGAGCAGTTTGGTAGCTCGTCGGGCTCATAACCCGAAGGTCGTCGGTTCAAATCCGGCTCCCGCAACCACATTACAGTTAAGCGCTATCTGTTGCCCAAGGCAGTAAGAGCAGCGATTAACTAATGCGATACTAGCTCAGTTGGTAGAGCGCAACCTTGCCAAGGTTGAGGTCATCGGTTCGAACCCGATGTATCGCTCCAAATTAGCCTTTTAAAGGCAAGATTCATTGTCTTAAACGATAATGATGCGAAAAGAGAAACATCCGGACGCGGGATGGAGCAGTTTGGTAGCTCGTCGGGCTCATAACCCGAAGGTCGTCGGTTCAAATCCGGCTCCCGCAACCACATTACAGTTAAGCGCTATCTGTTGCCCAAGGCAGTAAGAGCAGCGATTAACTAATGCGATACTAGCTCAGTTGGTAGAGCGCAACCTTGCCAAGGTTGAGGTCATCGGTTCGAACCCGATGTATCGCTCCAGCTTTCTTCTAAAAAGCTATTAAGACTCTTTAAACCACCGTGTTTTTCTTTAGATCACAGAGTTTAAAGGCGACCTTAAAGGTCACGCTCTTTCTTTAATGCTGCGAAGCATAATCTCCCCAAAAAGCAAATAATCCTCCATCATGGTGGATATTTTTTTGTCTTAAATTTTTCTTAGCAACTGGAATGCTAGTAAACATCAGGTCTCTGAAGCAGATACTTGAGGTTTTTCACATCTATAAACAGACTTATCCACAAAATGTTAGGTGTGGATAACTTGGTTGATAAAGTTATTTCAGGCTTAATTCTTTACCTATCCCTAAAAGATCTTTCTTGTTTTCAATATATTAGATGAACTGTGGCGATCGTAACTTATTGTTTTTTATCAAGTTGGATGCTTATCTTGGATTTGATAAAAGATCGTTAACTTGTTGTTTTTTGATCTTAATCATTTATCGGTACTGTGTTTAACTTTGCGCGGGTGTCGGAAGTTTACGAGAGTTCTGAATTTTTTCCACATTGCTAGAATTGAGAACAAGGTCAAACATTGTTCTAAAATTATGTGCAACGAGTTGTCTTAAATGTTGGACTGTTAGTGGGGGCTCGCCTGCCATACATTGGTATATAAAGCGTTAAGCGTCTCTTGGTAGTCCTTTCTCAACAATACGTATCAGTCTGTGCTTTTTGGTGGAGATTTTGCTGTTACTTTTTTGCACACAGTTATCTTGTTGCACGCCGCTAGCGTTAGGTAACTGTTGTAGTTGTTTATTCAAAGCCCACTCAATATGGACATCTAGCATTTCGTTTTTGCCTTGATGGGACTCCAGGGTTTCAACAATGCGTTGTTGAAATGGCGCATTGCCCATCGCAACAAAGATATTGCGCAACCACTGGGTGTGGCCGATACGTCTTATTGCGGAGCCTTCCATTTTCTTTAGGAAGGTCGCTTCGTCCCAACTTGAAAGTGCAACCAGGTCAGCCTCTTGGAAGCCTTCTCTGCGGTGAAAGTCGGTTTGTTCTGTGAGTTCGGCATGACGGTTCCATGGGCAAACTAACTGACAATCATCACAACCGTAGATACGGTTACCAATCGCTTCTCTAAACTCTTCCGGGATCACACCATCATATTCAATGGTTAAGTACGATATACATTTGCGCGCATCCACCACGCCATCATCAATAATGGCACCCGTTGGGCAAGAAGTGATACATGCGGTGCATTTGCCGCACTCATCGACACTGGGTTCATCCGTTGGAAGAGGGATGTTAACTAACAGCTCCCCGAGAAAGAACCAAGAGCCAGCGTCTTTATCAAGAATTAATGAGTGTTTACCTGTCCAACCCAACCCTGCTTTTTGAGCGAGCGGTCTTTCCAAAATAGGCGCTGAATCAACGAAAGGTCGTGAGTCTAAACCTTCGACCTCTTTTTCAATTCTTTGTCCCAGCTTTTTCAACTGGTTACGGAACAATTTGTGATAGTCGCGGCCTAAAGAATAGCGGCTGATGTAGCCTTGAGTAGTATCGCTTAGGTTAGAGGCAAACTGAGCTTCCGGTGGTAGGTAGTTCATTCGAGCGCTGATCACTCGAATTGTACCAGGGTGAAGTTCATCAGGGCGTGCACGCATCATCCCATGCCGAGCCATCCAATCCATTTCGCCGTGGTGACCCGCATCTAGCCATGCTTGAAGGGGGGCTTCGTGTTCACTTAAATCAACATCGCAGATGCCAACTTTTTGAAAGCCTAGCTCTTTTCCCCAGATTTTAATTTTTTCAGCAAGATGGTCTAGATTCATGGCTTAATTCTTATTTTCTCTGTTTTACAATTAGAGATAAGGCTAATTAAAATTAGGTTCGGCAAAAATGGGGGCGGATCTTAACGGATCTTAGTGGTGTTGACCAGAACAGACGCGTTTTGAGCAGTATTTTTCATAGAACTTACACTTGAGTGCTTGTCTCCCAAAAGCATCACGGTTTACTATTCTTGTTCTTTTGATTTTTATATAGTCAACGATCGATTTTTAGAGAACGTATTCATGAGCACGAAACAATTTACTTTGAAAGATGAACAAGCAACGATTCAATTAGGAACGGAGCTTTCTAATCTTTGCTCACAGCAGACGACGATTTATCTGCATGGTGATCTTGGCGCAGGTAAAACGACCTTCAGTCGTGGCTTTGTAAAAGCACTTGGCCATCAAGGAAATGTAAAGAGCCCAACGTATACTCTAGTTGAACCTTATCAACTTGCCGATTGGCAGGTGTACCACTTTGACCTTTATCGCCTAGCCGATCCTGAAGAGTTAGAGTTCATGGGTATTCGTGACTACTTTACTCCGGATGCTATCTGTTTGGTTGAATGGCCTGAGAAAGGTTATGGGATGCTACCAGAAGCCGATTTGGATATTGATATTCGTTACCAAGACGATCACCGTATTGTTTCTTTAACCGCTAATAGTGAATACGGACAGCGCTTACTTAGTCAGTTGGAGTTATGTTGATTTCTAAACGCCTTATTTCAGCAGTGGCCATAATGGCTGCTGTTTTTTCTATACTGTTTTCTTCACTTGTTTCTGCAAACTCACTGAAAAGTTTAAGGGTTTGGCCTTCTCCAGAAGAAACTCGTGTGGTGATCGACTTAAAATCAGAAGCGGACTTTAGCTATTTCACCCTGAGTAGCCCGAGTCGTTTAGTGGTCGATTTAAAGAACACTAATCTTGCGACTAAGTTACCGGTCGTGGTGAAAGATAGCCCTGTTCTATCTAAGATTCGTAAGAGTTCACCGCCAGACAAAAACACCTATCGCTTGGTTTTTGAATTAAAGAAGTCGTCTAAAGCAGAGTTGTTCAAACTGAGCCCGACTCCGGGTGGTCAGTATGGGCACCGTTTGGTGATCGACTTACCTCATGGTGCGGCAAGTAAAGCGACATCGAAGCCAAGTAAGCCAACGGTAAGTAAGAACATTAATCAGGTTAAACGTCAGAAAGACATTTTGATCGTGATTGACCCTGGCCACGGTGGTGAAGATCCTGGCTCAATCGGCCCATCTCGTAAATATGAGAAGAATGCGACTCTGAGTATTTCTAAGAAGTTAGCAGCTCAATTGAATGCGATTCCGGGGATCAAAACCCGTATGACTCGTAATGCTGACTATTTTGTAAACCTGAATCGACGTGTCGCGATTGCTCGTGAAAACGAAGCTCATCTGTTTATCTCTATTCACGCGGATGCCTTTACTACCCCTCAACCAAGAGGTGGTTCGGTGTTTGTGTTGAATACTCGACGCGCAAATACCGAGATCTCTCGATGGATCGAGAACAAAGAGAAGCAGTCTGAATTACTCGGTGGTAGCGGTGCGGCTTTCACTGGCAATATTGATGATAAGAACGTAAACCAAACTCTGCTTGATCTGCAGTTTAGTCACTCTCAAAAAGAGGGTTATAAACTGGCAACGGCGATTCTGTCTGAAATGGGTAAAGTCGCGAAGCTGCATAACAGTAAGCCGATTAACACCAGCTTAGCGGTATTACGCTCACCACAGATTCCATCGGTATTGGTTGAGACAGGCTTTATTTCGAATCCGACGGAAGAGAAGCTGCTCTTCCAACGTTCGCACCAAGACAAGCTGGCCCGTTCTGTGACTAAAGCCGTTGTTAAGTATTTGAAAGCTAACCCGCCAGAAGGGATTATCTTATCGAATGCGACATCATCAACGGGCAGCGTGAGCCAACATAAAGTCTCTCGTGGTGAGTCTTTGTCTGTGATTGCGAGCAAATATGGTACGTCGACACAGACGTTGATGAAGTTCAACAATCTGAAATCGAGTAGCCTAGCTATCGGCCAAATACTTAAGATTCCAGGCAGCGCTTCAAGTTCATCATCAAGCAGTGCTGTTAAAACGAAAACTATCACTCACACGGTTAAGTCTGGAGAGTACCTAGGTAAGATCGCCAGCCGCTATAAAGTGTCGGTGGCTGATATTAAACGTGAGAACCGTTTGAAATCAGAGACGGTGAGAGTGGGCCAAAAGTTACGTATTACGGTTGAAGTAAAAGATGTTCCTCTGCGCAAACACAAAGTTGCAAGGGGCGATTATCTTGGCAAGATTGCGTCGAAATATGGCGTGAGCGTTAACAGCATTCGCCAAGCAAATAAGCTACGATCTGACAGCCTCGCGGTGGGGCAGGTGTTGATTATTCCGCACAAATAAGTTTTTTAACACAGACATGTTTCCATCAATGGCAGTAAGGTAGCTATAAATATGACGATCAAAATACTGCCAGCTCGGCTAGCTAACCAAATCGCAGCGGGTGAGGTGGTAGAAAGACCCGCTTCTGTTGTGAAAGAGTTGGTTGAGAACAGTTTGGATTCCGGCGCGACACGTATCGATATCGATATCGAGAAAGGTGGCGCTAAGATGATCCGCGTTCGTGACAACGGCAAGGGCATCGTTAAAGATGAGCTCGCCTTGGCGCTGAGCCGTCATGCTACCTCTAAGATCCATACCCTTGATGACCTAGAGGCGATCGTCAGCCTCGGTTTCCGTGGTGAAGCGCTCGCGAGTATTAGTTCAGTTGCGCGCTTAACCATGACTTCACGCCCTGCGACTCAAGATCAAGCTTGGGCGGCACACAGTGAAGGCCGTGATATGCAGGTGAAACTGCAGCCTGCAGCGCATCCCATTGGTACTTCGGTTGAGGTGTTGGACCTGTTCTTTAATACGCCAGCACGTCGCAAATTCTTACGCACCGAGAAAACCGAATTCACGCATATTGATGAGTTGCTTAAACGCATCGCATTGAGTCGCTTTGATGTGACGATCAACCTTCGTCATAACGGCAAAATGATTCGTCAGTACCGCGCTGCTAAAACACAAGTTCAAGCAGAAAAGCGCATCGCTGCAGTATGTGGTAATCCTTTTGTTCGCCATATGCTTAAGATCGAACTTGAGCACCAAGGTCTAAAACTTCATGGCTGGATCACCACGCCAGAAGGAGCAAGACAACAAAGCGATCTGCAATACTGCTATGTGAACGGTCGTATGATGCGAGACAAGCTGATCAATCATGCGATTCGTCAAAGCTATGAGACCAGCCTACGCCCAGACCAATTTGCAACTTATGTGTTGTTCATTGAGCTAGACCCGCATCAAGTCGACGTGAATGTTCACCCTGCCAAACATGAAGTACGTTTCCATCAAGCTCGCCTTGTGCATGACTTTATTTACCAAGCATTGAGTGACGGTTTAGCACAGAGCAAGCAGATTGATGCGGCGCCTATTAATCAATCCGCTTTCCACCAATCAGAAGCCCCTAATTATCAACAGGATAGTTCGGTGCCTGAAGTGGAAGAGACGACGAGTTTTAGCGCTCCAGAAAGCGATGCCCCAGCTCATTCGGAACAATCGCAGGTTTCTGAAAGAGTGCGACATGCGATTGAACAGACTCCAGCCTATCCGAGAAAAGCAGAATCTGAACAAGCCTATAACCAGCCTCAACACAGCGTTAATGATGGCGGGCAGCGCTACAGCTCACCAGCCAACCGAAGTTCATCGCCGAGCGGAGGCTCGTCGGCTCGCGAAACCAGTTTTACCGGTTCTCCTCGCCAAGAATGGATAGAGTCTCGACCTGAACCTAAAAAAGAGAAAGAGTCACATCAACATCATGCTGAGCCAGCACCCTCAAAGCGCGAAGTTAAGGCCTATAAAGAGCTTTTAAAAACGCCAGACTTTGATGAGCACACCGTGGATCTCACCCCTCCTCAAGAACAGGTGGCACAAACAGCGCCAACAGAAGCTAAGCCTGCCCAACAGAATCCCGTTAACTCGAAGCCAAGAGCACCTGTAACGGACTTGGGCAAAGCCGTCTCGATTGTGGAACGTCAGTATCTGGTGATGGGTAATAAGAACGGCAGTGTGTTGGTTTCTTTGGCTAAGGCTGAATTGTTGCGTGTTGTTGGTCAGCTTGATACTCGAGGGGGGGCGTTAAAAAGCCAACCACTATTGGTGCCCTTATCGATTAAGCTTGGCAGTGAGCTTGTCGAAGTTGCGAAGGCGTTGAGCCAAACACTGGCATTACTGGGGATTGAGCTTAAGGCGCGAAACAGTGAGGCGGTAATGGTGATGGGCGTACCTTCTCCTTTAAGGCAGCAAAACTTACAAATTCTGATCCCAGATCTGTTATCTTACGCGGCTTCATTAAATACTCAGATTGTCGATAATCACTCGGCTAATGTTTCCAGTGACCTGTTGCCATCATTGGTTAACTGGATCGGGATTCAAACCGCACAAGTAAAAAGCGACTACACTTTATCTGAAGCGGTTCAACTAGTTGGGGAACTTGAACAACTTTGGCATGGTCTACTTCCATTAGATGATCCTGAGTTTGTTAATCCTATCGACTTTTCAGCGACTATAGCCGCGTTTACGGTTTAATTTTTTCGCGACGACATTTGTCTTTTTAGCTGAATACGTCGCGACACAAAGCCCTTTGCTAAAAAGCGCTAAAACAGAGAAGCAAATACAAAATATCATGACTGAAAAATTACCTTTAGCGTTGTTTTTAATGGGCCCAACGGCGTCAGGAAAAACAGATTTAGCTATCCGCTTACGTCAGAAATACCCAGTAGAGATCATCAGCGTCGATTCGGCACTTATCTACAAAGACATGGATATCGGCACCGCTAAACCGGATGCGCAAGAGCTTGCACTTGCACCTCATCGCTTGATTGATATTTTGGATCCAAGCGAAGCATATTCTGCGGCAGATTTTCGTCGTGATGCGATCAATGAAATGAATAAGATTGTAGCGGAAGGCAAAATTCCGCTACTTGTTGGTGGCACAATGCTTTACTACAAAGCATTGTTGGAAGGTTTATCGCCATTACCCGCAGCGGATCAAGAGATTCGTAAGCAGATTGAAGCGGAATCTATCGAACAAGGTTGGCAGGCATTGCACGATCAATTAAGAGAGATAGATCCCGTATCCGCTGAAAGAATACACCCAAATGATCCACAAAGGCTTTCAAGGGCATTGGAAGTTTACCGAATTTCGGGTAAAACATTAACAGAGCTAACTCAAACGAAAGGCGATAGCCTGCCATTTCGTGTAAAACAATTTGCAATAGCTCCCAAGGAAAGGAAAGAACTCCATCGCCGCATTGAGCTGCGTTTCGAGAAGATGATAGAAGCAGGATTTGAAGAGGAAATGAAGGCGTTGCACGCCAGAGAAGATCTTCACCCTGAACTGCCATCGATCCGATGCGTTGGTTATAGGCAGATGTGGGATTATTTAGACGGTAATTGTGATTTAGACGAAGCGGTTTTCCGTGGTGTCTGTGCAACCCGTCAGTTGGCCAAGCGACAAATCACCTGGTTGCGCAGTTGGGATGATTTAACTTGGTTAGATAGCGAAAACATTGATCAAGCGTTAGAAACTCTTTCAGATGCAATAGCATCTGATTAGTATTGCTGTGTATAATGTGATCGCTTTTGCGTGAATATACTCTGGAAAGGATCCGTTATTGAGGCTTTTAAAAAATCACAGCCTTTCAATAACAACGGAGTTTTTTTATTCATTTAGCTCAGATGCAAAGGCCGCACCTTTTTGTGCACCACTAGCTAAATAATTACAACAAAATACAAATAAGGAAAATAAAATGGCTAAGGGGCAATCGCTACAAGACCCATTCCTAAATGCACTCCGTCGTGAGCGCATTCCAGTCTCTATCTATCTTGTCAACGGCATTAAGCTGCAAGGTCAGATCGAGTCTTTCGATCAATTCGTGATCTTATTGAAGAACACAGTAAACCAAATGGTTTACAAGCATGCGATTTCTACTGTGGTACCTGCACGTGCAGTTAGTCACCACAGCGGCGAGCAACGCACGCCATCTGATCGTCCAGAGAAGACTGAAGATTAATCGTTCAATTGATACAGCTTACGCTGTAATAAGGAGTTGGTTGCTTGTTTGACCGTTATGAATCCGGCGAGCGAGCCGTACTTGTTCATATCAACTTCACGCAAGAGGGAGAGTGGGAAGACCTAAGTGAATGTGAAATGCTGGTCTCCTCAGCGGGGGTAGAAACGCTACAAGTGATTACTGGTAGCCGACAATCCCCACTCCCTAAATACTACGTTGGAGAAGGTAAAGCCCTAGAAATCGCACAAGCTGTTCAGCTAACCGGTGCTGAAATTGTGATTTTTAACCACTCCCTATCTCCTGCCCAAGAGCGAAACCTCGAGCAATTGTGTAAATGTCGTGTGATTGATCGCACGGGTTTGATCTTAGATATCTTTGCACAACGTGCGCGAACTCATGAAGGTAAGCTACAAGTTGAGCTCGCTCAACTTCGTCATATCTCTACCCGATTGATTCGTGGTTGGACTCACCTTGAAAGGCAGAAAGGTGGTATTGGTCTTCGTGGTCCAGGTGAAACTCAACTGGAAACCGATCGACGTTTGTTGCGTGACCGTATAAAGGCAATACTGCGTCGTTTAGCGAAAGTCGCTAAGCAGCGTGAACAAGGACGACGTGCTCGTAATCGAGCTGAAATCCCAACAATTTCTTTAGTTGGTTATACCAACGCAGGGAAATCAACACTTTTCAATCGCATCACAAGTGCGGGTGTTTATGCGGCAGACCAACTGTTTGCAACCTTAGACCCAACACTACGTAAGATTGATTTGGCAGATGTCGGTCCTGCAATTCTCGCAGATACCGTAGGTTTTATCCGTCATCTACCACACGACTTGGTCGCTGCGTTCAAGGCAACATTACAAGAGACGCAGGAAGCTGACATTTTGTTACATGTTGTTGATGCCAGTGATGACCGTTTTCGTGAGAACATTCAGGCTGTTCATGAAGTATTAGAAGAAATCGATGCTCATGAAGTGCCAACCCTTGTAGTCATGAACAAAATTGACTGCATGGAAGACCAAAAACCTCGAATTGAAAGAGACGAAGAGGGCGCACCTCGCGCTGTTTGGGTTTCTGCAATGGAAGGAGAAGGTATTGAACTGCTGTTTGAAGCTTTAACTGAGCGTTTAGCTAGCCAGATGGTTCAATTCCGGTTGTGTATTCCACATCAACATCAGGGGCGTATTCGCAGCTTATTCTTCGAGATGAAATGTATTCAACAGGAAGAGTATGATGAAAATGGTAACTTGTTGATAGATATCCGAATGCAACAAATAGATTGGTCTAAACTTGAAAAAAGAGAAGGGGCGCTCTTAGGTGACTTTATCGTTACCAAAGAGACTGCTACAGTATAACGTCATATCAAATGATGGAGCTTTCTAATGGCGTGGAATGAGCCTGGAAATAATAACAACGGCGATAATAACGGCCGCGATAATGACCCTTGGGGTAATAAAAATAATCGCGGCGGCCGAGATCAAGGACCGCCAGATCTAGACGAAGTGTTTAGTAAACTAAGTCAAAAGTTAGGTGGCAAGTTTGGTAAAAAGGGTGGCAACGGTAACGGGCCATCTATCGGTGGTGGCGGTGCAATTGGCTTTGGTGTCATTGCCGTTATCGCGATTGCTATCTGGTTCTTCGCTGGTTTCTACACCGTTGGCGAAGCAGAAAGAGCAGTAGTACTTCGACTGGGTCAATTCGACCGTATCGAAGAACCTGGTCTTAACTGGCACCCACGCTTCATCGATGAAATCAAAGATGAGCAGCTAGTAAACGTTCAAGCGATTCGTTCTCTACGCGCGTCAGGCACCATGCTGACTAAAGACGAAAACGTTGTGACCGTTGAAATGGGTGTTCAATACCGTGTTTCTGACCCATACAAGTACTTGTATCGTGTAACGAATGCGGATGACAGTTTACGCCAAGCAACCGATTCTGCGCTTCGTGCGGTAATTGGTGACTCACTAATGGATAGTATCCTAACAAGTGGTCGTCAGCAGATTCGTCAAAGCACTCAAGAAACGTTGAACCGTATTATTGATAGCTACGACATGGGTATTCTGATTGTTGACGTGAACTTCCAGTCAGCACGTCCACCTGAGCAAGTGAAAGATGCATTTGATGATGCTATCGCGGCTCGTGAGGATGAAGAGCGTTTTGAACGTGAAGCTGAAGCTTACCGAAATGATATTCTTCCAAAAGCAACAGGTCGTGCTGAGCGTTTGAAGAAAGAAGCGGTGGGTTACTCAGAGCGCACAGTTAATGGTGCTCTAGGTCAAGTAGCTCAGTTCGAGAAACTGCTACCTGAATACCAAGCAGCTCCTGAAGTAACACGTAACCGTATGTATCTAGATACAATGGAAAAAGTGTACTCAAGCACATCGAAAGTCCTGATTGATTCTGAATCAAGCGGTAACTTGCTATACCTACCAATTGATAAGCTAGGCGCACAAGGTGGTTCTCAGTCGGGCACTCGCCCTGCAAAAGCACCATCAACTTACGATCAAATTGAATTAGAAAAACAAGCGGATCCAAAGTCTAGCACTCAAACTCGTTCAGACAGTTCACGTCAAGGGAGATACTAATAATGCGTAAATTAATGATCCCTGTATTAGTTGTGACGATTGCCCTTCTATTGATGTCACTGTTTGTGATTCAAGAAGGCGAGCGTGGCATGGTAATTCGTTTTGGTCGAGTTCTCGATGACAACGGCGTATCACGAATCTATGAACCAGGCCTGCACTTTAAGCTGCCACTGTTTGATCGCGTAAAAGTACTTGATGCTCGTATTCAAACGATGGATGGTCGTTCTGACCGTTTCGTAACGTCAGAGAAAAAAGACGTTCTAATTGATACCTACGCAAAATGGCGTATTGCTGATTTTGGACGTTTTTATCTGAGTACTGGCGGCGGCAATATCATGACGGCAGAAGCACTTCTTGAGCGTAAAGTGACAGATGTTCTTCGTTCTGAAATTGGTTCTCGTGAAATTAAGCAGATCGTGTCAGGTCCTCGTAATAAGGACATCCTGCCAGACTCTGCTGATAGCGAAGTCGTCACAACGGTAGCGGCTGCAGAAGCTCTAGAAGTTGATGGCGAACGCGATAAGATCATGGAAAACGTTTTGTCTGGAACGTCAGAAAGTGCGATGGCTGATTTAGGTGTTGAAGTTGTTGATTTCCGAATGAAGAAGATTAACCTTCCTGACGAAATCAGTGAATCTATCTACCGCCGTATGCGTGCAGAACGTGAATCGGTTGCTCGTAGGCACCGTTCTCAAGGTCGTGAGCGTGCTGAAGTTATCCGTGCTCAAGCTGAACTAGAAGTGGCAACAGTTCTTGCAGAAGCTGACCGTACAGCTCGAATCACTCGTGGTGACGCGGATGCAGAAGCAGCGAAGATTTACTCTGATGCTTTCAGCAAAGATCCTGAGTTCTACGGCTTCATGCGTTCATTGCAAGCTTATGAGGCATCATTTAGCGATAAGAGCGACATTCTAGTACTGGATCCGAAGACTGACTTCTTCCAATACATGAATCAAGCAAGCGGCGCTCCAGCAAAGTAAGCTGATGCGTTAGTAAATGCTTAGCTCAATAAGCAAAATACGTTAGAACTTAAAAGGCTCCCATAATGGGAGCCTTTTTGTTTTCTATTGTTTTCAGATCTACGATTGGGGGCGCGAGGGAAGGCGCTCAATAGCGTTCTACTTATAGAAACCTAAACTTAGCGGTAGGTCATGAAAGCGATAACCGCTCCTGCCACCACAAGACAACCGCCAATGCGACGCAGTTGTGTGTCCGGTTGTTCGCTCAGTTGCGCGACCATGTTTCTCCAGCCATTGGGTGCAATTAAGGGGCCGAGCCCTTCAACAATAAGTACGAGCCCAATAGCGAGCCAAATTGATTGAGACATGGTTCTGCCTTTTGTCTGTAAAAAAGCAATGATATCAGTATCTTCATACATTCGCCCTCAGTTATCGCTGGTTTATTTTTGTACAGCGTTAACGTTTATGGACAAAAAGTGACTGCAAGAAGTGTGATTCAGTGCTAGAATCCATTTTTAATTAGCAACAGAAATTGGAAAGATGGGAAATAACGTAGTCGTTCTAGGCACCCAATGGGGTGATGAAGGTAAAGGTAAAATCGTTGACCTTTTAACTGAAGATGCAAAATACGTGGTTCGCTACCAAGGCGGTCACAATGCAGGTCACACACTTGTAATTGACGGTGAAAAAACCGTTCTTCACTTAATTCCATCAGGTATCCTACGCAATAACGTTAAATGTGTTATTGGTAACGGTGTAGTATTATCGCCTGACGCACTTCTAAAAGAAATGAAGCCTCTTGAAGATCGCGGTATCCCAGTACGTGAGCGTCTTTTCATCTCTGAAGCTTGTCCTCTAATTCTTCCGTACCACATTGCAATCGACAACGCGCGTGAAATCGCTCGTGGCGCTAAAGCTATCGGTACAACGGGTCGTGGTATCGGTCCAGCTTACGAAGATAAAGTTGCTCGTCGCGGTCTACGCGTTGGCGACCTTTTCGATAAAGAAGCATTTGCTGAGAAGCTAAAAGAAGTTATGGAATTCCACAACTTCCAACTAGAGCACTTCTACAAAGCTGAAACAGTAAGCTACGAAGAAGTTCTTGAGCAAGCGATGAGCTACGCAGACATGTTAACTGCGATGGTTATCGACGTAACTGACGAACTAGACGCAGCACGTAAGCGCGGCGACAAGATCATGTTCGAAGGTGCTCAAGGTACGCTACTAGATATCGACCACGGTACTTACCCATACGTAACTTCTTCTAACACGACTGCTGGTGGTGTTGCTGCAGGTTCTGGTTTCGGTCCTCGTCACATCGGTTACATCCTTGGTATTACTAAGGCTTACTGTACTCGTGTTGGTTCAGGTCCATTCCCAACTGAGCTATACGATGGCCTTGAGAAGCAAGACCCAGTTGGTAAGCACCTAGGCGATGTTGGTCACGAGTTTGGCGCAACAACTGGTCGTCTACGTCGTACTGGTTGGTTCGATGCTGTTGCTATGCGTCGTGCAATCCAAATCAACTCTCTATCTGGTATGTGTCTAACTAAACTAGACGTTCTAGATGGCCTAGAAGAACTAAAAATCTGTACTGGTTACAAGATGAAAGATGGTTCTATCCTAGAAGTTTCTCCAATGGCTGCTGAGTCATTTGAAGAAGCGACGCCAATCTACGAAACCATGCCTGGTTGGTCTGAAAACACATTTGGTGCTAAATCTATCGACGCGCTTCCACAAGCTGCTCTAGATTACATCAAGCGTATCGAAGACCTAACTGGCGTTCCAATTGATATCGTATCAACTGGCCCAGATCGTAACGAAACTATCATCAAGGTTCACCCATACGGCGCGTAATGCCCGCTGAGTGATTACCACAGCATCAATATTGCTTTGACAATTAAAGTGCTTTGATAATTAAATCGTTTTTAAAAGCCGACTTTATTAAGTCGGCTTTTTTGTACCTGTAATTTGAAAACGAAGCCGTCTTTGGTGATCTTTTGAACGCCATCTGGCAAAATATTGCCCATTAGCGGCAAGTTTTGTCTAAAGCCATCAGGGTTATTGCCGATACAGATATCATGGAAAGTGAAGTTCACCCTGTTTTGTGCGTGTAGAAATCCTCTGCACCCCTCAATAGATAACTTTAGCGACAGATAATAGAGTGCAGGTATGAAGCTACGAATTGTAGCAGCTTCATTGATAATGGCGCTGAGCTCATCCTTGAGTCATGCTAATTTGGCTGATGTGGGAGAGCCCGTTCCAATATATACAGAAGCTGAACTGATTAATTTAATCGAAAATAATCAACATCTAGAGCGAGTGAAAGCTGATAAGTGCCAGTTAGTTGAAGATATCGTTGCTCGTGCAACGCGTATTAGCTTGCCTTCTTATGAGTTTTTATACGGCGATATGTTGGCTTGGGGTGTGTGTGTTCCACAAGATGTAGAGCTTGGCCTTTACTATATGGAAAACGCGGCACATCAAGGTTTACCCGCTGCATTAGAGCAGTTAGGTCGTTATTACTCTCGTGGTACTTTGGTACAACAAGACAAAGAGCGTGCGATTCCGTATCTACGTGAAGCGGCTTCGATGGGGAATCTAAGTGCGAGTATTCACTTAGCTGAACTCTTGTTACGTGACTACGGTAGTCCATTGGATTATGAAGATGCTTACCGTTGGTTGTATAACTCGGTAACGGCAGACCAAAGACAACACAGACGTATCACTGTGCTTCGTAGTGGTCTGGAACAGAGAATGCCAGACAATATTATTGCTCGAGCAAAACGTCGAGACGTGTTCTGGTAATACCGAGCCAAAAAACTGTAATGATCCCTGCACTCATTGTTACAGGAAATAAGATTTAAAAAGCCTCGCCTAATTGAATTAGTGCGGGGCTTTTTACGTTTAGATGGTCATGCTATTCGATAGCGAGCTTATTGAACAACCTCACCAGACTCAATTACCGTTTCACGAACAACCTTGGTGAAATCGAGTGCTTCTTGACGAATCTTGTCTTCGTCTACCGTTAGCATGTCGCGGTCTTGCATGATGATCTTGCCATCAATGATGGTGTGGCGAACGTTACCCGAGTTAGCAGAGTAAACTAATGCTGAGTATGGGTTGTACACTGGAACCATGTTTGGTGCCTTGGTATCGATCACTATGATGTCGGCGAGTTTGCCGGCTTCAAGAGAGCCAATCTGATCTTCCATGTGTAGCGCTTTTGCTGCGCCCATGGTCGCCATGTCGATCACTTTGAACGGCGGCATTGCAGCACGATCTTTATTAACTAGCTTGTGAACCTTAGCGACTTGGTTGAACTCATCAATCGTGCTCAGTGTGTTACCAGACATTGGGCCATCGGTACCTAAACCGATACGCACGTTCTCGTCATACATCTTAAGCGCAGGTGATACGCCTTTTGCTGACTTGATGTTAGCACTCATGTTGTGAGCTACGCCCATATCCGATTTCTTCACCAGTTCGATATCATGATCGTCTACTAGGATCATGTGTGCACCCACCAAGTTTTTGTTGAGTGCGCCAATGCTGTCCATGTATTGAACTGGAGATAACCCATCAGAACGCTCTGCGATTTTGTCTTCTTCACGATGTGATTCTGCAAGGTGAATCATTACTGGTACATCTAACTCTAGAGAGAGCTTAGATATTTTCTGCAGGATCTCTGTGGTGTTGGTGTAAGGCGCATGCGGGGCAAACGCTGGTGTGATGCGTGGGTGATCTTTGTATTCTTCAATGAAGTTCAACGCGTACTTAATACCTTCTTCGGCGTTAGCTGCATCGGCTACAGGGAATTTAATCACCGTTTCACCTAGGATGGCACGCATACCAATCTTATCGACGGTTTTTGCGACTTCATCTTCGAAGTAGTACATGTCGGCGTAAGTCGTCACACCGCCTTTGACCATTTCAACGTTACCTAGGTTCGCACCAATGCGTACCATGTCTCGCGATACTAGCTTCTTCTCTAGTGGGAAGATGTAGCGGTGCAGGCGATCTGGCACATCATCGGCCAGTGAACGGAAAACCGTCATTGATACGTGAGTATGAGTATTGATGAGACCTGGCATCACGATATCGCCATCAACGTCTAACACTTGTTTCGCTTGGTACTGCTTCTCTAGCGAAGTATCACCCACCGCAATGATTTTGTTGTCTTTGACGACAACAGTACCGCTTTCATAAACCGTTTTGTCTTGGTTCATGGTTAGAACCATGGCATCGGTAATCATCAGGTCAGCTTTTTCCATTGCCGAACTCGCAAATGGAAATAGAGCTAGGCTTGCCATTGCTGAAGCCAATAAAGTGCGTTTTAGTTTCATATCATACTCAGAACAGGAGTTGGTAAAGTGCGTGGATAATAGTGTATTTCATTCATGGCGCAAACGTTTGTTTTATCGTTTGCTTGAAATTTTGATGATAGTCCACGTCTATGAAGCGATGTTTCACAAAGCGAAGATATGTATCAATCTGAGGTTATTTGAGTGTTTTCTAAAGCATATCTGTAGCTTACCCCTAGCATCAGATATACTAGGGGTATATACCTTCCTTGCTTAAGCAGGCCCGCCTATGTCAAAAAACACACCAACGTCAGAAAACACGACAGCGACAACCACTGTTGATCCTTTTGCCGACCGAGAGTCGAAAAATTACGATAACCCAGTACCAAGCCGAGAGTTCATTATTTCGTTTCTAACAGACGCGAATATTCCGATGAATCGCAACGATCTATTCGAAGCTTTGGGTCTGGCTGGAGAGGAACAATATGAAGGGCTGCGTCGTCGTTTACGTGCAATGGAGCGTGATGGACAGCTTATCTTTACTCGTCGTCAGTGCTACGCATTGCCTGAGAAGATGGAACTGATCAAAGGCTATGTGATTGGTCATAAAGACGGTCATGGTTGGGTTCGCCCAGACGGCAGTGTGGGTAAGGACAATGATATCGTGCTGCCGCATCACCAGATGAAAACCATCATGCACGGTGATTACGTATTGGTTCAGCCGACTGATAACAGTAAGCGCGGTCGTCGTGAAGGTCGCTTGGTTCGTGTGCTTGAAGAGCGTAAAACGCCACTTGTTGGTCGCTTCTTCCTAGAGTACGGCCATTCTTACGTTGTTGCTGATGATTCGCGTATTAGTCACGACATCCAGATCCCTACTGAGCATAAAGGCGGTGCTCGAATGGGTAATGTGGTTGTGATTGAAATTACGGATCGCGGCGGTCGTTCTCGTAACATGATGGGTAAAGTAACCGAAGTTCTTGGTGAAAACATGGCACCGGGTATGGAAACGCAGATCGCGATTCGTACTCACCAGATCCCACAAGAGTGGCCTGAAGCGGTAGATAAGCAAATCGAAAACCTAGGTGAGCATGTTCCTGAAGAAGCAAAAGAAGGACGTGTAGACCTGCGTAAGCTGCCATTGGTTACCATTGATGGTGAAGATGCGCGTGACTTCGATGATGCGGTTTATTGTGAAGCGAAGAAAGGCGGCGGCTGGCGTCTATGGGTAGCGATTGCGGACGTAAGTTACTACGTTCGCCCAGATACGGCGCTAGACAAAGAAGCGATTAACCGTGGTAACTCGGTATACTTCCCGTCACAAGTGGTACCAATGCTGCCAGAAGTACTTTCTAACGGCTTATGTTCATTGAACCCTCAAGTAGACCGTTTATGTATGGTGTGTGAGATGACTATCTCAGACAAAGGTAAGCTGTCGGGTTACAAGCACTATGAAGCAGTCATGAACTCTCATGCTCGTCTTACTTACAATAAAGTAGGCGCGATCTTAGATGGCAATGAAGAACTTCGTGAGCGTTACGAGCCAGAAGTACCGCATCTAGAAGAACTGCACAAGATGTACAAAGTTCTGAAGAAAACGCGTGATGAGCGTGGTGCGATTGAGTTTGAAACGGTAGAAACCAAATTTATCTTCAATGCGGATCGTAAGATCGACCGTATTGAGCCAGTAATTCGTAACGACGCACACAAGATCATCGAAGAGTGTATGATTCTTGCGAATATCGCATCGGCATCTTACGTAGAAAAAGCGAAAGAGCCTGCTCTGTACCGTGTTCATGAAACTCCGGGCGAAGAGCGCTTAATGGGCTTCAAGAGCTTCTTAAGTGAATTAGGTTTAACACTGGAAGGTGGTCTGTCGCCATCACCAGTAGACTACGCGCAACTGATGCAACAGATTAACGAACGTGAAGACCGTGAATTAATCCAAACCATGCTACTTCGTTCAATGAAGCAAGCGGTCTACAACGCGGATAACGCGGGTCACTTTGGCTTAGCCCTTAAACGCTATGCTCACTTTACCTCGCCGATTCGTCGTTACCCTGACTTGCTATTGCACCGTGCGATTAAGTACCTTATTGCGAAAGAAGGCGGTCGTAACAGCGAACGTTGGACGCCAACCGGAGGTTACCACTACACTTTCGATGATATGGACTTCTACGGCGAGCAGTGTTCAATGACTGAGCGTCGTGCTGATGACGCAACACGTGAAGTGAACGACTGGTTGAAGTGTGAATACATGCAAGACCATGTCGGTGAAGTGATGGATGGTGTAATTGCCAACGTGACTGGCTTCGGCTTCTTTGTTCGTCTAACTGAACTGCACATCGATGGCTTGGTACATATCTCAGCGCTAGCGAATGATTACTACCAATTTGATGCTGTTGGTCAGCGTCTCGTGGGTGAAAGCTCTGGTAATATCTATCGCTTGGGTGATTCGGTTAAAGTGAAGGTTTCTGCGGTTAACTTAGAAACTCGCCAAATCGACTTTGACTTAGAAGACACTGATCGTCAGCCGCGTGGTAAAGGCAAAACAGCCAAGAAGCGTGCAGCCGAAGCGATGAAAAAGGCGAAAAGCAAGAAGCGCTCAGCAGTGAAGAGTAATAAGCCAGGTGTATCAGCGAAGCCTATGGTTGAGCCAACTAAGCGACCTGACGGAAGCAGCGAAGGCCCTGCTAAGAAGAAAAAGCCAGCGAATAAAACCGGTGCTGCTAAAGCTCGCGCTAAGAAAAAGCGTGCTGCAAGCCGTAAGCCAAAGGCTGATAAGTCTTAAGGCTGATAAATCTTAAGGTCAATAAGGCACTAGGCTAATCAGGTTTAGCGCCTAACTGATTTAATACGAAATGACTTTAATGCGAGAGTATCAGGCGCAAGACGCATACTCTCGAAATAAACAATACAGAGATGAATGCGTCGGGTTTGATGTCATTCTTCTCTGAGCAATAAGAGTAAGTTGAGACAATGAGTAACGAATTTATTTACGGTATTCACGCGGTGAAAGCCGTACTAGAAAAAGATCCTGCACGTTTTATCGAAGCGTATGTACTGAAAGGTCGCCAAGACGAGCGTCTTCTTCCATTACTGAACCAACTGCAACAGTTTGGTGTGTCGATTCAACAGATGGGTCGTAAGCCGCTGGATGAAAAAGCACAAGGTGCGAATCACCAAGGCCTTATTGCTAAGGTGAAGCCTGCTAAGCAGCTTAATGAAACTCACCTAGACGATATTCTAGCGCAGCATGAACAGCCTTTGCTGTTGGTTCTAGACGGCGTAACCGACCCTCATAACCTAGGCGCTTGTCTACGTAACGCGGATGCCGCAGGTGTCGCTGCGGTTATCGTACCGAAAGATCGCTCTTCACCGTTAACAGCAACGGTAAGCAAGGTAGCGTGTGGTGCGGCTGAAACAGTTCCTCTCGTGCGTGTAACCAACCTAGCTCGCACAATGCGAACACTGCAAGAGCAGGGCGTATGGTTTGTGGGTACGGCAGGTGAAGCAACGCATGATATCTACCAAGCGAAACTAACAGGCCCTCTTGCGGTAGTTATGGGTGCAGAAGGTGACGGTATGCGTCGTCTAACACGTGAAACTTGCGATGATCTGATTAAGATCCCAATGGCAGGTAGCGTGTCGAGCTTAAACGTTTCTGTAGCATCCGGTATCTGTTTATTTGAAGCAGTACGCCAGCGTTTAGCTCAGTAATAGATTGAAAATATTCAAATATTAAACGCTCATTACTTAGGTGGTGGGCGTTTGTTTTATCTGCTCAAATAGGGTGGAAATTGCGATTACTGGATGGCTAGATGGCGAAAGAAAAACTGTTTCATTATTCGCCAAATATCACTTGCCAATACAGGGTTCTTTCTATAATATTTGCCGTCCTTAAAACTCGGTCATTTATCTTTAGTTCCTTGCTTCCTCTGGACGACCGGGCCACTCGTGGAAGCTAATAATCCGTAAGGAGCAACCAAATGCGTCATTACGAAATCGTATTCATGGTTCACCCTGATCAAAGCGAGCAAGTTGCTGGCATGATCGAGCGTTACACTGGTTCTATCACTGAAGCTGGCGGTACTATCCACCGTCTAGAAGACTGGGGTCGTCGTCAAATGGCTTACCCAATCAACAAGCTTCACAAAGCTCACTACGTTCTTATGAACGTTGAAGCTGGTCAAGAAGTGATTGACGAGCTAGAAACTGCTTTCCGTTTCAACGATGCAGTTCTACGTAACATGATCATGCGCACTAAAGGCGCTGTGACTGAGCAATCTATTATGCTTAAGCAAAAAGAAGAGCGTGCAGAGCGTGCTCCTCGTCGCGAAGAGCGTACAGAAGCTAAACCAGAAGCAGCTGCTGAGTAATTCTTTTTTGGCTTAACGCCTTAAAAAATTCTCAACTTGTTTTAGGTCGTTGATAGTTATTTCGATAATTGTGAAAGACCGCTTTACTAAATTTAAGATCAGGAGATAGCCCATGGCTCGTTTCTTCCGTCGTCGTAAATTCTGCCGTTTCACTGCAGAAGGCGTACAAGAGATTGACTACAAAGACGTAGCAACTCTTAAAAACTACATCACTGAAGCTGGTAAAATCGTACCTAGCCGTATCACTGGTACAAGCGCTAAGTACCAGCGTCAACTAGCTCGCGCTATCAAGCGTTCTCGTTACCTAGCTCTACTACCGTACACTGACAAGCATCAGTAATCGGTAATAGTTAATAATAGTTTAAGAGGACTAAGATAATGCAAGTTATTCTACTTGATAAGATCGGTAACCTAGGTGGCCTTGGCGACCAAGTAAACGTTAAATCTGGTTACGCTCGTAACTTCCTTATCCCACAGGGTAAAGCAGTTATGGCAACTAAAGACAACGTTGCTATGTTCGAAACTCGTCGTGCTGAACTAGAAGCTAAAGTTGCTGAGCAACTAGCTGCTGCTGAAGCTCGTGCAGAGAGCGTTAACACTCTAGAAGGCGTTACAATCGCTTCTAAAGCTGGTGACGAAGGTAAACTATTCGGTTCTATCGGTACTCGTGACATCGCTGACGCTATTACAGCGGCAGGTGTTGCAGTAGCTAAGAGCGAAGTACGCCTACCTGAAGGCGCTCTACGTAACATCGGCGAATTCGAAGTAAGCATCCAACTTCACTCTGAAGTTTTTGCTACTGCGAAAATCGCTATCGTTGCAGCTGAGTAATTTCAGTACCAAGACGAATTCTTTCTTTTGAAAGTTTTAAACACCAGCTTCGGCTGGTGTTTTTTTATGTCTGGAATATAGGAAAGTACAAGGAAGGGTTGTGGTAAGTAAAAAGCTTACAGTGGTCCATAAGCTGTTATTGCTGAACTGGTCGTTCTCAAGGTTAGAAGTGATCTTAAGATTAGAATTGGAATAGCAGGTTTATAGATAGAACAGAGTCTTCTTTGCTTAACCCTTCAGGCACTTTATCGTGGTACTGGCGAGAGTGAGCGATCTTCAGCGCGATATTGTCAGTAATATCGTTGATAGCTTCTAACTCAGTATCAAATTTTAGGTTACTGTGACCAGAGACAAGCGTCACGTCGGCCTTGAGCTGTAAATTCTTCAATACCTGCCAAGACGTATTCACGTTGCCACGAAAAATCGCTTCTTCAACAATCTCTGGGAAGATGATGTCATCATCGTCTAGCTCATCGAGATTCGGCTCTTGGTAACGAAAACCCGGACCGACTTCGACTTCCAATACAAACTCTTCTGTATTTGAAAACTGGTAACCCAGACCGCTCGAAACAGTGTAGTCCTTAAAGTAGGCGCTGTATCGTGAATCGACACCTTTGAAACTGCCGTAAAGGTAGGTTTTAGGGCTTAACTTGTAGTCACTTTGAGCCGAGTAAGTCGATTGCCTTTTATCTTCTTCGCCATCTTTGTAGAGGTTGTAGTATTTCCATTCACCACTGGTTCTATGACGGCCAGCCGTGTACTCACCGTTAAGGCGTGCGTTAAGCGATCGTGAATCAGAATTACCAGTATGCGACTGATATCCAAATTCGACTTCCGTTTTTAGCGGGCTCGGCAGCTCTGTATCACTTGTATCACTCGGTGCGATATCCATATCTTTTTCTTCAGGTGCTGGTGCAACGACGATCGGCTCAGCAGTAGGTTCTGGAACTACTATAGAGTCGAGAATTGCATCAACAGAGGCTTTAGCATCATCAGCTAAGGCCAACGGAGCGCTCAGGAGACCAGTGCTTAGAAGACCAGTGCTCAGAGCCAATAATTTGGACACGCATACCTCTAGTTATACAGTGAGTGAATGGCAGGATCGTAATGCTACCCTTGGTTAATTCCGTCAGCAATAGGTAAATTCTTCCTGAAGAATAAAACAAACTCATAGGATCGGATTACAAACGGATGTTCTTGGGTATAATGAACGATCATTATTAGTTATTGAGTGTAGTCATAGTGGATACCAAAAGTCAGAAATCAGCCAACGATCAGGTGGACGCCATCAAGGTCCCGCCACATTCATTAGAAGCTGAGCAATCTGTTATTGGCGGTTTGTTATTGGATAACGAACGCTGGGATACGGTTGCCGAAAAGGTTGTGGCCAAAGACTTTTATAGCCGTCCTCACCGTCTGATCTTTGAAGCGGTAAAGGATATCCTTGAAGAGAGCTCTCCTCTGGATCTTATTACACTCTCTGAACATTTAGAGCTGCGTGAGCAACTTGAAGAAGTGGGTGGCTTTGCTTACCTAGCTGACTTAGCGAAAAACACCCCAAGTGCGGCAAACATCAATGCGTATGCGGATATCGTGGCGCAACGTGCACTCGTTCGTAGCCTGATCGGGGTGGCGAATGAGATTGCGGATTCTGGTTATGACCCACAAGGTCGTACATCGGAAGAGCTGGTTGATCTTGCTGAAAGTAAAGTCTTCGCGATAGCCGAAGGCCGTGCAAGTGAAAACGAAGGTCCGCAAAACGTTGATAGTATTCTAGAAAAGACGCTAGAGCGTATCGAGATCCTATACAAAACGCCACAAGATGGTGTGACAGGTGTCGATACCGGTTTCAACGACCTCAATAAAAAGACTGCTGGCCTACAAGGTTCTGACTTAATTATTGTTGCTGCTCGTCCATCGATGGGTAAAACCACGTTTGCGATGAACTTGTGTGAAAACGCAGCGATGAAGCAAGACAAACCTGTTTTAATCTTCTCGCTAGAGATGCCAGCCGAACAGCTGATGATGCGTATGCTTGCGTCACTTTCTCGCGTAGACCAAACCAAGATTCGTACTGGTCAGTTAGACGATGAAGATTGGGCTCGTATCTCGTCGAGCATGGGTATTCTTATGGATAAGAAGAATATGTATATCGATGACAGCTCGGGTCTAACGCCAACAGAAGTACGTTCTCGTGCTCGACGTATTGCTCGTGAACACGATGGTATCTCTATGATCATGATAGATTACCTTCAATTAATGCGTGTACCTTCGTTATCTGATAACCGTACTCTTGAAATCGCCGAGATTTCTCGCTCATTGAAAGCGCTGGCAAAAGAGCTCAACGTTCCGGTTGTAGCACTTTCTCAGCTTAACCGTTCCCTAGAGCAACGTGCTGATAAGCGCCCAGTAAACTCGGACTTGCGTGAATCAGGTTCGATTGAGCAAGATGCCGATTTGATCATGTTCATCTATCGTGATGAGGTTTATAACCCAGACAGCTCACTGAAAGGTATTGCTGAGATCATCCTTGGTAAGCAGCGTAACGGTCCTATCGGTTCGGTTCGTTTGACATTCCAAGGTCAACACTCCCGATTTGATAACTATGCAGGTCCTGCATTTGATGATGAGTAATCGCTAATGACTTACATGAAAGCGGCGACGGCGAGCATTGATTTAAACGCGCTCGAACATAACCTGAACCAGATAAAGTCGAAGGCTCCTCAGTGCAAGGTAATGTCTGTTGTAAAAGCCAATGGTTACGGACATGGCTTACTGCATATCGCCAAGCATTCAAAAAGCTCTGATGCTTTTGGTGTGGCGCGTATTGAAGAAGCGTTACAACTGCGTGCTGGTGGCATTGTTAAACCTATTTTGTTGCTGGAAGGGTTTTACTCTTCGGGCGATTTACCCATCTTGGTGACCAATAACATTCAAACGGTAGTGCATTGTGAAGAGCAATTAAGCGCGCTAGAGGATGCGGATTTGGAAACCCCCGTTGTGGTATGGCTAAAAGTCGATAGTGGTATGCATCGATTAGGTGTTCGCCCTGAGCAATACCAAAATTTTGTTGAGCGTTTGCATCAATGTGCAAACGTAGCTAAACCTCTGCGTTACATGAGCCATTTCGGTTGTGCTGATGAACTAGATAGAACCACCACCGTTGAACAGACTGAGCTTTTCTTGTCTCTTACCGAAGGTTGTGAAGGCGAGCGTTCACTTGCTGCTTCTGCGGGTTTACTCGCTTGGCCTGACAGCCACCTTGATTGGGTTCGCCCAGGAATCATCTCTTACGGTGTATCTCCGTTTGTGGATAAATCAGCGCAAGAGCTTGGCTTTTTGCCAGTGATGACTTTGACCTCACACCTGATAGCGGTTCGCGATGTGAAAGCCGGTGAAAGTGTTGGTTATGGCGGAAACTGGACCAGTGAACGTGATACCAAGGTTGGAGTTATCGCGATTGGTTACGGTGATGGCTATCCTCGTACAGCACCTAACGGCACACCAGTGTTCGTTAACGGTCGAAAAGTACCGATCGCAGGACGAGTATCCATGGACATGCTAACGGTTGACCTAGGCCCTGATGCGGCTGATAAAGTCGGTGATGAGGCGACGCTATGGGGTAAAGACTTACCTTCAGAAGAAGTGGCGGAACATATTGGCACTATCGCTTACGAGTTGGTCACTAAACTGACTTCGCGTGTTGCGATGGAGTATGTGAAGTAATCATGGTTCTTATAAAGTAAATGATGTTCAAGCGAACGACTCGACACTTAGTGATGTCAGTGATGGCGCTACTTGGTGTCAGCTTTTCTTCCTCTGCTTTGAGTGAAGAAAAAGATTCAGCCTTTGTCCCTTTCTACTTCAGCACCGAAACAATGGGTAACACCTTTGGGGTTGCGGGTGTCGCAAAGGGTGTTTGGCAACCTCAAGCCGCTCTGTTTGGTATGGCACTTTATTCAGATAAAGATAGCTACGTCGGTTTCTTATCAGCCTTTAATTTTGCATTGTCTGAGAACGTACTGTTCAGCACTCATGTGTATCAAGCTCGCTTCAACGACAACCCGTATTACATTGGCTCTCAAGGCGATAATGATTCATCGATTGATGACAAAACCATTGCCGATGGCTTAGAAGAAAACTATCAGTTTGAGTTTAAGTACCTGCTGCCTTGGGGCAATGTTGCAGAATATGGCTTGTTAGGGGCATTTCAACCGATCAAAGACGTGAGCCTTGCTTCGCCCGTTGAGTCGGGTGTCAGCTCGATTGTCTTTACACCTTTTTATACTTCCCGAGAGTTAGAAGGCTTAAACAATTCTGAAGAGGCGACGGGCTTTAGTTTGGCGTTTGATTGGGATAACCGTGATAGCACACGTAACCCAACCAAGGGCTCTCATACTAACTTAGAATTCACCACCGGAGCAGAAAGCTGGTCTAATGATGACTTGTGGCTCAAGTGGACCTTCCAAAATAGTCAGTACTTTGCTTTAGGTCCTTTAGGGGACTTATTCGATCAACAAGTTTTAGCATTCGATTTCTATACGGCTGACACGCCTACATGGGATAACTGCTCTGGGCAAGATTGTGCTCGTCCACCGGAGACCGAGCAAGCTCGATTAGGTGGCTTGTATCGATTACGAGGTTATACCGGAGGCCGTTATCACGGTCGCTCTGCAGTGCATTACTCTGCAGAGTATCGAGTGCTTCCTGACTGGCAACCTTTGGGCGATATCCCACTGATTAACTACTACGACTTGCCTTGGTGGCAATGGGTAGCGTTTGCTGAAGTAGGGCGTGTTGCCGATGAGTACGACATTAAAACACTGCATACAGACATGAAGTGGAGCTTAGGTGGCGCAGTTCGTTTCCAAGTGGAAGGCATTGTTGTTCGTGCTGAATTAGCGCGAGGTGGTGATGAAGGGACCTTTAGGGTCATGATAAATCAGCCCTTCTAAAGCTTTCGGCCTACAGTAGGCCAAATACTATTTTTATAAGAGTGGTTGTGGAAACGCACCACTCTTTTTTATTAACAAGATATTGTTTTTATTAAGGAGATCTTGTTTTCAAGCAGTCTACTCACCTTGCATCGTAGCAATCACAGTTCGGCTTCCACCACAATCCCGGTGCTCTCCTAAGTAAATGCCCTGCCATGTTCCTAAAGCTAAACGACCATTGCTAATTGGTATTGTCACACTGGTGCCAAGTGTCGATGCTTTAATGTGGGCAGGCATGTCATCATCACCTTCATAGGTGTGTCTGTAGTAGGGCGCTCGCTCTGGGATAAACTTATTGAAGTGCGACTCCATATCGGTACGGACGGTAGGATCTGCGTTTTCATTTAATGTGATGCTGGCAGAGGTATGTTGGATAAAAAGATGTAATAAACCAACAGATAGAGAATTGATATCGTGTATCTGTTGTTCAATTTCATCAGTAATGAGATGAAATCCACGCTTTCGTGCATTTAGGTGTATAGTCTTCTGAATCCACATACGCCATCCTTTATAATGTATTTGGAAAAAAAGTAGTTTAACGCTATCTTTTGAACTTGAATTTATCAGGTCTCGCTCACATTTAATTATGTTAGAGCTAGAGTCTGTACCGATTCTTCTGTCAGGAAATCTAATCCTGATTTATCTCAAGGTACAGCTCTTCATATGCGGCATAATACGTCGTGAAAAAAAATTACAAAGAATCTTTCAGTGGTGGCGCGGTTTGGTCATCACAGAAAAATATAAACTTTCGCCTAATCGGGGGTTCTATTCATCACCTAGGTGACGTTTAGAATAAAACCTACAGTAACATCGGGATAGATACCATGTTGAAAAATATCAACCCAACGCATACACAAGCGTGGAAAGCTCTAACGGCACATTTTGAGTCTGCTCAAGATATGGATATGAAAGAGCTATTTGCTCAAGATGCAAAGCGTTTCGAGAGCTTTTCTACTCGCTTCGGTTCAGACATCTTAGTGGATTACTCTAAAAACCTAATCGACGCTGAGACTATGCAGCACCTATTTGCTCTTGCAAACGAGACTGAAGTTAAGTCTGCAATTGAAGCGATGTTTGGCGGTGATGCAATCAACAAGACTGAAGGTCGTTCAGTACTTCACACTGCTCTACGTAACCGTAGCGACAACCCAGTAATGGTTGATGGCAAAGACGTAATGCCTGCTGTTAACGCTGTACTAGCAAAAATGGAACTGTTCACGCACCGCATCGTTTCTGGTGAGTGGAAAGGTTACACAGGTAAAGAGATCACTGATGTAGTCAACATCGGTATCGGCGGTTCGGACCTTGGTCCATACATGGTGACTGAAGCTCTAACGCCATATAAAACTCGTCTAAACATGCACTTCGTTTCTAACGTAGATGGCACTCACATCGTTGAGACACTTAAGCCTCTGAACCCAGAAACAACGCTATTCTTAGTGGCATCTAAAACATTCACTACTCAAGAAACAATGACTAACGCGCACTCTGCACGTGATTGGTTCTTGGCTGAAGCGGGTGACAACGCACACGTAGCTAAACACTTCGCAGCACTATCAACTAATGCAACTGCAGTTGCTGAGTTTGGTATCGATACTGACAACATGTTCGAATTCTGGGATTGGGTTGGTGGCCGTTACTCACTATGGTCTGCGATCGGTCTTTCTATTTCTCTTTCTGTTGGCTTCGATAACTTCGTTGAGCTACTAGAAGGTGCTCACGAGATGGATAACCACTTTGCCTCAACTGAGTTTGAAAGCAACATTCCAGTCATCCTTGCGCTTATCGGTATTTGGTACAACAACTTCCACGGCGCTGAGTCAGAAGCAATTCTACCTTACGATCAATACATGCACCGTTTTGCTGCTTACTTTCAGCAAGGTAACATGGAATCAAACGGTAAGTTTGTAGACCGTGAAGGTAACCCGGTAGAGTACCAAACTGGTCCTATCATCTGGGGTGAACCTGGTACAAACGGCCAGCACGCTTTCTACCAACTGATTCACCAAGGCACTAAGCTGATCCCATCAGACTTCATCGCGCCTGCTATCAGCCACAACCCAGCATCTGATCACCACCAGAAGCTAATGTCTAACTTCTTTGCTCAAACTGAAGCTCTAGCTTTCGGTAAGACAAAAGAGACTGTAGAAGCTGAATTCCTAGCTGCGGGCAAAACAGCTGAAGAAGTTGCTGAGCTAGTACCTTTCAAAGTGTTTGAAGGTAACCGCCCAACGAACTCAATTCTTGTTAAGCAAATCAACCCTCGCTCTTTAGGTAACCTAATCGCGATGTACGAGCACAAGATCTTTGTTCAAGGTGTTATCTGGAACATCTTCAGCTTCGACCAATGGGGTGTAGAACTTGGTAAGCAACTAGCAAACCAAATTCTTCCAGAGCTTGCTGATGATACTCAAGTAACATCTCACGACAGCTCAACGAACGGTCTAATCAACGCATTTAAAGCGCTTAAAGCTTAATTGAGTCGATAGCATCCAAAAAACGCCAACCTTCGGGTTGGCGTTTTTGTATCTGTAGAGCAAGCAATGGTTAAATCGCAGGTAATAAAAAAGGCTGGCATTATGCCAACCTTCTTTGTACTCAGTACTGCTAGAAATAAACAGCTGTTATTCGAAACAGATCTCGATGAAAGCATTACCCCATTGAGATGAAAAAGGCATGATGATGATTGCCCCATCACACTTGTGACGAATCGTATGACCTTTACCGGAAACCACGATTGGCGTTGCCATATCGAAGTCAAAACCGCTTTCCGCAAGAATACGTTTTGCACCGCCAGTCACCATGTTAGTGATTTCACCCACCATATCGGTCACTTCTTCGTTGAGGCCGTTTGGTCGTTCACCGAGCATGTTTTCCATGATTTCGAGAGCGAGACCTTCATCAAAGGTGATCGACATAGAGCCACGAGATTGTGTACCCACCATACCAATTAGGCCGGATACATCGCCACGAGCGATTTCATCTTTCTTAACTCTCGGTTTTTGTGGCTTCAATTCTAGAGAAGCCATCGTTTTTAGTACGTTCATCAAAGAAGCTAAAAACGGGTTTACAAATTCAGCGCGCATAATGTTCTTCTATAATCTTATTCTTTCATCTCGGAGGAGCAAGATTGGCAAATGCCATGCGATTCAATGACATGATTAGTCAATTGAAAGCTATGCTTCTCAGCGTTACTGGCGAGTAGGGTGACAAGCGCATCGTCTTGCAGTTCTATCACAGTGCCACATTTATCGCAGATCAGTAGTTGGGAGAAATGTTTGTTGGCATTGCAAGAACAGCAGCATATGAAGCTATTGGTTGACTCAACTCGGTGAATGAAACCTTGTTCTAACAAGAAATCTAAAGCGCGATAAACCGTAGGAGGCTTGGCTTGTGGTTCACTGACTTTCAACTGCTCTAACAATTCATAAGCACTGGAGGCTTTTTTATTAGAGAGAATGAGCTCAAACACTCGCTTTCTCTGAGGCGTCAATCTAACGCCTCGCGATGCGCATATCCCTTCAACTTGCTCTATTAATGTGTGGTCCAAATTTTTCACCATTCAATCGGCCATCCCTAATTAAACCCTATTTCTAGGTTACTACGTTTTGGGGGCCAATGATTTCTATTAAAGTCAGGTACAGAGCGTATTGTGACCCACGACTTTGAATAAGACAAGGTAACTCAAAATGACAGTGTGACTCAAGGCATAACTGATTAATGAGGCTGAATTAGAGATCTGGTGAATAGGTTTATAAAAAAGTGTGAGGCAAAGTTCATATAGCACAAACAGGGCATAGCATTTACAATAGCCGACCTTGCTTTTGCTGGGTATTCCAGCATATTTTTTTGACTCGCTACTAGGGTACTTTGCCATGACACATTCATGTAGGTTGTCTGTCGCTCCAATGCTCGATTGGACTGACCGCCACTGTCGTTACTTTCACCGTTTGCTTTCTCAGCAGACTCTTCTGTACACGGAAATGGTAACAACGGGCGCGATCTTACATGGTAAGGGCGACTTTCTAGAATATAACGAGCAAGAGCATCCTCTTGCTCTTCAACTCGGCGGTTCTAATCCGGTTGATCTGGCTGCTTGTGCAAAACTGGCTGGTGAGCGCGGTTATGATGAAGTGAACCTTAACGTAGGTTGCCCTTCAGACCGAGTTCAAAACGGTCGCTTTGGTGCGTGTTTAATGGCTGAGCCAGAGCTGGTGGCAGATTGTGTGTCAGCAATGAAAGAAGTGACTGATATTCCAATTACCGTGAAAACGCGTATCGGTATCGATGACCAAGACTCTTATGAGTTTCTAACTAAGTTTATTTCGACGGTTTCTGAAAAAGGCGGTTGTGAGCAATTTACTATCCATGCGCGTAAAGCATGGCTGAGTGGCCTTAGCCCGAAAGAAAACCGTGAAATCCCACCTCTAGATTACGATCGTGCATACCAAATCAAGAAAGATTTCTCTGATCTTGTGATTGCTGTGAATGGTGGCATTACTACTCTTGAGCAAACTAAAGAGCACTTGCAGCACCTTGATGGCGTGATGATCGGTCGTGAGGCTTACCATAGCCCATTTATCTTGGCTGAAGTTGATCAACAGATTTTTGGTTTAGACACGCCAATCAAGAAGCGCTCACAAGTGGTTGAAGAAATGTACCCGTACATCGAACGTGAACTTTCAAATGGCGCAAGCTTAGGACATATCTCTCGTCATATGCTTGGTTTGTTCCAAAGCATGCCTGGTGCAAGACAATGGCGTCGCTACATCAGTGAAAACGCACATAAGAAAGGTGCAGGTATCGAAGTGATGCAAACAGCATTGGCTAAGATCCCTAAAGAGCTAAATGTCTAACCTCCCTCTAAGTTAAAAACCTTAAGGTTAAATTCGCCATTAGAGGCTAAATTTACCACTACAAGTTTCCGAAAAGCCACGCATGAAGATGTGTGGCTTTTTATTTGTCTGATAAATAAGGATTTTCTTGGGTTGGCATACTTGGTATGGAAGCTGCAATGTTAGAAAGTAGGAAAGATAGGTCATTAACTCATTAGGGAGACCATTATGTTTGAATTAATCTTTGTTCTTATTTTCGTTGCAACTCTGCTTGTCACAGGTATCACGTTTATGACGGTATTGGCCGCAACCGGAGTAGCGTTATTAGTCATGTTGGTCTTAGGTATGATGGGCGTTGTGTTTAAGTTACTGCCTTGGTTGATCGTGATTGCAATCGGTGTGTGGTTTTTCAAAAACTTTGTACACAGTTCTAACCAGAGACGTTACTAAGGTCATAGTGCCGTCAAATCTTTACTCGTCAGCGGTTTATCGTTTTAGAATTTAAGATGTGTGGTAGAATTTTCCCCAATAATCTATGAATGTGCATACAATTAGCACTACGATATGGAATTGGAGCTATCTCAAATGAATAAAATGCCATTAATTGCTTTAGTGGGAATGCTATCTTTAAGTTCAGCAGTGTCTGCTGCTGAAGAGTTTTCTTACACGGCTAAAGTCGGTGCTGATATGTGGTGGGGAAGTACAAAGTTAAACGAAGTTAGACAAGATGACGATTCTAACTCACCTTCGTTGTATTTCGCATTTGAGCATAATGCCCCAATGCTCCCAAATGCTAGCTTCCGTTATACCTCTGTTGATGCGGACTCGTTGGCTTTTGATAAGTACGATTACACGTTTTACTACACACTGTTAGAGCACAAGTTGATGAACTTCGATGCTGGTGTGACGTTTACTCAATACTCGAACTCTAACTACATTGAACCGAAAGCCAATGGTGCGCAAACCAGTTTCGATGAATTCACGTGGAGCTTCTACGGTAACGCAGAGATCAATGTGCCGGACACCAACTTCGATATCATTGGTACGATGGAGTTCGGTGATAGCAGTGGTATTAAGAGCACTGACTTGATGGCGGGTGTTCAGTACCGAATCCCTGTATCAGAATCTGAAATTGCCCTGCGTGGTGGTTACCGTGTTATCGACCTAGATTCGGATGAGTTCTTTAGCTCGGAACTAGGTAAGAGCTTTGTCATGGTCGATGGTTGGTTTGCTGGTGCTGAAGTGCGCTTCTAGGCCATATAAAGCAAATTTAGAACGAATTTTAAGAACGCCACTTTATTAAGTGGCGTTTTTTTATATCTATTGATTATATCTTTCTGGAATTAGTTAGCACATTCATCACTTTCGACCATCCTTAATACAAAGAGCTAATTAGCGTCTATTCTTAGAAGGTCTATGTTGTGAGGTCAAAGCAAGGGATGGAATATGACACTCAATGAATTACGAAATTTATATAGAGAAAACTTGTTAGTTGAAGCCATCATAGAGCCCTCAATTCAAGAAGGGTCTTGGGTTGTGGAGTTTCGCCATATGGGAGGTGGCTTTGTTCTGCTTACTGATGTTCATGGTGAAGAATGTCATTACGCGGATTTAGACCTAGCATCTAAGTCAGCAATGGCGGTTGGCTTTCAGCAAGTACGCATTGAAAACCAGTAAGGCAATTTACGTTTCAATCGGTTTTTACTTCCAAAAAGTTATAAAACATACTTTTCTATTCTTTCTTGTTATTAAAAGGAGTGGTTAATCTATCGTCACGCAATGATTAGGGATGTCGTGACCATGTCTTTAAATAAGAAAGAGTCTTCACAAAATAATAATGCACAGTCTGGGGCTAATGAGTTACCTGGGCTAGCAGCACCACTTAATGACCAACAATTGGGTCATCTTCAGCAAACTGTTTCTGAACTGTCTTCACAGCAACTGGCGTGGGTCAGTGGTTATCTTTGGGGAGTGAGCCAAGCTCAGCCTGTCGGTGCTGCTGCGCCAATCGCTCAAGCGGCCGCTGCAGTAGCGGCTAAGCCTGCGGGTAAGCTCAGCATTATCTTCGCTTCTCAAACGGGTAATGCAAAAGGCGTTGCTGAATCGCTAGAGGCAGAAGCCAAAGCCTTAGGAATCGCGGTCGAGCTTTTCGATGCGAGTGATTATAAAGGTAAGAACTTAGCCAAAGAGACACACGTCATTTTCGTCGCTTCAACCAATGGTGAGGGCGAAGCCCCTGATAACGCTATTGAATTGCATGAATTCCTTCAATCGAAGAAAGCGCCAAAATTATCGAATCTACAATACGGTGTGATTGGTTTAGGTGACTCCAGCTATGAGTTCTTCTGCCAAACGGCTAAAGATTTCGATAACTTCCTCGCTAAGCTTGGTGCTAAATCGTTTGTCGATCGCCTTGATTGTGATGTTGATTACGAAGAGTCAGCAACGGAATGGCGCGCTAAAGCATTAGAGCAAGTAAAAGAGACGCTATCGACAGGCACTGAAGCCGATGTGGTTCAATTACCTGTAGGTCAAGCGGCTGCTGGTCATTCGCAATACACCAAACAAAACCCATACACAGCGACACTATTAACCAGCCAAAAGATCACGGGTCGTGACTCGGGTAAAGATGTTCGTCATATCGAGATCGATCTTGATGAGTCAGGTATTACCTACCAACCCGGCGATGCGCTAGGCGTATGGTATGAAAACAGTTCAGAACTCGCGAATCAGATCCTTTCTAAGGTTGGGTTATCAGGCATCGAAAGTGTCGATGTCGATGGTGACAATCTATCTATCCATAGTGCGCTAGTGAGTAAATTTGAGATTACCACTTCAAACCCTCAGCTTGTGACCAAGTTTGCTGAGTTATCTGGCAGCAAGAAGTTAATCAAGTTGGTGGAAGATAAAGACAAGCTTCGTGAATACGCGGGCAATACTCAGATCGTTGACGTACTAGCAGAGAAGAAAACCAAGCTATCGGCTGATGAGTTAATTGGCCTGTTACGTAAGCTGACTCCGCGCCTCTATTCTATTGCATCAAGCCAAGCGGAAGTGGATGAAGAAGTTCACTTAACGGTTGGTCTGGTTGAATACCAAAAAGGTGAAGAGTCTCGTTTAGGTGGAGCATCAAGCTTCTTGGCTCAGCGCCTTGAAGAAGGTGGCGAAGTGAAGGTGTTTGTAGAGAACAACAATAACTTCAAGCTACCACAAGACGACAATACACCAATCATCATGGTCGGCCCGGGTACAGGTATCGCTCCTTTCCGCAGTTTCGTTCAAGAGCGTGAAAACAATGATGCTGAAGGCAAAAGCTGGTTGTTCTTCGGTGACCGTACCTTTACTCAAGATTTCTTATACCAAGTTGAATGGCAGAAGTACCTTAAGTCTGGCGCGCTAACTAAGCTAGATGTTGCCTTTAGCCGTGACCAAAAAGAAAAGGTTTATGTTCAGGATCGTTTAATCGAACAAGCAGAGCAGGTTTGGCAATGGCTCCAAGAGGGCGCGTACCTTTATGTTTGTGGCGATGCGACTCGAATGGCGAAAGATGTCCATGAAGCGTTAGTTACTATTGCGGAAAAACATGGCAATCAGAGCCGCGAACAAGCTGAACAATATATTAATGATTTACGTAAAGCGAAACGTTACCAAAGGGATGTCTACTAATGAGCAAGCAAGTAATAGAGCAAGAAGTGCTAGGTCAAGTACTTGGACCTTTGGCTGACAATGAACGTCTTAAGCGTGAAAGTAATAACCTACGCGGTACGATTGAACAAGATCTCCAAGATCGAATAACTGGTGGCTTTACTGCTGATAACTTTCAGTTGATTCGTTTCCACGGTATGTATCAACAAGACGACCGTGATATTCGCAACGAACGTACTAAGCAAAAGCTCGAACCGTTACATAACGTAATGCTTCGTGCTCGTATGCCTGGTGGCATCATTACCCCTAAGCAGTGGTTGGCGATTGATAAGTTCGCAGACGAAAGTACCTCTTACGGTTCAATTCGTCTAACAACTCGTCAAACGTTTCAGTTCCACGGTGTCTTGAAGCCGAACATTAAGTTGATGCACCAAACGCTAAATAACATTGGCATTGATTCAATTGCGACAGCGGGTGATGTAAACCGAAATGTTCTGTGTACGACAAACCCGGTTGAGTCTGAGCTTCACCAAGAAGCTTATGAGTGGGCGAAAAAGATCAGTGAACATCTATTACCGAAGACTCGTGCTTATGCAGAAATCTGGTTAGATGGTGAAAAACTAGAAACAACGGATGAAGAACCTATCCTTGGTAGCAACTACCTACCGCGTAAGTTCAAGACGACGGTTGTCATTCCTCCGCAAAATGATGTGGACGTCCATGCTAACGATCTTAACTTTGTTGCTATTGCTGAAGACGGAAAGTTGGTGGGCTTTAACGTGTTAGTCGGTGGTGGTCTTGCTATGACACATGGTGATACCTCTACTTATGCACGTAAAGCTGACGACTTTGGTTTTGTGCCATTAGATAAAACGTTAGATGTAGCAGCGGCGGTGGTAACGACTCAGCGTGACTGGGGTAACCGTTCAAACCGTAAGAATGCAAAAACCAAATACACGCTAGACCGTGTTGGTATTGATGTATTCAAAGCAGAAGTAGAAAAGCGTGCAGGCGTAGAATTTTCTGAAAGCCGACCTTATGAGTTTACTGGCCGTGGTGATCGCATTGGTTGGGCGGAAGGCATTGATGGTAAGCACCACTTGGCGTTATTCATCGAGAATGGTCGTTTACTTGATTTTCCGGGTAAAGCTCTGAAAACAGGTGTTGCTGAAATAGCGAAGATCCACAAAGGTGACTTCCGCATGACTGCAAACCAAAACCTAATTGTTGCGGGTGTGTCGACGAGTCAAAAGGCCAAGATTGAAAAACTGGCGCGTCAATATGGCTTGATGGACGATGCTGTTTCAGAGCAACGTAAAAACTCAATGGCGTGTGTGGCTTTCCCAACATGTCCTTTAGCAATGGCAGAAGCTGAGCGTTTTCTTCCTGAGTTTGTAACGGATGTTGAAGACATTCTGAAAAAACATGGATTACCAGAAGAAGATAACATCATCCTTCGAATCACAGGTTGTCCAAACGGTTGTGGTCGTGCAATGTTGGCTGAACTTGGTTTAGTGGGTAAGGCTCCGGGGCGTTACAACATGCACCTAGGTGGCAACAAGGCCGGAACTCGTATCCCTAAGATGTATAAAGAGAACATCACATCAGCTCAGATCTTAGAAGAGATTGATGCGCTGGTGGGACGTTGGGCTACAGAACGCAACGACAATGAAGGGTTCGGTGATTTTACAATCCGAGCTGGCATCATCGAAGAGGTGATCATTTCCAAGAGGGATCTGCATGCATAATTCTGTCGCTTCAAAATTGAAGTTAGCAGAGCTACTCGCATTGACTAAGACGGAGCAAATACTTCGTCTTGGGCAAATTAATGCTGAGTTAGAACAGCTAACAGCATTAGAAAGAGTTAAATGGGCATTAGAAAACTTGGAAGGATCACATGTTGTGTCTTCAAGTTTCGGCATTCAAGCCGCGTTAATGCTGCACTTAGTGACTCAAGTAAAACCAGATATTCCGGTTATTCTGACGGACACAGGGTATCTATTTCCTGAAACATATCGCTTTATCGATGAGTTAAGTAAGAAGTTGACTCTAAACCTTCAAGTCTTTCGTGCCCAACAGAGCCCTAATTGGCAAGAAGCGCAATATGGAAAACTTTGGGAGCAAGGTATAGAAGGGATAGAGAAGTACAACAAGCTTAATAAAGTTGAACCGATGAGAAGAGCGCTAGATGAGCTCGAGACTGGGACATGGTTTTCCGGTTTAAGAAGAGAGCAATCTCAATCGCGTGCAAACTTGCCAATCTTATCTATTCAAAATGGTGTGTTTAAATTTTTGCCGGTAATCGATTGGACGAATAAAGATGTTCACTATTACCTAGAAGAGCATGGTCTCGGTTATCACCCGCTTCGAGAGCAGGGTTACCTTTCTGTTGGAGATACACATACAACTAAGAAGTGGGAACCGGGTATGACTGAAGAAGAAACTCGTTTTAATGGGCTGAAACGCGAATGTGGTCTCCATGAAGATGATGGAGAGCAATATGGTTCTGGGATTTAGACTCATTGCTATTTAAAAAGCTGCCATAAGGCAGCTTTTTTTAGTTTCTAGGGGATAAAATTAAAGCGATTGTGGATAAGTCTGTGGTTATTGTGTAGTTACTTTGTAGTTAAAGTTGCATAAATAAGGCTTTGAGTGTTTATTCGTCATGTAATCGTTATTTTTGCATTTTTCTTTAATAAACACTTGCCAATGTGATGAACATCTCTATAATGCCGCCTCACTGACACGGCAGACGCCACAAGGCTTCAGCGCAGAATGTTAGTTAGGCAACTAGCTTTAAGCGATTATTCGCTCCTACTTTTAGAAAGTAGAAATTAATTTTCAAAAGTGTTTGACACTGAGAATTAAATCGCTAGAATGGCCGCCTCTTCCGAAGTGATGTAAGTCACAACGAAGAGAAGCTCTTTAACAATTTAAACCTATCAATCTGTGTGGGCACTCGTTGATGAATATCAAAACGTTTTATCGTTAGATAAAACAGATTCTTCGGAATCAACTTTGGTTTCAATGAACTGAGTGACCAATACAAATAACTACTTTCTCTTGTAGAAAGAAGGTATTTGGCACAGTCAATTCATTATCTTTCTGTTGGAAAGATAATAGCTTTAGAATTACTTTTTGTAGTTTTGAAGTCAGTATTCATTGAGCCGACAAAATCTTAAATTGAAGAGTTTGATCATGGCTCAGATTGAACGCTGGCGGCAGGCCTAACACATGCAAGTCGAGCGGAAACGACAACATTGAATCTTCGGAGGATTTGTTGGGCGTCGAGCGGCGGACGGGTGAGTAATGCCTAGGAAATTGCCTTGATGTGGGGGATAACCATTGGAAACGATGGCTAATACCGCATAATGCCTACGGGCCAAAGAGGGGGACCTTCGGGCCTCTCGCGTCAAGATATGCCTAGGTGGGATTAGCTAGTTGGTGAGGTAATGGCTCACCAAGGCGACGATCCCTAGCTGGTCTGAGAGGATGATCAGCCACACTGGAACTGAGACACGGTCCAGACTCCTACGGGAGGCAGCAGTGGGGAATATTGCACAATGGGCGAAAGCCTGATGCAGCCATGCCGCGTGTATGAAGAAGGCCTTCGGGTTGTAAAGTACTTTCAGTTGTGAGGAAGGGGGTAACGTTAATAGCGCTATCGCTTGACGTTAGCAACAGAAGAAGCACCGGCTAACTCCGTGCCAGCAGCCGCGGTAATACGGAGGGTGCGAGCGTTAATCGGAATTACTGGGCGTAAAGCGCATGCAGGTGGTTCATTAAGTCAGATGTGAAAGCCCGGGGCTCAACCTCGGAACTGCATTTGAAACTGGTGAACTAGAGTACTGTAGAGGGGGGTAGAATTTCAGGTGTAGCGGTGAAATGCGTAGAGATCTGAAGGAATACCAGTGGCGAAGGCGGCCCCCTGGACAGATACTGACACTCAGATGCGAAAGCGTGGGGAG
>NZ_PIGB01000009.1:0-221012 GCF_003050585.1 Vibrio sp. ZF 223
AATCAGGGGTTCGTGCTTAATCACAAAACGGTTCAAAGGCTTATGGCTCAGCTCAACCTTAAATCGACGGTCAGGATTAAAAAGTATCGTTCATATCGAGGAGAGTCTGGAACAGCTGCTCCTAACGTGCTTGAAAGAGATTTTAGTGCGACTCAACCCGATGAAAAATGGGTAACTGATGTGACGGAGTTCAAAGTCAAAGAGCAGAAAGTATACTTGTCTCCTGTTGTCGACTTGTTTACTCAGGAAGTGGTTGCCTATAGAGTGGCCAAAAATGCCTGCTTGCCGCTTGTTACGGATATGCTGACGGAAGCTATATCTACGCTTAAACCCAACTCAAAGCCAATTATACATAGCGATCAAGGTTGGCAATATCGCCATCGACAGTATCAGAAAAAGGTAGCGGAAAGTGGGTTAACGCAAAGCATGTCGAGAAAAGGTAACTGCTTGGATAATGCTGTTGCTGAAAACTTTTTTGCTTTACTCAAAACCGAGATGTATCACAACCAAAGCTTTGAAGATGCAGATGCTCTGATAGAGCAAATCAAAGAGTATATCGAGTACTACAATACCAAACGTATAAAAGTGAAACTAAAAGGCCTGACTCCGATAGAATATCGAACTCAGGCCTTGAAAGCCGCTTAACAGAAATGTCCAACTTTACGGGGTCACTTCACAATCGCAGGCTTTTTGTTCGTCTGAATATAGGAATATGGACTACTTGTCACTCCACACTGCCATTTCGTTGCCACTTGGCTCTCTAAAATGGAAGCGCCTACCACCAGGGAAACTGAATATCTCACGGTTTACCTGTCCACCAGCATCCATCACGTCACGTTCAGTTTGCTCAAGATCTTGGCTATAGAAAACCATCAGCGCTGCGCCGTTATCCGTATTCGATGCAAGATTCGCCAAATAGAAGCCGCCCATTAAGCCTTTACCTTCAAAAGCAGAATACTCAGGGCCATAGTCTTCGAAGCGCCAACCAAACACTTGGCTGAAAAACGCCTTAGTTGCTGCGATGTCTTTCGCAGCAAATTCAATGTAGTTAATAGAGCCGTGTTCCATAGCAAACTCCTTATGCTTTATGCGTCTGCCTTGTGATATTAAGGCAGGGCTTGAAGATCTAATATTAGACAATTACGTCAAGTAACATCACTTTTTACGAACAACGGGGTAATCAGAACCATGCAGCTCTTGCACAAAGCCAGAACCGTCACCGCTGTGCGTAATCCATACTTTCTCTTTTGCCCGCGTCATTGCTACATAGAACAAACGACGCTCTTCCGCATAAGGGAACGCGTCTGATGATTCAGTCAATGCGCCATCAATATGCAGCTGTTTCTTCTTGGTCGGGAACTGTCCTTCGTCAACACAAAGAATAATGACAAAGTCCGCCTCTTTACCTTTACTGCCGTGGCAAGTCATGAACTTGATATCAATGGAGGTGAAGATCTTCTTCCAGTCTTCCAACAACTCTGGCTTGTGGTAATGATTACGTCCAAGTAGCAGCACCGATTTATTGGTTTTGCCTTTAGATTGGCGGTTCAATTGGTCGAGGATCTTCTCAACTTCTTTGCTTGGCGCACTGTACACCGCCTTCTGCTTCTGTTGTTTGAAGCTGTTCAATTCTTTCGGCAATTGAATCGGGTTTTCTTGTACAAAGCGATTGGCAACCGCACCTAACTGATTGTTAAAGCGATAAGTGGTATCGAGGTGATGAATCGTCGAGCTCTCAAAGCGGTCTTTAAAGCCGGTCGTGAGATCCACATCGGCGCCTGCAAATTGGTAGATTGACTGCCAGTCATCACCTACAGCAAAAATAGAGGCTTGGTGCTCGGCTTTAGACTGATTGCAAAGCGCCTCAACCAAGGCAAGACGATCTGGCGAGATATCTTGATACTCATCGATCATGATGAACTTCCAAGGCGAGATAAACTTGCCCTTTTCAATATACTGAGTCGCTCGGCTGATCATGGTTGAGAAGTCGATATGATTCTGTTCTTTCAATTCTTTTTGCCACGCTGTCACACATGGCCAACACAGTGAAAGCTCACTGTTAAGACGTGTATAGTCTCGGTGATCAATCAGCTGTTGCTGTACTTCTTTTTTGGTTAAGCCCGACGCATTCAACTGTTCAAGCTGCTTTTCAAGCCAACCAATCAACTTGAGGTTTGAAACGTGGCTACCAAGCTCATCGTCACCGGTTAAATAAGCGATTGGCCATTTAGACAAATGTTTTTGCCAACGTTTAAAGTTGGTCGGTGTCATCCAGTGCTTTTTCAACCAATCAATGCACCATGCTTGGCGTTGATTATCATCGAGCGCGAGTGGAGAAATAACCACGCGTTCGGGTTCAACTTGATTGAGTATCTTTAAACCCAACTGGTGGAAAGTGCTGACTTGCACCTTCTCTGCTGATAAACCAATTTTACTGTCGAGGCGCTGTTTCATCTCTTCCGCCGCTTCACGACCAAAGGCGAGCAATAACAACTCTTCAGCTTGAGCTTGATGGCTTTGCAGTAAATACGCGACGCGAGCCGTTAGAACACTGGTTTTACCTGAGCCTGCACCCGCTAAAATAAGGTTGTGATCATCATTCATCAACACCGCATATTGTTGCGATAAGTTCAGTGGTGACGATTCACATTGAGCGAACAATACTTCCCAGTTTTTTCGCTCGGTCTCTAGCCATTGCTGATTTCTTTCAGCTTGCTTGATTTCCGTTTCAGACAACCATGGCTGCATGCGAGCAATGCGATTTGGCATGCGCTGCGCCGCTTCCTCAAGGGTCATGGTCATGTTTTCTAGACCTGAGTTGACCATATCGACCCAAGTCTTAACTTTAGAATGCGGTAGAAAGGCTGGTAGCTGCTCAAGACGCGTTAATTCGGTTTCCCATTGAGGAACGTGCTCAGCTAGTTGTTCACATTGTGTGTCATGCCACTTCTGATAAGCAGCAACCGATGCGCGTGCAAATTGACGGCATTGATCCCAAGGTAGGCCTTGTACTAACCAACTGCGCTGTGTTCCGTCTTGTTGATTGGCAAAAAATTGTAGCGAGCCCCAAAACAATCCGCGTTTGATCGCGATCTTGCCACTCCAAATAGTAAACGGGATACGCTCTTCACTGCCTACTGAAGATAACAGCAAGCGTGGACCATCAAGTTCAACCTGATGATATTCATTTTGAATAAAAAACTGTGCAGTCTTGTTAGCGCTTAGCTGCATTGGAGTGTGCTCTTAATTGGGAATATTGAATTTATATCATGATGCAATGAGAATTAATAATATCTCATATCTTATCGACGCTTTCATGACCACCTACGGGCAATTATGGATAAGTATCAAATTCTTGTGCTTGATTTCTGTTAGGATTATGGTTTTTAGTGTGTCAAGTGAGCGACTGTGGACTTTTCAGCCAAATTACGCCTCTATTGGGCGAATAAAACCATAAATTACAGCGTATTAATTCTCATCACTCTGCTCGGTGTGGTGGTGCCTGCTTGGTATTATGGACAAAACACACTGATCACGCCTTTGATCTTAGGCGTCATTGCAGCGGCTCTTGCGGAAAGCGATGACAGCTTTACCGGACGCTTAAAAGCACTTACGCTGACCTTTATCTGTTTCGCGGTTGCGGCTTTCTCTATTGAGCTTCTCTTCAATACGCCTTGGCTGTTTGCGATAGGGCTTTTTGTTTCAACTTTCTCCTTTATCATTCTCGGGGCAATTGGCCCTAAATACGCGAGTATCGCGTTTGGTTCTCTCTTAGTTGCCATCTATACCATGCTCGGTGCCCATGAGAGCACCAACCTTTGGTTTCAACCGCTTCTACTGTTAACTGGTGCCGCTTGGTACTACTTCATGTCGATGATTTGGCAGATAGTGTGGCCAATGCAACCTGTGCAGCAAAACTTAGCCACGGTATTCGATCAAATCGGTAATTACATCGATTCAAAAGCGGAACTCTTCTACCCCGTTTCAGACTTGATTCCTCAACCACACCGCATCATTGAAGCCAAGCTCAACGCGAGTACCGTTAATGCACTCAACATGTGTAAAGCGACACTACTTAATCGCTCTAAACGCGGACACATTGATGGACCAAGTGACCGATTTCTTAATACCTACTTCATCGCACAAGATATTCATGAACGCGTAAGTTCAAGCCATTATCGTTATCAAGAACTGGCAAAGCACTTTGAACGTTCTGACGTGTTGTTCCGATTTAAGTATCTACTGGAAGCCCAAGCCACAGCTTGTAAAGAAGTGGCGAGCTCATTGAAAGTGGGCGCTGAATACCAGCATGGTGACAAATCTGTACTGGCACTTGATGAGCTGATGTCTTCACTTAACCATCTACACCAACAGAACAAGCCCGAGTGGAAATCGCTGTTAAACCAATTGGATTACTTATTCAATAACCTGGCAACGGTTGAAAAACAGCTATCGAATATCAGTAACCCAGACGCAGAGAAGATTGAAGAAGGTGTATTAGACGACACCAACCCACACACGTTGACGGCAATGTGGCACAAAATCAAAGCCAATCTGCATACCGACTCTATGCTGTTTCGTCATGCGATTCGTATGGCGATCACGCTGACACTCGGCTACGGAATCATCCAAGGGTTTAATATTGAGCGTGGTTACTGGATCCTGCTAACAACACTGTTTGTTTGCCAGCCAAACTACAGCGCAACCCGCCAGAAGCTGACCGCCCGTGTTATTGGTACTGTGGCAGGCCTATTGGTTGGCGTACCGCTACTGACTTTCTTTCCTTCCCAAGAAAGCCAATTGGTGTTCATTGTGATCAGTGGCGTGATGTTCTTTGCTTTCCGAATCAATAACTACGGCTTCGCGACCGGTTTTATCACACTGCTTGTGCTCTTCTGCTTTAACCAATTAGGAGAAGGCTACGCGGTGGTGTTACCAAGACTAGCGGATACCTTTATTGGTTGTGCCCTCGCCGTACTTGCGGTCATTTACGTATTACCGGATTGGCAATCGAAGCGACTGCACAAAGTGATGGCGGATGCGCTCGATTCCAATAAGAATTATCTCGCTCAGATCATTGGTCAATACCGTGTCGGTAAGAAAGACAGCCTCAATTATCGTATCGCTCGTCGTAGTGCCCATAATAATGATGCAAACCTAACTGCCGCTATCAGTAGCATGCTGGTTGAACCCGGTAAGTACCGTACTTCTGAAGATGAGAGCTTCCGATTCCTAACACTCAACCACGCTCTACTCAGCTATATTTCGGCTCTGGGGGCTCACAGAACACGTATTGATGATGAGGCGACACACAAACTGGTGTTAGATGCGCACAGAGTAATCCACGAGCATCTAGACGCTCTAAATGATCAACTCTATTCTCATCAAGAACAGTGTGAAGTGAAAAACGCTTATGACCCTGAACTGGATAAACGTCTGAGTGAGTGGCGAGAAGAAGATGAGAGTTCTGTCAGAATGGTTCTACAGCAGCTCCATTTGATTTATCGAATGCTTCCAGAACTGCATACCTTAGCGACCAAGTTTGCAGTCAAGGTTAAGATCGATAAACCGTTTGAAACAGAAGCTTCATGAGTAACAAACAAAATACTGTAAAAACAAAAAGATAACGCCAATCGCTCACCTTTTGATCACCAGCCGTATTTATACATTGCTTTACCCATACCCCAAACTGGGTAGAGCAATTACTTGCCTACCCTTATGCCACAAGGGTTACAGGAGTTTTTACATTGTAGGAATTCTCTGACTTTGATTGACCAAGCCTTAACTTTGCCTAACATTTCTCGGACAAAAAACGACCACAGGAATTTATAGTTGTCTTAGTTTCAGGAAATTTCAAACACCATTTAATATTCGATTAATCTTGTTTGATTTCCTGTATCAGTAGGCTATGCTCTATAGAGCATATGGATTTGAACTAAGGTCACATTATGAATACACAGCAATTTGAAGCATTTAAGCAGCAAATACAGCTTCTTAGTCCACAGCAATTAAAAGCACTTCAAGGTGAAATCGACGGCAACCTTGAAACGGAGAAGCCTTGTTTGCTTACTGAAGAAGAGTTAAACGCGCTAAATGACCTGTTCAGTTAATAGACAGACATCACTATTTTAGCTTAAGTTCACATTTTCACCGTAAATTTCATCTGTTCACCATTGCGCTCAAAATATCGTCCGCCTAGACTCATTTCATACGTCAATAAAAGGTTCTGCTATGTCGATATCTGGTATTCAATCTGGTTACGCGATTATTCAGCAGTCAACTAACATGGCTGAAGAAGCTGCAATCGAGCTCAACCAAGCCTCCAAACACTCTTTAGAATCCGACGACACTTTCCAAGTTAGCGATCTCAGCTTTAATCAAATAGAGCCTGAACAATCCATTTCCTTTAAAGATAAAGAACCTGAACCCGCTTCATCCTCAACCGATTCCTTGATTAAACTGACACAAAGTGCAAGTTACAACCGCGTTGGTGCGAGTGTGGTTGATCGTCAAAACGAAGCCATCGGTAGCCTTCTCGACATTCATATCTAAATTACACTCAAATACAGCCTATATTTTGCGAAACTTTGCTGCTTTTTGCTTCAACAACCACACAAACTGTAACTCATTATATCAGGCGCTTGTTTCTGGTTTATTACTCGGTAGAATCAGCGCAAACCAATTTTCTGCACAAACTTTACTTCATACTATTTATGCCAAAACTAAATCTGCATCGCCGTGACTATGTTTCTATTTTAGGAGGCGACATCTCCGCAGACGAATTAGAAAAAAAGCTTCAACCTCATTTTGAAAAGCCAGTAAATAAACTGACACCTAGCCCCTACCTGACAGAAAAGAATCTCACACGCCGTTGGACTGCTCTCGATAACTCAGAATCACAAAAAGAGCTACTCGACTCCCATACCGAAAGTCAGATTCAAGCTTATGAAAAAAACATCGAACACTTCATTGGCACGGTTAAAGTGCCTGTCGGTGTCTCTGGCCCATTAAGAGTCAATGGCTTATTTGCTAAGGGCGATTACCTCGTACCACTCGCAACCACAGAGGCAGCGCTTGTCGCCTCTTACAATCGTGGTTCCAAACTGATTACGGCTTGTGGTGGCGCAAGTGCTATGTTGCTCAATGAAGGTGTAACGCGTACTCCTGGTTTCGCATTCCAAGGATTAGTTGAAGCTGGGCAGTTTGTGGCTTGGGCTGTGACTCAATATGACCAATTCAAGATCTTGGCAGAATCAACAACCTCACACGGCAAGCTTACCGACATCAACATCAACATCGAAGGCAACCATGTCTACTTGGTGTTTGAATTTCTAACTGGAGACGCTTCTGGTCAGAACATGGTAACCATCGCAACTAATGCTGTGTTTGAATACATCATTGAAAATACACCAGTTAAGCCTGACCATGCTTTTCTTGATGGCAACTTATCGGGCGACAAAAAAGCCAATACCCAAACCTTACGCAGCGTTCGTGGCAAAAAGGTAACAGCCGAAGTAAACATTCCTGCTGAGCTTGTTGCTAAGTACCTTCACACCACACCAGAGAAGATGGTTCAGTTTGGCCAGATGACCACTGTTGGCGGCGCTCTGAGCGGTACGATTGGTATCAATGCCCACTACGCGAATGCACTAGCAGCGCTCTACATTGCTTGTGGCCAAGACGCAGCGTGTGTTGCTGAGTCTGCGATTGGTATGACTCGTATGGAACTGAACAAAGAAGGCGGTTTATACGCGAGCGTGACCCTACCTAACCTGATGTTAGGGACTGTCGGCGGCGGTACTGGATTACCAAGCCAAAAAGCATGTCTCGATTTGTTAGGACTACACGGTAATGGTAAATCACAAGCCTTAGCCGAAGTGTGTGCTGCGCTGTGTTTGGCTGGCGAGTTATCGATTGTCGGTGCATTCTGTGCAGGCCACTTTTCACGAGCTCACCATAAGCTGGCTCGCAAATAACCTTAATCCGATTTGGCTTGTTCGTTTTTGTCATTCATGCAAAATCACAAGCCAACCTGAATACGTGAGTCACACATGGATTACTTACACTTATCGAGAGTGAGCCTTAAGCACCTCACTGCGCTGCATATTATGCTGAACACCCACAGTGTTACTCAAACGTCTGAGCAGCTTTGTGTCAGCCCTTCGAGTGTGAGTAAAACTCTGTCTCAGCTACGTGGCATCCTAAATGACGAACTGTTCTACCGAGATGGGACCAAGCTCATCCCGACTCCCTTTGCGCTTCAAGTCGCACCAACGGTTCACGCGATTCTTTCTAGCATGAATGGATTGCTCCATCAGAAGAGTTTTAGCCCTCAAGAGTACCAAGGCAGTTTTTCTCTTTCGATGCGCGAAAGTACCTTCGAAGTCTTTGCCTCAAAGATAAGTCGAATCACCACTGAACTCGCACCAAACGCCAAACTCAACATCTATTCGAAACAACAGCTCGGCTTCGATGCTTTGCTTAGCGGCAAGGTGAACTTGATCCTGTTGCCCCATGATATATCTCAGCCGCCGACCGACAACAAAGAGCTGGTTTGGGAAACAATTCTTCCTGACGAGATGGTTTGTTTAATGGGCGCACACCACCCTCTTGCTCAGCAAGAACTGACGGTGGAAGGCTACCTAGATTACAAGCACATTGGGATTTTAGATAACGAACTGTCTCAACCTTACTTTGAGCAAAGCTTGGTACAACGTCACAAACCTAGAGAAATGGCCATATCGGTCGCGGACTTTGGGGCTGCGGCTGTACTTTGTCATCATACTCCCTTCCTGTTCACTTGTTCGAAGCAGTGGGTTAAGCATGCAAAGCAAGCTCAGGGCTTAGTGAGCAAACCCTTGCCTTTTGATTACGGTAAGGTGGCGTACAGCTTAGTGTGGAACAAGCCAAATATGAATGATCAGGCCATCAAATGGTTGCGCGACTTGTTCTTAGAAGCTTAATCCTTTTAATGATTTAACGTTGTTTTAAGCCTGGCTGAGCGTCTAAACAATTTAAAAGCTAGGTATAGACCTCAGGCGTTTGCATAGGTCTTTGAACTATCGTGTAGAGCTTATCGTGAAAGCTCTGCATCTGCTGTTCGGTGCATTTCGGCCAATCTAACGCTTCGCCAATCACACCATGATGTTGAAACGCATTCAGTCGAATTCGAACATCACTTGGTAGAATCTTCAAGTAGCGTCCCACCTGTTCAATTTCATCTTCAAGGTCGCTTTTATTCGGAATATGCAGCAACCTAACTTCGTGCAGTTTTCCTTTATCTGCTAAGTAGTTAATGGTTTCAAATACCCTATGGTTGCCTCTGCCCACTAACCATTGATGTGTTTCCGATTGCCATGATTTTAGGTCAATCATCGCACCATCAAGATAAGGCAATACTCGCTCCCACCCTTGCAGTGACAGCGAACCATTACTATCAATAAAGCACGTGAGATGCGCTAACTGTGGATCACTTTTAATTGCTTCAAACAGTTCGATGATAAACGGCAGTTGCATGGTCGCTTCACCGCCAGAAACGGTGATGCCACTTAAGAAAAACTGATTATGCCTAACGAGTTCAAGTACTTCCGAGACCGTCATTGTGGTAATTTTCGGGCTCGACTTGTGATCGCAGATATCAATGCACTGATCGCAGTTGGTGCAGGCTGCTGGGTCCCACTTCACTTGGCCATCAACCATGTTTAGAGCATCGCTTGGACACCCGCTGATGCAGTCTCCACAGTGGTTGCAGTGATTAATGGTGTGTGGGTTGTGACAGGTTATACAATCGAAATTACACCCCTGTAGGAACAGTACTAAACGATTTCCCGGGCCATCAACACAAGAAAAGGTCAGCACACGGCTGACCTTCGCTTGTTTTTCTGTCTTATTATTTTTAACCCTAGCCATTCGAGTTGTTAGATCAGAAACTTTCATAATTTGTATTGTTTGGTTATGGGTATAGTTATATTAAGGCGCTATTCGTACGTTGGCGACATCTCTAAGCTCGCGACGCGCGGTTTACGTTCTAAAATGCCCGTATTCTTCGCTGCTTCAGCTCCCAAGAAAGTCGTGTTAGTACGCGAACCTTGCTCGTCGTATTTAGCAATGTCTGACAGTTTAATCATGTAGCCCGTCACACGAACTAAGTCGTTCGATGCAACGTTAGCGGTAAACTCACGGTAACCAGCTTGGATTGCGCCTTTGCACAAGTTAAACATCGCTTCTGGGTTAGATTTCACTGTTTCATCGATGGTCAGAATGTCGCTGATACCTGAGGTATAGAACTTGTGGTGACCCGCAGTAGCACGCACGTAAGAGACAGGATCAGGTTCTGTTCCATAAGGGATACGCACACCAGGAGTCACATCTTCATCTAGGCTAATACCGCCTTGAGCATGTAGTAAAGCCTTGCCTTCTAGCCCATATTTCACTTCTGAGTTCTCAACGACCTCAGCCAGTTTTTCAGAGATGCGATGCCCAAGTTGGTTAGCTTGTTCATCATGACCATAACGCCCTGCTTTACCCTCTTTTTCCATCAAGATGTTGACGGCTTCAGCCATGCCGTAAATACCAAACATTGGCGCAAAGCGATCCTCTTCGATCAAACCTTCTTTGGTTAAGAAGCCTTCGAAGAAGTTAGACTCTTCATGTAAGAAGCGGCTACGAGCGTTCATCAACTCAACCATGATGCTACTGTAGTTCGGCAATACTTGTTGTAAGAAATCGACACTTTCCTCAGACTTTAACGCCACTTGTTTCAGGTTCATACGTACTAGCGTATTTGAACCACCCGCCAAAGGTAGAGAGTTGTAACAGCTCACAATACCAAAGCGCTTATCACCGTATGCCGCAGCGTGTGCTGGGTAGTTGGCGATATGTGGCTTGCTGCATTCACAAATGTTGCTTGCTGCATGACGCAACAGATCATCAGGCGTCACTGCAGGGTCGTACATAAAGGTTAAGTTAGGTGCGATCTGCTTGAGCTCAGCATCGACACGTAAAATCATTCGACAGATGATGTTGTCTGTAGGGCCGATATTCACATGCATGAAGGCATCTGGCAGCGTGCGATCCAACATAATCCAGAACAGCTTAAGCTTTTGATAAACCTGCTCTTCCGTTAAGTCGCCAACGAAAGGCATCAACACATCGTCCAGTTGACCTAAGTAAACCGGAATGGAAGTCACTGACGGAACGTGATGATAAAGGATGGTCAGCATGTTCAATGCTTCGTCGAAATTAGTTGCCGCGCTAAGCTCTAAATACTTTGAGCCTTGATGTAAGTATTTAGAATAATCGGGAAGCACATAGCGCGGCTTAAATGGGGCGTGACCTTCAAACATGTCACATAGCACACCTTGTTGTAAGGCTTGCTCTACTTCATTGCTTACCGGCATATACGGTAGGCTAGCTTCAGCTTCTAAGGCAAGATAACTCGATTTCTGTTTTGGAGACAGATTGGCATCTGAAATGATATTGCTAAAGCGTTGTTGTTGCTCTGAAAGTGGTGAAGAAGTAGATGACGCAGATTGGTGGCTCATGATTAAACCCTTAAAATTGTTATGGGCTTATTCTATATCTCACCGTTACATTTCCACTAATGAAATGTATGCAAGACTGCTTTTCCAAAATGGAAATTAGATACTTGAAGTTAGCCGGCATTAAGACACTAGGAATAGGAATAGTCCGTTTAAAACACGAAGCCGTAAAAATAGAAAAACCCACATAACTGGCTTTAAGGCCGTTAATGTGGGTTTCGTTATTTAGGTTAGCGCTGTCAGAGTTAGCTAAAGGCAATACTCTTAATTACACATGATGCAGTAATTACAGGTGAGGAAGTACTTGTTTACGTCCAACACCCATCAGCACTTTTAACTCACCTTGTGGTGTATCAACCGAGAATGGTGTAGAGACTTCAACCACTGCAAAGCCCGCTGCACTCAAGACATTCTCTGAGCGCTGTTGGCTTACGCCATAGTCTTCACTGCCGTTTTCTAAGTACCAATCCCAGTGTACAAACGTGCCGTCATTTTCAAGCAGCGTGTAAATCAGACTGACTGTGTCTTGTAGGTTAGGGATAAAACCACACACCGAAGAAGCGACCACTAGGTCAAACTGGTTTCTGAATGCTGGATGCTGCGCTGCTAGTCCGCGCGATAAAATATCAACAACCGGTTCAACGTTAGGTAGCTCTTTCTTATCTAACTCTTCAATCATCCCTTCGGAGATGTCGAGTGCGATGATCTCTTTTGCTAAAGGAGATATTTTCTGGCTGAGTAGTCCTGTACCACAACCAAAATCAAGGACACGGGTTCCGTTTAAATCAACGAGCTGTGTCAACTGGTCAAATACGGACTGTGCGAATACTGCGGTCGCGGGATCTTTATCCCAATCAACGGCGTACTCGTCCCATTGTTTCGCCATCATGGCCTCCATCTTTACTTCTTGTAGGTTCGGAACCCCCCCAGAGTAAACCAAATTAGTCAATTCGTCATAGAGTTATCATGCAAAGATGGACTATTTCTAAGATAGTCAGCACAATATTCAGATAATATGCACCAGCCCCCCCGCTTAATATGGAAATGAAATGAACCTTTCTCAAGTCCAAGCCTTTTGTTCCGTTGCTGATTTAGGATCAGTGTCTGAAGCTGCACGCCAGTTAGAATGCAACCGAACCAAACTTAGCATGTCGATTAAAGCCTTGGAAAAAGAGTTAGATGTCGAGTTGTTTGTACGTAGCGGAAACCACGTTGAACTTTCTGAAGCTGGCAAAGCGATTTATAAGGATTGCGAAGGCCTGTTGGTGACAGCGGCACGCATTAAACAAACCTGCTTGCATGTGTCTGGCGAGTTCAACGCCGAGATTTGGATTGCACGAGATGACTCATTACCCGATGAGATGTGGCAGGATTTATCGCACGCTCTCAATAACAAGTACCCTTCGACCTCATTCAACTTCGTTCTCGCGTCGAGCGGCGATTTAGCTAACCTAGTTGAAACTCAACAAGTCGACTTCGCATTTGGCGTCGATTACGAACGTGTCGATGACCCAAGAATTATCTACAACCCACTTGGTAAGATTCGAATGATGTCTGTTTGTAAGAAAGGGCATGATTTGAGCGCGATGCGACGAGTGTCTGATGAAGTACTGAGAAATTCGATGCAAGCGACCATGGTTTACCTTAATGAAAAGGATAACCCTGAACTTGAGCCCTTCTCGCGCCGTTACATCGGCTTCTCTAGCTTCGACTTTATGTTGGATACGATTTTACGTGAAGAGGCCTGGGGCGTAATGCCAGAACCATTGATTCGTCACTTGCTACGTGAACAAGAGTTAGCGGTGATCAAACACACATATGGCCTGACTCAAGAAGACTACTGTATGTTTACTGCGGCTGGCATGGCCGAACATCCAGGAATGAATTGGTTGGCTGATCAGCTGAGTGATTACTTGTTTGATTTCTAGTTTTAACTTCCCAATATCTAATTTTATCTTCCCAATATAAGATCGGCGCGAGCTATTGCCTGCGCCGCCTTTTGCGGTCTAAGACGGATGCAGCCTAATTCTGATATAACCAAAGACTAAACCGTTTAGAAAACCATTACGTGATCCACTAAGTAGCGTCCATCCTCTTCAACCAATACCATTTCGGCGACAAACTCGCCTTTTGCGATGGTGTAAGCTTGCTTCCAGACAAAGGCGATGGAATCAGAGCGTCTGAATATCGCCACTGGCTCACGCTCAGCAAAAAAGCCATTACTGTGCTGATAATGGTGACACACCTTTTCTAAATATTCTGGCGTAACAATGTCTTTCATTCTTTGAGTAAAGTCTCGACAGTGCTGTTCATGATCAACCTTGGTTGAACCATCCATCAGGTTATCCATGATCGGGTTAGCAATCGCCCACAACTCGTTATCATTGATATCGTCAAACTTCATATCGATTCATTCCTTGTCCATCGCAGTCGCAGCCAAATCTAGAGGACTAATAAGACCTTAGCGACTAATGTGTTTTATTAATCATAAACGATCCTATTTCAGTTGCACATCATCCCCAAAAAACACTCAACGTCAGTTTTATTGACACCCGACTTTCAACTTAAACCACTGAATTTAATGGATTTATATGTATTGGTTAAATAAGACATATAAACATCATCAGATAAAGTTTGTAAAGTTAGCTCAATATTAGAACAATGAAGTTATCAAAAACATCTGGAAAATATTATGTGTGACAGGAAAAGCCAAAACGAAAATCGAGTACTATTGTTCTCAGCCCTTTTAGCATCAGGCTTCGCTATTGGCGGATTGGTGTTGGGTCTTATCGTTGGCTCTCTGGTCATAGTATTTGACGGTGTTTATTCTCTTATCAGCTTACTGTTAACTTTATTGTCACTAGCGGCCTCGAAATACATCAATCGCCCTTCGGACACTGAGTTCCCGTTTGGTCGAGCAATTATCGAACCGATTGTTATTGCCATTAAAGCCGTTGTAATTCTGCTTGTGGTTGGTTATTCACTTTACTCTGCGATTGGTGCCTTGATGACAGGCGGTCGTGAGGTGGATGCTTCTATCGCAACTTTGTTTGGTATTTTCAATGTGTTGGGTTGTGGTTACGCTTGGTGGTACATCGCTAACAAGAGCAAACGTATCTCTTCAGGGCTGGTTCAGGCCGAGTCTAAACAATGGCAGATGGATACACTATTGAGTGTAGCGGTAACCGCTGGTTTCTTAGTAGCATGGTCAATGACGTTTTCACCTCTTGCGGCTTACGCAGTGTATGCCGACCCTATGATGATGTTACTAATGTCTTTCTACTTCATCAAAGTACCTTTCGACATGTTACGTGAAGCAATGCGCGAACTACTTATGATGTCGGCGACCAAAGATATTTGTGATGCAGTGGATAAGAACGTTGTCGCGGTAGACAAAGAAGCGGATCAAGATTTGGAGCTGATGGGTGTGACTAAGGTTGGTCCTGAGCTAAGAATCAACGTTGATATTCATACCAACGACCAACAAGCCATTGCAGTCGATGATATTGAACGAACGCGCCGCCAACTTAAGCGACGCTTATCGAAGATGCCTTATGAACTTCAATTGAATCTCAATATCGCGAGTTAAAAGTCGAAAGTTAAGAACCAAGACTTAACCAATCAATTTCTCGCGAACTAAGACTCTGATTGAACCTTTTTAGAAGCCGACGCCGTAACCGTCGGCTTTTTTTCTCTTGTTACCCACCAGCAAGCCAGTGACCCCACAGTGACCATACACACGCCCTGCCAAAACGTCATGCTCAGTGACAAACCTAAAATCATGGAAGACAGTAAGGTCGCAAAAATAGGCGTGAAATAAGACATAGTCGCTAGGAAGACCATATTGCCGCCAAGTATCGCTGTATTCCAAAGCGCGTAACCTGCGCCCATACACACACCGGCCAGCACTAAGTCAATTGCAGCATTGGTTGTCATCACCATGCCGGTTTCGTTACTCAATGCGTATTTGATCCATAAGGTGATTGCAGTCGCGATAAAGAACAACACAATCGCATTCTGCCCTTTCGCCACTTTCTGAGTGTAATTACAGTAAACCGCCCAAATAATCGCGCCGAAAAACGCCATTGAATAGGTTTTAGGGTTAGTTGCAATATTGGCTGCGATTTGATCAACAGAAAGCCCCTGATCGCCGCTGATACTCCAAGCCACACCAAAGAAGGCTAAGAAGATACTTGGGTAAACCAACCAGTTAATCTTTTTATCGCTAAGCAGCACAGCGAACAACACCGTCAATGCAGGCCAAAGGTAGTTGATAACCGCCATTTCCAAGGCTTGATGTCGGTTGTTTGCCATCCCTAAAGCCAGAGCCAAGAAGATCTCATAACAAACGAATAGAGCACCACCAATCAGCAGATACGACTTAGAGAAGCGTGACAGCTTAGGTAAACCCATAACACAGACCAACAAAATTGAGCTCACCGTATAAAGACTGGCAGCGCCACCGATTGGGCCTAGTTGTTCTGATACGCTACGAGAAAGCGCAATTAAGCAGCTCCAAAGTAAAATGGCAGCAATGCCGTAGCAGCTATGGCGATGAGATTTCAGCACGCCTCTTCCTTTTCTTTATTGTAATGGTCTAATTAAAGCGAGCTTAAAGCAAAGATAGGCTTAAGCACCACTATCGATAACTTGCAGTAGGTAAAAATAAGTAGCCGAGCACATAACTGCACTCGGCTATCAATCATTCACTCAAAAATCTAAAAGCAATTAGCAATTATGCCAATAGAAGTGCTTGCAGGTCAGCTAAAGACTTAACTTGATAATGAGGGTTAATACCCGCTGGCGTTGCCTTTTCTTGACTGTTTAACCAACAAGTTTCAATGCCAAAATCTAGTCCGCCTAGAATATCTGAATGTGGGTTATCTCCGACCATCAATACGCGTTGTTTTGCTGGTAAGCCAACAAGCTTGTGTGCATGTTCAAAGATTTCAGCATCTGGTTTAGCAACACCCACTTCTTCAGAGATGATCACGTGGTCAAAATAGTCTGTCATTCCAGTGCGTTCTAAACGGATAGATTGCAGCTCGGTGAAACCATTGGTAATGATGCCCATGTTCACTTTGCCTTTTAAAGACTCCATCAACTCTTTTGCACCAGGAAGCAGCGAACAGATGTCTGCCATTGCGGTCAAAAATGCACTGTTTAGTTCTGCTGTTGTTGTCTCTAGCTTTGTTGCCCAGCTTTCAAAACGCGCGTGCTTCAGTTGAGCTGCCGTAATGCGCCCATCTTGGTAATCTACCCAAAGTGGTAAATTAACCTCTTGGTAAACCGAATAATCCTGTTCACTAAAGTCCACACCAAAACGGGAGAACATCAGCTTCATTCCTTGAAAAGCATCAAAGTGGAACAAGGTTTCATCCGCATCAAAGAATATCCAATCGTACTTCATTTTCTGTCCTGTTATTCGCGCTGTTGAGCAATGCTGTGTCTGTTTTTATCGTAGTTTTGCTTAATTTTTCTTTTCGCCTTGTAGGCTGGCAATCGCTTTACTCGTAAATCTGTGAGCCTGTATATAAATCTAATAATTTATAGAAAACAAGCCACAAGTCATGATGTATCGCAAATTTTGCCACATATTAAACCAATACCATACAAGAAATACACATTAGGTACCGGGAGGTATTATGAAGCACTTTTTACCGTCATCTGTCATGCTCACCCCTTTTCTTGTCAAATACTATGATGAGGAACCAGAAGACACCCCTAACACTGAAGAGTCACAAGCTCCTCAAATTGAATGCAGTGATAACTCAGAGAAAAGCTCAACCCTGGCTGAAATTGAACCGACTTTCAGTGAATAAGCTTATTTTTCATTGTTATAGAGCGCAATTCTGTTTCTGATCGAGTCAATTTATCACTATCCACTACTGACAAAGAACACACCAGAAAACCATAAAAACGATTGCTATATGAGCCCTATCACAACGACTAACCAGAAAGTGTTAGTTCGAAATCAAAGTTGTTCCAGATCAATGGTCGACCACTTGAATGCCGACAACATGTAGGAAATTAAAAATCATAATTAACGGAGTTTTCCAATGTCTACTGCATTTTACATCCCTACAATCAACTTCATGGGCACTGGCTGTTTGAAAGATGCTGCTGATAGCATCCAGTCTCAAGGCTTTAAAAAAGGTCTGATCGTTACAGATAAGATCCTGAATCAAATTGGCGTAGTTAAGCAGGTACAAGACCTTCTTAGCCAGCGCGGCGTAGACGCAGTTGTATTCGACGGCACTCAACCAAACCCAACCATCACTAACGTGAACGATGGTCTAGAATTGCTGACTGACAACGATTGTGATTTTGTTGTTTCTCTAGGTGGTGGTTCTCCACACGACTGTGCAAAAGGTATCGCATTAGTTGCTTCTAACGGCGGTAAGATTGCTGATTACGAAGGCGTAGACCAGTCTGAAAAACCTATGATGCCTCTTATTGCTATCAACACAACAGCAGGTACAGCATCTGAAATGACACGTTTCTGCATCATCACCGATGAAGAGCGTCACATTAAGATGGCGATCGTTGATAAGCACACAACACCGCTTATCTCAGTAAACGACCCCGAGTTGATGCTTGCTAAACCTGCATCACTGACTGCAGCTACGGGTATGGACGCGCTAACACACGCAATCGAAGCTTACGTTTCTATCGCCGCAACGCCAATTACAGACGCGGTAGCAATTAAAGCAATCGAGCTTGTTCAAGCACACCTAAGAACAGCAGTAGCACACGGCGAAGACATTGAAGCGCGTGAGCAAATGGCTTACGCACAATTCATGGCTGGCATGGCTTTCAACAACGCTTCTCTTGGCTATGTTCACGCAATGGCGCACCAACTGGGTGGTTTCTACGACCTTCCACACGGTGTATGTAACGCTATCCTACTGCCACACGTTCAACGCTACAACGCACAAGTGTGCCCAGAACGTCTACGTGATGTTGCAAAAGCAATGGGCGTGAATGTTGAAGGTATGACAGCAGAACAAGGCGCAGAAGCGGCTATCAACGCGATTGTTCAACTAGCAAACGACGTGAACATCCCAACCGGTATCGCGCAACTTGGTGCTAAGCTTGAAGACATTCCTACATTGTCAGACAACGCACTGAAAGACGCATGCGGTTTTACTAACCCTAAACAAGCGACTCACGAAGAAATCTCAGCGATCTTCGAAGCGGCAATGTAATCTAGATACAAGTCACTTCTTATAGCTAAAACAAACGGGCTCACCTTCTGAGCCCGTTTTCAATTGTCCGTCCAATCCCTTTCAAACCTTTACCTTCAACACTAGCTACCAGATATTAGCCATAAAAAGTCGCATTACCTAAATTGCTTGGTTATAGTTAAACCATTGATAAATAGAATAACCAATAGGTTCCATTGAGTCGTAGGATAGTTAGCACCTCATTATTGACGTCATTCCTTGCATACTCCGCTCAAGCAGAGGAAAAAAATGAGTGTCACAGTCAGCCGTTAGAAGACGCCCCTGTCGAAAAGGCTTACCATTTCCTGAACAGTAAATTTTGCCAACCTGCGTTGTGGTTTGACAGCTTCTTTGTGGATGACCGAATAACTGAAGATGCTCGTGCGGGCACCTCTGTGCGTTGGTACAACGACTTCATTTACTCGGAAGGCGGCGATGTCGACTACTCAACAAAACTCAAAGCGCGTTTACACCTTCCCTTTGTGAGCAAGCGGCTGAAATTAATCTACGAGTCTGTCAGCGATGAAGAGTTCTTGGATTTTTTTCCGAATGATTCAGATGAATTAGAAAGTGCGTTAGGTCTGCGTTACGACGCGTACGCCAAAGGCTATAGCAGCTTCAATATTAAGGCGACATTACGACCACGCATCGAAGCTCGTTACCGCTTTACCTACCCTCTTACAACCGATGTGGTATTTAGGTTAACTCAGCGTATTTATCAGGAAAAACAAGAAACTGGCGAGATCACTGATATTGATTTTGACCTATCGCTCAGTGATAAGTTCCTGGCCCGATGGTCAAGTTTTGCTGGGTATAACGACGATCTTAAAGGTTGGACCTATGGTACGGGATTAAGCTTGTATCATTACCTTTCTCAAGACCAAGCACTCCAATATAGCGCCACGATTAATGCAACGGATGAGCCTTATAATCACTACGAATACGCTCAGGTTTCGATTACTTACCGGCAGAACGTATGGAAAGAATGGCTGTTCTACGAACTCATTCCTCGTTATCAATGGGAACGAGAGCCCTATGAGAAACATACCGAAGAAGCCAACATCACCCTTAGACTTGAAGTCTTGTTCAACAATGTCTAGTGGAACAGTATCTAGTGAGTGTTTGTGAGATACGGGCATCGTGAGATAAAAACATGGGCACAAAAAAGCACATCAAGTGATGTGCTTTTTTAGCTTTATATAAGGCTTAAACTGTAGTCTTAACCCTTGTAGTTTCTTACTCGTGCCGCTTCTGCTTCACGCTTGTCGACAACGGTTTTACCGATTGGCGCCAATGAGATAACCGCAAGCTTAAGGTGCTGAATCGCAAACGGAATACCGATGATAGTAATGAAACACGCTACTGCTGACATGATGTGACCAATCGCCAACCAGATTCCCGCAAATAAGAACCAAATGATGTTACCAATCAGACCTAGTGGGCTGGTACCGATGTCAGTTTCATTGGTCAATTCATCACGTGAAATCGCTTCTTGACCAAATGGGAAGAATGAGAAGTTACCCATTACAAAACACGCTCTACCCCATGGAATACCAACGATGGTTAGGAATGCGAGCAGTCCGAAGAACCACCATGCCAATCCCATAAATACGCCACCAAACAGAAACCAAATGATGTTTCCTATTGTTCTCATGTTGTCTTCTCCAAATCTTTGAATGCTGTTTATTTCATATGCCGAATAAGGCAATACTTGTTGTAATAGGTTCATTATTGTTGAACCTTTATGAACCGCTTATGAATCGCCTACACTTTCTGTGATTGATACACACCACGAAACGCCAAATCCGCATAGGGATCATCGATTTTATTTGATACCATGCTCGTAGATTTTTAGTATCACAAAGCTAAACAGCTACAACAACTAATTTAAGGCCGAATTTATGAACAACACTGAGCAACCTAAAAAGAAAATGAAGAACTGGGTGCCAATCGTCTTCTTCGGACTTCTCAGCACAGTGCCTGTATTCATGTTTTTAGTCGACGTGTACATCAACCAATACATGTAATCAATTCAACTCTTCGTTAATCAAATCAGCTCTTCGTTAATAAAATCAAGAATGTCGATCAGATCATGATCAGGCAGATTCAGTAAGTTATCACCAACATACCATTCAATCTTACATTGGTTTGGCAACTCGCTGATTGCTGGGTTTCCTATCCAAATCTTGTATTTCTTCGCTATGTTGTCTCTCACAATAATACCGTCTTCATAGCTCACTGGTAAATAGAGGTGAAGCATGTTTACTTGGGGTTCCTGCGGGTTCACTTTGAACTGCGGGTAATCTTGTAAGATTTGATAGATTTGCTTAGTACGCTCATACAATGCTGGCATCAACTCAATCCGTTGATCAAACTGCATTGCTGCCGAAACCACGTAAGGCGTGCGATGATAAACATTTCCGCCCTGACGCTTCATCCATGCCGACGCTTTTGCTACGAAAGCCTTGTCACCTAATAAGAGTGAACCTCCAAGACCGTTTAACCCTTTGTACAGCGAAACATAAGCCGTATCGAACCCCTTAGCAATCTCGCTGTATGGCTTTTGATAATACGCGCCGCACTCCCACAAACGCGCACCATCCATATGCAGATGAATCGATTGTTCTTTGCAGTACTGCTTTATCGCTTCAAGCTCTTCCCACTCAGGCAGCTGACCACCAATCTCTCGCATCGGTAGTTCATACAATGCCGCGGCAATCTCATCAGGCCAAGCCTTTAAGTCGTCGACATTCCAAGTGCGAAATACGTTGCCGACCGGAAGTACGTTGAATCGATTTTGGAGCTGATACCCTTGGCGTTCATGACGCATGATATGACTCGACTCATGCATCGCTACTACTGGGTTTCTTTTCTCTTGGCACGCAATTTCTAACGCTGTGGGTTGGTTCATAGTGCCGGTAATCACAAACACGGCGGCTTCATAACCAAGCAGTTCTGCGACCTTGTTTTCAAAGCTCTCGATAAACTCGCCATCACCGTAGCTATCATGGCTCACATTATGTGTTTCACACCATTCAGCCATCTGAGCGAATGTTTGTGCAGGTGTCGGTTCTAGATGACCGGAAAGCAACAAATCACATTGTTGACGCAAGTCCATGCTCATACCTTTTCCTTTATTCATTGTCGTACTATGTAGGGTGATTGAATTATTTACGTTAGCCTTCAACAGTGACATAAAGTGCACCTCTTCGCTTTTATTATTAGCGAATAATTAGTTTTACGCAGTCATCGGCTGCGTGGGCCGGAAATATTCAAATTGACGGGTGTTTTATATAATTAAGTCCCTAAAAACACGCGCATCTAACTAGATAAGTATGGGCTAATTCGTTGTTGTTCAACCATTCTTCTATTATTGTATATCTATAATTCCAATAAATATTATTCGTTAATGGACAAAGAGGGCTATATGTCGAAAAATCGAGTTTTGGTGCTATTCGCCCACCCTTCTCAACACCGTTCTGAAGCAAACAAACCCTTATTTGAACAAGCCAAGCGCATTGATGGGGTTACCTGCGTCGATCTCTACGCTGAATACCCAACATTTAAAATCAACATCGACCGAGAACAGAAACGCCTGTTAGACCATGACATCATCATTTTTCAGTTCCCACTATATTGGTACTCAACACCGGCAATTCTTAAAGAGTGGCAAGATCTCGTTCTAGAATACGGCTTCGCTTACGGCACCGATGGCAACGAACTACAAGGCAAGAACTTGTTATGTAGCATTACTGCAGGTGGCAAAAAAGACGCCTACCAAACTGATGGTTACAACCATTTCACGATTCGAGAACTGCTTCACCCAATCGAACAAACCGCTTCTCTGTGTGGGATGAACTACCTCGCGCCCTTTGCGTTATTTGGTTCGCGTACCGCGTTGGAAGAGAACCGCATTCAAGAGCATGTCGATAGCTATAAAGTACTGTTAGAGGCGTTGGTTGCTGGCGAGATCAATATCAAAAAAGCCAGTAAGGCAGAAAAGCTAAACCACTACGTAGAAGAACTAATGGCAGAGGTTAAATCATGACGGGATATTTTCTACAAGCGTTTATCTACTTAGTCGCAGCAGTTATTGCCGTGCCTATTGCCAAAAGACTTGGCCTTGGTTCTGTATTGGGTTACCTCATTGCTGGTGTTGTGATTGGCCCAATTATTGGTCTGGTAGGTGAAGAGACCACAACTATCCAACACTTTGCCGAGTTCGGTGTGGTTATGATGCTGTTCTTAGTCGGTCTTGAGCTTGAACCTAAGATGCTTTGGGCAATGAGGAACCGACTTATGGGGCTGGGTGGCCTGCAAGTTGGTGGCACGACCGCAATTGTAATGGGTATCGCCCTTTTCTTAGGACAGCCTTGGACCATTGCGCTGACTATCGGTTTGATCTTCGCACTGTCATCTACCGCGATTGTTCTCCAAACCTTTAACGAAAAAGGGCTATCCAAAACAGAAGGCGGCAAGAACGCTTTCTCAGTCCTACTGTTCCAAGATATAGCCGTCATCCCTATGTTGGCGTTTATCCCTCTATTGGCGTTGCCAGAATTAATCGAAGCTGCACAAAGCGCGGTCGCTTCGGCTTCTGATCATCATGAAGAGTTAAGTCTCGTTGCTGGCCTACCCGGTTGGGCTTATGGCCTAGTGATCACAGCATCTATTGCGATTGTGGTGGTCGGCGGACACTTCTTAAGTCGTCCACTGTTCCGCTTTGTAGCAAGCTCAGGCCTGCGTGAAATCTTTACTGCAACCGCACTGATGTTGGTGATTGGTATTGCTGCACTGATGAGCCTAGTCGGCCTGTCACCCGCTTTAGGTACCTTCCTTGCGGGTGTGGTATTGGCGAACAGTGAATTCCGCCACGAACTTGAGTCTAATATCGACCCGTTTAAGGGACTGTTACTTGGCTTGTTCTTTATTACCGTCGGTGCGGGCATCAACTTTGATGTTCTATTCAACGACTTTGGTTTGATCATTGGCCTCACCCTTGGCGTTATGCTTCTTAAAGCCTTGGTGCTATTTACGTTGGCATTGATCTTCAAAATCAAAAACAGTGACCGTTGGCTGTTTACATTGAGCTTGGCTCAAGCCGGTGAGTTTGGTTTTGTACTACTAAGCTTCTCAGCTCAAAACCACGTATTACCTGCGGACATCGTCCAAACATTGTCTCTGGTTGTGGCACTTTCAATGTTCCTAACACCAGGGTTATTCATTCTATTTGATAAAGTGATTCTGCCTCGTTACCAACAAAAATCTAACGACCGCGAAGAAGATACTATTGAAGAGAAAGGCACCGTTATCATTGCAGGCATTGGTCGATTCGGTCAAATCGTTAACCGCTTGTTGGTGTCGAACGATGTCAATACGGTGGTTCTGGATCACCAAGCGAACCAAGTAGACTTACTGCGCTCTATCAATATCAAATCTTACTTTGGTGATGCGACTCGTCACGACTTGTTGCATACCGCCGGAATCGAAGAAGCGGCAATGCTAGTAGTAGCAATCGATAACCAAGACTCAAGCGTTGAGTTAGTGAAGTACGTTAAACACACCTACCCTAAAGTGAAAATCTTAGCCCGCGCATTCGACCGTGGTCATAGTTATCGCTTACGAGAAGCAGGTGCAGACTTTGTGGAATCAGAGACCTACCATTCTGCTCTTGAAATGGGCGCACAAGCCTTGCGCTCTTTGGGTCATCATCCATTCTTCGTCGAACAGCAAAAATCGACGTATCAACGCGTAGAGAGCCGTAAGTCTGAAAAGCTTTACCAAGCTTGGTCTGAGGCTGAAGAGAATCCACGCTACGACAACAACTACCGACAAATCTTCATTCACCTTGAAGATGCGATGAAAGAAGACATGAAGAAAGACCGTTCAGACAAACACTCTCGATCTGAACGTGGTTGGACACCACCACCAAAAGGTTATGCAGATGGCTTTGAGGAAGAAGAGTCTTAAGCAGAAGTCTAAGCTACAGCTCTAGATGAACATGCAATGCAACCATCAAAAGCGGCTATTTAAGCCGCTTTTTCTTTCATTTACCCCCTACAAAACGTCAAATGAACATAAGTATCAGGTGCCGAAACTCATAATCCGAGATATTTGTGTGATCTAGCTAAAATTTTTAATTTCTGACCACATAGCAAAAGTGGATTCAATTTTTACATTATTGAAACATTCCAACCCTGCATAAACCACACCATAAACACGGCTATATATGCACTCATTCCTGCCATTCAAACATCCACCCAAATCATAGCGACCACTCTCTAAGGCTTGAGTTACATTGCATATATCTAAATCCGCCGCAAAAGCCCCAACAAACCCATTCACCAATCAAATAAATAACGCACGACATTCACAAATTCAAACCATCAAAATTAACATAAACATTTCAAAGTATGTCTATCGTTACAATTTGTAACGAATGGCAGTTGTCGGTATAGTCCTGCAATTCAAAAAGTGAGACCTTTGCGCTCACCTTAAAGGAGATATAATAATGATTACTAATGATGCTGTAATAATGGGCATGTTAGCTGTTATTCTTGGCGGTGTTTTTATCACGGAAAGTAGCCAAAATAGCGCACTGAAAAAATTCTACTCGTTCGTTCCGGGTCTATTGCTCTGTTACTTTGTTCCTTCTCTATTGAACAGTTTCGGCATCATCGACGCATCAAACTCAAAGCTGTACTTTGTTGCAAGTCGTTACCTATTACCAAGCGCACTCGTTCTACTGATCATCTCAGCTGACCTACGCAAAATCTTCGGCCTTGGCTCAAAAGCCGTCATCATGTTCCTAACGGGTACTGTCGGCATCATCATTGGTGGCCCTTTGGCGATTTTAATTATCGACCAAGTTAACCCTGACCTCGTATCTGGCGATGTATGGCGTGGCCTTACAACTGTTGCTGGTTCTTGGATCGGCGGCGGTGCAAACCAAGCAGCAATGAAAGAAGTATTTGAAGTTGATGACCAACTGTTCTCAGCAATGATTACGGTAGACGTTATCTGTGCAAACATTTGGATGGCTGTGTTGCTTATCATGGCAGGTCGTCAGAAGAAGATTGATGCATGGCTAAAAGCTGACACATCATCTATCGAAGAGCTAAAAGAGACGGTTTCTAAATACCAAGAAGAGAACGCTCGTCCAACAACCACAACCGATCTCATGAAGATCACGGCCATTGCCTTCGGATTAACAGGTCTCGCTCACTTATTCAGTGACATGATTGCACCGTGGATCTCAACCAACGCGCCAGAGCTTGCAAAATACAGCCTAACATCCGGCTTCTTCTGGCTGATCGTAATGGTAACAACGTTCGCGCTGATCGCTTCATGCTTCAAATCTACACGCAGCCTTGAGCACAGCGGCGCGTCTAAAGTTGGTTCAGCGTTCATCTACATCCTAGTTGCAACTATCGGTATGCAAATGGATGTGACAGCTATCTTAGACAACCCAGGTTACTTCTTCATTGGTATTACATGGTTAACTATCCATGCCCTTCTGATGATTGTGATGGCGAAGCTAATTCGTGCACCATTGTTCTTTATGGCTGTAGGTAGCCAAGCTAACGTAGGCGGCGCTGCATCGGCACCTATCGTCGCGGCTGCATTCCACCCAGCATTAGCACCAGTAGGTATCCTAATGGCGGTATTGGGTTACGCACTCGGCACATACGGCGCTTACATCTGTGGTCTCATCATGCAGGTTGCTGCTGGTTAATAGAAGCGCTTCAATGAAGTAACACAAAAGGCTGAACGATCATCGTTCAGCCTTTTTCATTTCTACTCTTCCACTCTTAGATTAATCAAACAAAGACGCCAGCTTATTTTCTACTACAGGACTGATATTAAAACTCAACATAAAATCCGGACGTGTCTTTTCATCTTTCTCAATATAATAGTTCGCTTCAATGCCGAACTTCCAAGGACGTCCATTCAACACCGTTGTTTTAGTGACACTTATATTTAGTGGAACTTCTGCCTGATCCTTATTCCAGTCATATGAGAATGTCGGCGCAGAGCCAATCGTCCAACCTCCTCCTAAGATCTCAACCCAAAAAACTTGTGTCGATGTCTTGTTGATTCGAGTATCAGAATGGTCAGCCCCGTCTCCAGAAACACCATACAAGTGATTTGGGAACACACCGACAACTCGTTCACCACTCGCCTTCCCGACCATAAACTCTGGCCCAACAGCAAATTGATCCGCCGTTAAGTCACTACTGCCCGTTGGCAAAGAAGCAAAGAGACCGAAAGCGACGATAGTCCCACCTTCCATTTTGGGCGCATAAGCTAGATCGAAGGAAATGTCGCTCACTCCTGACTGATCCATATGTTGGGAACTTGTCGGTGTATTCACATTGAAATCATTCTGAACATAAGAGATAGCAGGACGGAAGATGATTTTGTCGCCATTATCCATAGGGAAAGGAAGAGTCGGTTGTAACACTGTAGCGAAGCTGTCTCCTCCTCCGTCATAACCACCGGAGTATTGGAGCTCTAAGTTAAGGCTCGCGTAAGCCGTGTTGGGGTTTGCAAGTTCCTTTGCTGCCTGCTCTGCTGTTTGATTACTTTCTTCATTAGCAATCGCGACAGTAGACGTTAATAATAATCCACTCATTATTACAGCAATTGATTTACAAGCCATTAAGCCCTCTCTTCAATAGTAAAACAATAAGATGTAACTGCTTGTTGAGTATTTTAGAGATTACTGGGCTGTAAAATGGCCATTAAGTGACAGGAAGGAATTCCATCTAAACAGTTTCCCCAATAACGGTCACAATTACACAACCGCCAACTCACAAAAACAAACATATTAACCACATTTATTCTGTTTCACTTTTTATATCGAATATTTTTCCTTTTATTACATGAACTTATAAAAATATATATCGTCAACCCTCCAATACAGGAGTATTCTGAAAAGGACGTTTAATTGGAAGAAATGACTCTCTCAAGCCATTAAAGACGTAACTCAATAACAACTAAACTTAGCTAGGTAAAAATCCATGGACACAAGTGCAATAGTCACTCTCACTATATTTTTCTTACCATTAGTTCTTCTGGTGATTTCGCATGTGAGAGGTAAAAAAAAACGTAAAGCGTTTGAAGAAAAGCTCTCGTTAGCTAGCCAACAAATTAGTAATGTCACAAATGAAAGAGACGCACTACTAAGTAAATATGCCCCGGTAATTGAAATGGAATCACACGTTAACCAATTAATTAATGAAGCGACTCAAGAAGCCGCAACAATAAAACACCAAGCCGAAAGCGTTTTGTCAGATGTCGAATCCCTACGCAACAAAACACGACAAAAGTTAATCGAAGCCAAAGAAAAAGCAGAGATTATAAAGAACGAAGCTCGTGAAGAATCGACAAAAGTAATTAACTTCGCAGAGACTCAGGCTAAAGAAATCGCTGGTGATGCATACGAGGCTAAAGCTAAAGCGGATTCCTACGAGAAAGCTATTCGTGTGATGCGCAATACCATTGATGGCTATAAAGATGACTACATAATTCCTAACCAGTCGGTACTTGATGACCTAGCTGAAGAGTTCAGTTACAGAGAGGCAGGTGAAGAACTCAAAGCCGCTCGCAAACGCATAAAAGATATGGTCAAAGAAGGCCAAGCCGGCGCATGTGACTATGTTGAAGCGCACCGTAGAACTTACGCTATTCACTTTGCTGTTGATGCTTTCAATGGAAAAGTAGATAGCGCTCTATCCAAAACAAAGCACGACAATTTCGGGAAAATCCAACAAGAAATTATTGATGCTTTTGCCTTAGTAAATCACAACGGTGCTCCATTCAGGAACGCTCGTATCAACCAAGAATACCTAGACGCGCGTCTAACCGAGCTCAAATGGGCAGTTGCTGCATTTGAACTAAGAAAGATAGAAAAAGAAGAACAAGCCGAAATTAAGGCTCAGATTCGCGAAGAAGAACGAGCTATCCGTGAAATGGAAAAAGCACGTAAAGAAGCTGAAAAAGAAGAAAAGATGCTGCAAAAAGCGCTAGAAAAAGCGCGAGCTGAATTAGGTCAAGCAAGTGAAGAACAGAGAGCTGAATTTGAAGCACAACTTGCAGAATTAGAAAGCAAGCTACAAGAAGCTGAAGAAAAAGGTCAACGTGCGCTATCAATGGCACAACAAACTCGCCGAGGGCATGTTTACGTAATCAGCAATGTTGGTAGTTTTGGTGAAGAGGTGTTTAAGATTGGTATGACTCGTCGCCTAGAACCAATGGACAGAGTAAAAGAACTTGGCGATGCTTCTGTACCATTCTCATTTGATGTTCATGCAATGATTTATAGTGACGACGCTCCTTCGCTTGAGAAAGAACTCCACAAGAAGTTCAACGAACAGTCAGTAAACAAAATTAACCCTCGAAAGGAGTTCTTCAAGACTACAATAGCAGAGGTTAAACAAGCTGTTGAACAACAAGGATTACACGAAGTTCATTGGACTCTTAAAGCTGAAGCCACTGAATTCCGTGAAAGTTTAGCTCTTGCGAAAGAGCACCAAGCAGTTGCGTAAAGGTAGCATTTATGAACGGGTAAACGATCACCTACTTTTGCTACGTTAAAACACAAAAAAGGCGACAGTAAAAACTGTCGCCTTTCTATTTAGCTTTCGTAAGTTAGTTTACTAACTCAAGTTTATTCCCAATCAAGAATAACTTTACCTGACATACCAGAGCGCATCATGTCGAAGCCTTTCTGGAAGTCGTCCACTTTGTAGTGGTGAGTGATGATTGGTGTTAGATCTAGGCCAGACTGGATTAGTGAAGCCATCTTGTACCACGTTTCGAACATCTCACGACCGTAGATACCTTTGATTACCAAGCCTTTAAAGATGACTTGGTTCCAGTCTACCGCCATATCTGATGGTGGAATACCTAGTAGAGAGATCTTACCGCCGTGGTTCATGTTAGTTAGCATGCTGTTGAATGCAGATGGGTTACCAGACATTTCTAGGCCAACATCGAAGCCTTCAGTCATGCCTAGATCTGCCATTACATCTTCAAGCTTCTCTTCCATCACGTTTACTGCGCGAGTCACACCCATTTTCTTAGCAAGATCTAGGCGGTATTCGTTTACGTCAGTAATTACAACGTGACGAGCACCAACGTGCTTAGCAACAGCAGCAGCCATGATACCGATTGGGCCAGCACCCGTGATTAGCACGTCTTCGCCTACTAGGTCGAAAGAAAGCGCTGTGTGTACTGCGTTACCAAACGGGTCAAAGATTGATGCTAGATCGTCAGAGATTTCTGCAGGGATCTTAAATGCGTTGAACGCAGGGATCACAAGGAACTCAGAGAACGCACCAGTGCGGTTTACACCAACACCTGTTGTGTTACGACAAAGGTGAGTACGGCCGCCACGACAGTTACGACAGTGACCACATGTGATGTGACCTTCGCCAGATACACGGTCGCCGATTTCAAAACCACGAACTTCTTGGCCGATGCCAACAACTTCACCCACGTATTCGTGACCTACTACCATAGGTACTGGAATTGTGTTTTGTGACCATTCATCCCAGTTGTAGATATGTACGTCAGTACCACAAATTGCAGTTTTCTTAATACGGATAAGAAGATCATTATGACCCATTTCAGGTTTTTCAACCTCGGTCATCCAGATGCCTTCTTCAGGCTTAAGCTTAGAAAGTGCTTTAATTTTCATAATGTTATCCAGTTCATCTCGCCTAACTGTAAGGCGAGAATCAAAAATCTATATGTTCTATTGGGTGTTGTTCTATCTAATCAAAGGACGCAAAAGGCATCCCTTTAAAATTAGATGATAGCCATGTCTTTACCAACTTGGATGAACGCATCGATTGCGCGATCCAGTTGCTCACGAGAGTGTGCAGCAGACATTTGCGTACGGATACGAGCTTGGCCTTTTGGTACTACTGGGAAAGAGAAACCTACAACGTAGATGCCTTTCTCTAGTGCGCGCTCTGCGAACTCAGCCGCTACTTTTGCATCACCCAGCATGATTGGGATGATTGCGTGGTCAGCACCACCCATAGTGAAACCAGCTTCTTCCATGCGAGTACGGAAGTGAGCAGAGTTTTCCCATAGTTGAGTACGTAGGTCGCCAGATTCCGCTAGAAGATCTAGAACGCGGATAGACGCAGATACTATTGCAGGTGCAACAGAGTTAGAGAATAGGTATGGACGAGAACGCTGACGTAGCCAGTCGATCACTTCTTTCTTACCAGAAGTGTAACCGCCTGAAGCGCCACCCATTGCTTTACCAAGAGTACCAGTGATGATATCGATACGATCTACAACGTTGTGGAACTCGTGAGTACCTGCGCCGTTTTCGCCCATGAAGCCCACTGCGTGAGAGTCATCAACCATTACTAGTGCATCGTACTTGTCTGCAAGGTCACAGATAGCAGGAAGGTTAGCCACTACGCCGTCCATTGAGAACACACCGTCAGTTACGATTAGTGTGTGACGAGCGCCAGCTTCTTTAGCAGCAATAAGTTGCTGCTCTAGCTCTTCCATGTTGTTGTTCGAGTAACGGAAGCGCATTGCTTTACAAAGACGAACGCCATCGATGATAGATGCGTGGTTTAGTGCGTCAGAGATGATTGCGTCTTCTTTACCTAGAATCGTTTCGAATAAACCAGCGTTAGCATCAAAACAAGATGTGTAAAGGATAGTGTCTTCTTTACCTAGGAACGTAGACAGCTTTTGCTCTAGTTCTTTGTGAGAATCTTGAGTACCACAGATGAAACGTACTGAAGCCATACCAAAACCGTGCTGATCCATGCCATCTTTAGCCGCTTCGATAAGAGCTGGGTGGTTAGCAAGACCTAAGTAGTTGTTTGCACAGAAGTTTAGTACTTCTTCACCAGTCGAGATAGAAACCGCTGCTTTTTGTGCAGAAGTAATAATGCGCTCAGACTTGTAAAGACCTTCTTCTTTAACTTCTTCGATTTGAGTTTGAATCTGTTGGTAAAATGCAGAAGACATTGTCTATTCCTTCCTAATTATTATTCAGCAGCATCGCGCGCCGCATTATGTAGGGGATGTAAACGATTTCAATTCGATCATTTACACTGTAAAACTTATACCCCTATTCTAGTTGAACATCCCCTTCTCGATTATCCCTTTAGTTGGAAAAACATTAATGAATCACAGGCACTAATAATGGTTCATCCCAGTGACACAGGGCACATAAACGTGTCTTACTTGTTCTTTTTAACGACAAATCACCCTCCATTCCGGTCTAATTTCGCTTTCATATCAAATATCAATTTTTCATCTCAGAACGATATAGTGATGAATTTAGGTTTCTCTCAGAATGTTCGACCGTTACGCCGCTATGCAAATGAGAGACAAACACATGAACCTATCAGACCACATAATACAAGAAGCCTTTGAAAACGACTGGCACACCTGCTTTTATCAGCCAAAAGTAGAATCGAGTGTAGAGAAAGTGACTGGGGGGTTGAAGCTCTGTTTCGCCTAGATATCCCAGAGGAAGACATTTTTTCTCCAGGTGTGTTTATCGATCGTGCGTTTGCATTAGGTTATGAAGAAGAGATCTTCTTTAGCGTGCTTGAGCAATCTCTCACTGAAGTGAAGTCACTGTCTATTCACCTCAACTTGGCAGAATAGAGAGTGATTCACGAAGTCGTTTTAACACTATAGGGAAATTTTCTTTATTAATCTGTTACTTACCTAGCTTTTTTATCAGTGTAGTTCACTCAATATCGTCCGTACAAGATCAGTGTTAAACACTTAAGAAAAAAGCCACTTCGTGAGGAAGTGGCTCTAAGCGAAAGCTGCTTTTTTCTAGGTTCTAGGTTCAGCAATGTTGCCCTTGGTGATCAGACAATACTTTACCGTCTTTGATCGTCACTATGCGCTTAGTTCGTTCAGCCAGCGAATTATCGTGCGTCACGATAATCAATGTTCGGCCCTCAGCATGAAGCTGATTAAACAAAGCCTCTATCTCAGCGCCAGACTTGGAATCCAGAGCCCCTGTTGGCTCATCAGCTAATATAATCTGAGGATCATTAACCAAAGCTCTAGCAATAGCGACACGCTGTTTCTGACCACCAGACAGCTGATTCGGTTTATGGTCAAGTCGATCGCCCAACCCTACTTGTTCAAGTAATGCCGCCGCACGCTTACGACGCTCTTTGGCTTTGATCCCTGAGTACACGAGAGGCAGAGCAACATTGTCCAATGCAGATGCATACTCAAGCAAATTAAAACTCTGGAATACAAAACCAATTTTTTGATTCCGAATACCAGCAAGATCATTAGCACTCAACGCAGCAACATTTTTTCCATCTAGCTGATACTCCCCTTCCGTCGGCTTATCAAGGCAACCCAGCATATTCATCAGCGTTGATTTACCGGATCCTGACGGGCCTAAAATAGACAAAAACTCTCCCTTCTCAATCGAGAGATCGACACCGTCTAATGCACGTATTTCAGTATCACCGTTTGAGTAGTGTTTACCGATATTTGAGAGTTCCACTAAGAATTTGTTAGACATGGTTTCTCCGCTGTCTTTGATCTCATCATTCACTTTGTAGTGCCTCCATCGGAGTCACTTTCGCCGCACGATTAGCCGGAAGCCAAGCCGCAGCGACACCAATAACCACCAACGTCAAAACAACAATGGTGACAACCAACCATGAAAGCTCAGGCACAGGTTTACCAAGACGCTCATAAAACATGTTGCCTTCAAGCTCTAACGAGCGAATTACAGCAATCAGTGTATAAGTGATTACTAAGCCCAATAAACCGCCCATCATCATAGTCATCAATGACTGAACCAGATAATGCATGCGAATCATCCCTGGAGTAGCACCGACCGCCATTCTCACGCCAATATCTCGTGTGGATCGTTTCACCGTTGCATACATCACGTTAGCAATACCTATGCCCGCCACTGCCAAAGTGATAAAACCAATCACACCAAGGAACCCCTGCAGACCAACTAAGAATTGTTGCATCGTTTTTTGTTTGAGGAACATATCCTCAACCTGAACGACCTGCTCATCACTGACACTAGCACCATGTTTGCGCGCAATAACCTGACGAATCGTATCTGCAAGTTTGACTCTGTCGACACCATCATGAGGTTGAACGTTGATACCACTGATATCTCCGTTGATATTAAAACGCTGCCATGTAGAGAAAGGAACAAAGCTCGAATAATTGATGCTATCTCCCTGTTCAACCTTGGCACTGTTTTTCTCTAGTACACCAATCACCGTAAACTCTTGGCTGCCAATTTTTACTGTTTTCCCGACGGGATTAACCTCTAATTTGACAGTAGCAAACCAGCTAAAGCTTTCATTAGGGTTAAACAAATCGGCCGCTAAAAGGTAACCCAACACGATGACTTTGCGTTGTTGCTTTTGGTCTAGAGGATTAAACCAACGCCCTCCTGGACGTGTCTTGAGATTCGTCACCGACTGAAATTCAGTCGTTACCGCTAACGCTTTTTTCCAAGACCCTCGCTCCCCAACAGTAAGTGATTCATCCCACACAGCTGTCGGCACCGCAGCTTTAATGTTAGGCAGAGCCTCTACAACTTTCGTATCTTCTACTGTTAGAGTCAGCGGCTTGCCCTGATGAAAAGATCCATAATCAACCGTAGCCATCCCCCCTGATAGATAAATCAAATTACCATTGCCATTTTGTGCCGTTTTAAGCACGCCTTGTCTAATGCCTTCTCCCACCGATAGCATCGCTGAAATACACAAGGTTGCCCACGCAACAGCCAGAACTGTGAGTCCAAGTCGTAGCTTTTCTGCAGACATTTCCTGAAAGATTTGTCTCATCGGTAATAGCATGATTAAGCCCTCGCACTAAGTGCATCAACAGGAGTGAGACGAGACGCCCGTTTTGCAGGAAAGTAAGAGGCTAAGAACGCCAGAATCAGTGTCACCGTTAACGCCATTCCAATCGAGCTTAACGTGATAACAGGTGATCCAATCCATTCTGGTAACGCCATCGAGCCAAGCAAATCAACCGTACCAAAGGACGCCATTAATCCCACGATGGATCCTAAGGTAACTAAGATAAGCCCCTCAATAATAAACTGAGACATGATGGAACCCTGTGTTGCACCAATCGCCAGCCGAACGCCAATTTCTCGAGTTCTTTCCGTAACAGAGAGAAACATGATATTAGCCACACCCAAAGCGCCAACCGCCATAGTCATAGCGCCACTGGTCGTCAGGAATATTTGAATACCACGAAAGATACCGGTAATCACGTCCCCACCCTCGCTAAAGTCGGGCAGATAGACCGCATCTTTATCCGTAGGGTCAAAGTGCATCTGTTTAGCAAAAAAATTAACAATATTACGTCTAAACGATGCGGAATCCATGGCTTCTACAGGCTTTAATACCAGTTGCCATGGCTTATCGTTCCAGAGATCAAGATAAGTAGTTTGAGGCACAAAAACTCGTCGACTCTCACCGAAAGAGATCCCTCCTTCATTATCGACCATCACACCAATTACGTAGAATGGAATGCCGTTGATCTTAATATGGTCGCCAATGTCGACTCCGCCCATTTGAGCAATTCGATCACCCAATACAGCCACCCGTGTGTGGTTTGCCATATCCGTCACCGAAATATTTCGTGAACCAGGCTGCAACTTATTTTGTGAGATAGGAAAATAAGAGGGAGCAACACCACTCACCATACTGCCAATATTATGCCCTTGAGTATTCGTCACGCTGGTATCCCATTTAAGGTAAACAGCAGACGCCTCTTTAACAAAACCAGCCTGCTGGATCAGCTCAATTTTATCTTGTTCAAGGTTTATTTCGCGCCTTGAGGGCAAGCCCTGCCAAGGTTTACTCGTACTAGAGGGAAACACAACCTGAGTGTCATTGACCAAAAATGAGAAAGACTTCGTTTGATAACGATAGAAGCCTTCCCCTAGCGCCATTAAAACAACAACAGACAGTACGCCCCATGAAATTGCAATAATAGCCAAGGCACTTTTCATCCGATGCGCCAACAACGTTTGCCAAGTCTGAAGAAAAAGATTAACCATGGTGTAACGCCTGAGATATCAGCGCCATCGCTTCATCATCTAATTTACCAGTTGTCTGTAGCAGGCCTATTCTCTGACGCCAATAATCATATAAGTTGGTCTGTAGAAGGAACCTTGAATCAAATAAGCTGTTATGTGCATTGATAACATCTGAGGCTTCTAGGAAACCCGCGTCGTATAACTTTTCTTTGCTACTCAACACCTCTGCGCGAGACGCTACAACATCATGCGCCATTAACACTCGTTCCCAGTTGAGCTTCACTTGAGTAAAGTTCTGATCAATTCGCTTCTTGATGTCTATTTCAACCTTTCGTAAATCCTGCTTAGCCGTCAACAAGTTAAGCGAAGTTTGGTCCACTTTGGCGCGTGTTGAACCATTTAAATCAATAGGAACACTAAGAGTTAAACCCGCGTTAAATTCACCGTTGTCCAACCGATCACTGTCGTTATAGCCCACTTGCCCTTTAACTGTTGGGTAATAACCTCCTTGGGCGGATTTTTTGTCTAGCTTGCGCGCTTCAACGCCTTTTATGGCAACCAGTAATTCAGGGCTATTATTTCTCGCTAACTCAAGCCACTGCTGCTGAGAAGCCACCAGCATAGGAGGCTCAACCAAATTCTCAGTACGAATTTGATCCACCGAATCAGGAGCTTGGTTTATCAGCGCTTCCAGCTCTGACTTTTTACTTTCTAACTCTGCCTTTGCTCGCAGAATATTGGCTTTGTCAGACAACTGATTAGCACGCATCTCTTCCACATCAATCGATTTCACTTTGCCTGCTAGATAGCGTTTTTCGAAGATTTTTAGCAGCTTGCTGCCTTCCTCTAACTTACTGTTAGTTAGCTGTAAGTTACCTTGGGCGCTGCCTATATCGAGATAAACCAGAAGTAACTTAGCCGCCAAATCATTATGTGCTTGAGCCAATTCCAGCTGGGATTTCAGATAATCTGATTGTGCTTTATCTAATTCAGACCAAAGACTACTGTCCCAAATAACCTGAGACAGCTCTGCACCATACCGATTTGAACTACTGCGGTCTTCGCTCCAGTCTCCTGAAGCGCTCGCGCTTAAAGCGGGTAATAAAGAGCTGCGACTTAAATCCACCGAACTCTCGCCGAGTTGAACACCAATTCGGGCTTTCTCGTAATCAGGATCCGTCTGTTTGGCTCGCTGCCATGCTTGTTCAATAGAAAGGGCATATGAAGGACAACTAAGTACAGTTGCTAATATCAAGCTGCCTATACTCAACAGGGTCGATTTACGAGGTGACAGAGGTTTGTCTAATCGCTGTGAACAACTAAACAGCGCTGGCTTAACCATGTGCTGCCCCCATCATACTGTTGTCGATGACGGTTTCGTCTAACTCCACACCTTCGATGACTTCAACATTGATACCATCTGATAGGCCCAGTTTTACCGCTTGCTTGTGGAAGCCTTGTTCTGAGCTATCTGGGATTAATACGTTAGGGCTGTCGCCTTCAAATTGCAGTGCGCGCTCTGGTAGAGTGAGTACATTTTCTGATTTAACTAGAATTATCTGAGCAGATGATGAGAACCCTGAACGTAACCGGACGTCTTGAGGTATTTTGAGCTCGCCAACTTCGACTTCAAAACCGTTATCAAAACTTTTGCCCGAACTACTATCAGCTGTCGAGTTAAGACTTTCAGACTGAATCGCAATCTTAGTCAGTACCCCTTCTATTTCGATACTTGGATAAGGTGCAACGGTCAGCGTTACTGGCATCCCCGGGGTAAGTTGTGCGGCATCATGCTCACTAACACTGCCCTTAAAAATCAGGCTGTTCATATCGGCCAATGACATCATTTCTGTTGCCGCTTGACTCGATTCAGTAGAAATAATCGGTTCTCCTACCTCGACTTTTCGATTCAACACCGTACCGTCTATCGGAGCATAAATGGTAGAGGTGAGGCGAGAGTTACCTATTGTCGACTCCCCGCTTTGAATCAATTCGAGGTTCTGACGTTTTTGCATAACGTCAGCCTGTGCTGATTTCACATTGGAACGTGCAGTCACATATTCGTCGTAGTTCTTAGGAATGATTTCTTGTTCAACCAAACTCTGCAGATTAGCGAGTTGTTGTTTTGCTGACTCAATGTTCGCCTCACTTCGCATCAACTCTGTCGAGGCATCGGTCAACGCTTTCGGGGTAGGGTTAGGGCGAACCTTAATAAGCGGCTGACCTTGCGTTACGTACTCACCAACACCAGCATAGATTTCACCAACGATCCCGTCGATTTGAGATTTGATAGACACAGAGTGAGCGGGAACGATATACCCCACCGCAACCGCCTGCTTTTCGATCGTCCCCGTGGAGACCGTTAGGGTTGGAAAGGCTTCTGGAGGCGTTGAAGTTTGAAAATAGAAATACGCACCTCCACCTATCAGCGTGGCACATGCCACAGACACTAACCCACGTTTAGTCATAATTTATCCAGCTCATTATTTTATATTTGTGAGCCCTATGACTACCGTGGATATGCGAAGTTCATAAATAGTATAAAATTTTATAATGCATAGCGTTAAAGCAAAATTAAACGACAAACTTTCTACGCCTCCTTTTAGCCTTATCATGACCATTTAAGTAGAAAGTTGTCTCCGTTTAACGCACTTTAAATCTCGTAGGCCCAGCACTCTTGTTGTATGTCGAGCAGCTCCGGCTTACCGCTCTCTAGCTGATAGAGGTGGAATTGGCTTAAAGGGGGCGAATACACATGTAACGTAATGAGCGGTTCATCTCCAGCCTGTAGATTCGATATCTGATGGATATCATTATCTTTACTGACGGTCACACTGCCCTCTTGGAAATGAGTCGACTGAGAAGCAAAAATATGGCCATTAGCCGCCGTTTCAAACAAGGTTTCCGTTGCTTGCCCGTGTAAAATTTTTACGCCACAAGACGTATTCAAATGATCGTGTATTTTACTTCTTTGCCCATTTAGCCAACTCAAAATTAAAACTTCGCAGTGGTCATTCTTGAAAAGTCTTTGTCGGCAGTATGTTTCTTTATCAAAACTCGCCAACGACTTGATCTCTTCTTTACTCAGCTCGATGTTATCCAATATGAACCGAATGGAAGCCAGAGACATAGGTTTATTCGCCAGCTGTATTTGGTCCATAAACTCTTGGAAATTAAGCTCATAATCGTTATTAATTAACGCGGCTAACGCAGGAGATTGCGTTGGGGTAATATCAGTACGTTGCAAAATACTTACCTCTAACTATGTTTTGCTCTTCCGAACTCGAAGTTAAAAGTTCTCTTCGAACGATGAAATATAGCTGATTCGATTCAGCACAAGTTTGGAGGATATTAACACCGTTTAAATGAAATTTAACAAGCAATCACAAGTATTTACATTGATATAACAAAAGCATCTAACAACCAATTGGAAGCAACGGAATTGCCATATTGACTTGAGATTTGAATAACTGAGTAATTTGAAATAGGAACAACAAAAGAACGGCTTCCATCACGGCTACTATTGCGCGTATCAATTGATGAAATTGATTCACAAGTCAGAAGAGATCAATCACAATCAAGGTTATGCTCACTGTTGAAATTAGTCTAACTGGATACTTATGATTAATCCCAAACTCATCGCCTTACTTCCTGATCTCGCCTCGTTCATCTTAGTGGTAAATGAAGGGAGTTTTACTGCGGCAGCAAAACAGCTAGGGGTGACACCTTCAGCGCTCAGTAAGCTGATTACACGTTTAGAGAAAGCACTGTCAGTCAAGCTATTCGAACGAACCACTCGTACGCTTATTATTACTCAGGCAGGCCAATTGGTTTACGACCAGAGCGTTGTCATGATTAACGCTGCACAGCAAGCGGTTGAATTGTCGACCTCTGATCACACAGAACCAGCAGGCTCCATAACAGTAGCGGCGCCTGAAGCTTTCTTAAACTCAGTGCTACAGCCTTTTGTTGTTCCATTTTTAAATCAGTATCCAGAAATCCAACTCAAGTTGAGAGCGGCCGATGGCGACATCGATATTTTACGTCAGGGCATCGACATCGCTTTCCGCCTAACCGATAAGCCCGACGAAAGCTTGGTTTTGAAAGAGCTTGGAAAGACAAACCTCGTGCTATGTGCGAGCCCCGACTATCTGAAAGCCAAAGGAGTTCCTAGCCACCCAACAGACCTTTCTGAACACGATTGTTTGTATCTTGCAGAGACAGACAAAGACCACATTTGGGACTTCCTTAAAGATGATGAATTTCACACGGTGCCCGTCAGTGGGCGGTACGCAGTTAACCACTCGCAAATGCGACTCAAAGGTGTGAAAGAAGGTCTAGGCGTCGGTATTTTCCATGACTTCGTGATTCAAGACGCGCTGGCTGAAGGTTCTGTTGTACAGGTATTAGAAGATTGGACCATCAAGAGTAATTACCATGGCGCCATCGCTATGCAGTTTGCACAAACCAAGTACATGCCCGCCCGCCTGCGCGTTTTCATTGACTACGCGATGGAACACTTGGGTGACAAGCTGGCAGGAGAAATAAACTGATGCTTAAAGGAATACACCACGCGGCAATAATCTGTTCAGACTACGAATTGTCGAAACGCTTTTATACGGAAGTTTTAAAACTTGAGATAATTGCCGAAAACTATCGTGAGGCTCGTCAGTCGTACAAACTTGACCTAGCGCTACCTAATGGCGCTCAAATTGAGTTGTTTAGCTTCCCTGATGCACCAGAAAGACCTAGTTTTCCAGAAGCTCAAGGGCTGAGACATTTAGCCTTTTGTGTTGATGACGTTCAGCAGTTCAAAAGCTATTTGGAAGGACAAGGAATCGACGTCGAACCGATTCGAGTGGATGAGTTTACGGGGAAATCATTTACGTTTTTCGCAGACCCAGACGGCCTGCCGCTAGAGCTTTATCAAATTTAAAGTCTTATTAATAAACAAACACCTTAATAACAAAACAGACCTTCTCAAGTCGAGAAGGTCTGTTTGTGATTCAATTAGCTCAACGCCGTTTTGAACTTCTCAACACGTGAGAACAGTAACCAGTCCAAGAGCATCGCAGCCACAATCGTTGCTCCCGCCAGTGGAAACAGTACCGAAATAACCACCACCGTCACCAAGCCAGCTTTCCATAAGCCTGCATCACCAAACTTAGGTGGTGTACCGAGCTTGCGTTGGCCTGACGGTCTGCGCATCCACCACATCACACCGCCAGTCACTGACACAACGATGAACGCCAAGCAAAACAAGGCATTTAGAAGCTTATTGATGATACTAATGTCACCTTGGTGCAGAGAAATACCAACAGCTAGCGTCTTGGCAATGAAGTTGTAATCTTGCCATGTCACTTCACCCAGAATACGGCCTGAGTATTGGTCTAGGTGTGTGGTGCGATCTTGAGTTGGATCGATGATATCACCGCCCATAGTATTGGCTGTCACCGTGTAAACACCCGTTTCTGAACGTGGGAAATTCACCTTGTAATGCGTGAAACCAAGAGATCGTGCTTTCTCAATAACATCATCAATCGCGAAACTGCTCGCCGCAATGACATGTTGAGAGTGGTCTTCTCCCATCTTAGAGTGATCATGAGGTTCAGACGCCTCTTCCACATGATGAACGTGTGCTGCTGGCTTATCTTGAGACAAAGGCAGTGGTGTTTGCTCCAAGTTCCACGGTAACTCTTCTTCCGAGCCATGGTTAAGTGATGCGTGCGTCTGATCTGACAATGGAATATCGTCCCACATTTGAGCCGGGAAAGTGCTCCATGCTTGAACAAGCTTACCGCCCCAGAAACCTGTCCACGCTAACCCTGATAGGATAAAGAGCAGCAGAATAAGAGATAACGTGCCACCTAAGTTCGCATGCAAGTCTCGCATCAGTACGCGAGGTCCGGATGACACTCTCAGCTTAAGAAAGCCAGCGCGGCTTGCATTGTCTCTTGGTAACCATAGGTAAATGCCACTAACTAACAATAGAATGGATAAACTTATCGCCACTTCAATCAGATAATCCCCCCAATCACCAATCAATAAAGTTCCGTGGATGTCATTTGCCAGTTGATACAGGCTGTCGCTGCGTGGCACCTCACCGACGACTTCACCAGTATATTGATTCACAGTTGCGAAAACCGATGTGCCGTCTTCCAGAGAGACTGAAAAACGGTTCGCCAAGTCAGGCGCTTTGCTTGGTACAAATTGTGTCACTGAACCTTGCGGATATTGATTCTGCACTGCTGCTAGCTGTTGTGACACTTTAATCGGGTCGCCCGATGCAACAATCTCGATCGCATCGTGATGGAAAGCTAACTCGATTTCATCGTCAAACAACATCATTAAACCAGTAATACTTAACATCAGCATGAAAGGGATAACGAATAGCCCAGCATAGAAGTGCCAGCGCCAGGTGAGAAAGTAGAGAGTTTTATTGCGGTCTTTGTTTTTTATATTGGTTCTCGAACCGGTTGTTGCACTGCTTGTAGACTGCGAAGTCGCTTGTGCTTTCGCAGAGCTTTGAGATTCATTTCTCAACATTATTATTTCCTTTGACACACGCAAACATACCTTCTGAAGAATCAGAAAGTAATCTGAGCATGTTTAACTTTACTTAATACTTTGTTTTTTAATTATTTTAGAAGGTTAGGTTTAAGCAATATCAAAGGGAGGGCCGCGCGGGGCTTGCCTCGTGTAGCGTTCGCTTAGAGCCAAAAAAGCGTAGCTGTCTGAGACAATAGAACTCAGTCGAGTTGTCAGTAGTGTAGTTGGAAGTTCATCTTGGTGAAATGTGGAAAAATGGCTAAACGGACACGGCTTACCTTTGTGAGTATTCGGTTCGCCTTCTTCAATTTGAACCAGTTCAAAGCCGTTGACCGTACACAACGACGCCCATACTCCCGCACTGTTACCATGAGCATTGATAACAGGCATTAATGTCACTAAAGCCCAACTTAACGCTGTGGCAAGTAACATGGAGAGATTGAACGAAGTTCGGCGCATTATTCCAAATCTTTATAAATTCCCCTTATTATGAGGCACTTGCTATATAGGTAAACGTAAAGATTAACATCAGGTTAAAAAATTGAAGCTAACGCACACTCTATTTAGTTAAAAACCGGTTAAAACAGAAGCGCTAAAAAAATATTACGCACCTCAGTGCATCAAACTGATTAGAAAAAAGACAATAAAAAACGCCGCCTACATTTTCCAACAAAGGGAAATATAAGCGGCGTTTTAGAAGTTGAACTTTGTTATCTACTAACTTGTTTTGGTCACTCTAGCGAACAAGGTGGCTATCGGCAGTGATAGCTAAACAAATATAATACTAGACAAACGGAACAAATAAGCGAATTAACCGAAGATCTTACTCCAAATGCTTGGGTTACGCTTCTCATGGTACTCTTCACGAAGGCCGTCAATAGTACGAAGTTCTTGCTGTGCCGATTCTAAGTCACCTTGGTCTAGCTTCTGCTCAATGCTATCCAGTGATGCACTGATTTTTTTGAAGCCTTCCATGAAATTGTCTTCTTTCTCCACAGGGTAAACACCCGTTTTCAGCTCTGCCACTAGCGTATCTAAACGAACGATAGGCTTTTGCATCTCTTCAATGCTCTGAGCTTCTGCCGCTTGTTTGAACGCAAGCTTCATTTCTTGCATGTTTTTCTTAAGGTCAACATTAGCAAATGCGTTGCCAGACAATACTGAAGCAGCGATTAAACCAGATAAAAGGATTGAGCGAGTTTTCATTGTTTCTCCAAGTGAAGCTGTGACTTTGAAGATAGCGCCATCATTACTGTGGCACTTCGACTTTATTATTTTCGGCTAGTGTATACAAAAATCTGTCAGGCACAAAAATTGATTGTATCGAAATGCAAACCCGCCGACATTCTCTTAAATAAGAGCTGAGTATTCTGGGATTTCATTACGACCGCGTAAGGCCAAAAAGGCCAGGAATTGCTTTGGCGAATGGGTAATCACTTTACTCGAATCGACACCCACTTCATCTAACAATGCGGCGACTAAATCCAAGCCACCGACATCTAAACAGAAATGCGCATCGCTCCCTGTTGTAATAAATGCCCCCTTCGCCTTCGCTATTCTTGCAATCTCATAGCAGCGGTCAACACTGCCAACTCGGCTATTGCCTTTGAGTGTGGTGTTGTTGATTTCAATCGCCACGTTGTTCTCAACCGCACATTGAATAACGGCTTCAAAATCGAAATCAAAATTAGGATTGCCCAAGTGGCCAAGCGCATCAATTCGACCGCCCTTAATCACATTCACGAGAGCCTCTGTATGGGTCGCGACATCCGAAGGGCTAAAAACAGGCTCGTGGAAGCTGGCAATCACCCAATCTAGGTTCTTATCAACGCTCGGATGAATGTCGATTTCTCCCTGAGTGTTCATAATGTTTGATTCAACGCCGCGGATAATTGCAACGTCTTCGATAAAGCGAGGAAGCACACGCTGATTACTGAAGAACCAGTAGTGTGGCGCACCTGGCATTGATTCTGAATGATCAGTAGTACAAAACATGTCTAAGCCATTTTGTTTTGCCGACTTGGCATTCTCGATAAGCGTGCTGTAAGCATGACCACTTGCGTATGTGTGGGTGTGAGTATCTACTTTGAGTTCCATGAATCAATGCTCTCTTCGCTTGGTCTAGTCAATCAATTTTGAGTTGGGTTGGTCTAATATAGCTTCTTCAAAAATGCCCAACAGACACCTGCTTAATGTGATGCTGAGCGATTTGAAATCATATACTGTTCATCATTCAGTATTGTTAAAATTAATTCAATCGACAATAACCTGATTTCTCCCGCTATTCTTTGCTTTGTAAAGGCGCTTATCAGCAAGCATAAACAGATCATTTGGCGATGTGCTTTTCGTCGGAACGCATTCCGCTACACCTAGGCTCATCGTTACATGAGAAGCAATGGGTGAGGAACGATGAGGAATCGATTGACTGTGCAAAACCGTTAAGAATGAATTAAGGCGAGCTCTGCTTTGTTCTATAGATGTGCTTGGCAATATAATGGCAAATTCCTCGCCTCCTATGCGAGCAGCAAGGTCTGAGGGACGATTAAAAATTTGCTTCCATAACTTTGCGACTTGTTTAAGGCAAACATCTCCTTGATGGTGGCCATACGCATCATTATATTGCTTGAAAAAATCAATATCACCGATCACTAAGGTTAAAGTTTGCCCTTCGCGTTCACATCTAGACCATTCAGACTCAAACTTTTGATTGAATTTACGTCTATTAGCAAGAGAGGTTAGCTCATCAAAAAGTGCAATCTTTGTGAGATCTTGTTTTTCTCTCTGCAATTGCTCATCACGCAACTCATATTGATACAATGTTGCCAGCAACTCTTTTCTAGGAGCTTTAGTCAAATCCTTTATGGATAGTGGCGAACTAACAAACTTGGCAAAATCTCCCCTAAACAAAAAGTAGAAGATCAGCATTGGGACACTATAGCAGGCCGCAATCAGCAACTTACCCTGTATATTTCCGAATATGATAGAAACGATTTGCGGGCTCAGGCCAAAAGCTAAAACAGGAAACAGTACTCCATCCAAACAAAGGATAAAAACAAAGGCTAGCGTATAGATGAATGCCAACGCTGGTAGGTTGGAAAGGAACTTACTCACTTGTGTAAAAATAAACATCAATAACAATATTTCGAGGAGAATCAAAACCCCTCCAAGAACAAGAACTTTCAACGATACGTCAAAGATGCTGAAAGGGATTGCAAAAGGGTTCAACGCATACTCCGATTCCAGTAACCAAGCCATAAAGTTGAAACCAACAAAGGCAATCAAATCCACAGCTACTACTAACAGAAACATGTGTTTAAAAGTGCTAAAATCCCGCTCAATAATAATGAGCATTATAGTGCTCATCATGAATGCACCATAAGCAATATTTCCGCCTGAAATACTTAAATCTTCGGATAAAGGAAAGGAATAAACTGCACCAGCAAGCCCTCCCACTAAAAGTACAATACTAAGATAGTTATAAAATGCAGCTGTACGCACACGATTTTTTAACGTAGCAAAATACAATGGGAAAATTGAGTATATTCCTACATTGAGAATATAGGCTTCTAACGTCATTACTGTTCCTTCTAGGCTCAACACATACAGCACCTAGATGTTTTATAGATGTGCAAAATAACTGATGATATTAACATAATAACGCTTAATTGATAAAACACTCGGAATGCTTGTTTTTCTTGTCAGGAATATTAATAACACTAGATATGTATTGCCCACATCGAGCCTGTACAGCATCTCGGAGCAACCCTACCAACCACAAGTGACCATTAGCACTTAAAGATAAGGCTTTATTCTCATTTCACTTAGCTATCGGAAGCACGACTTTGTCGCAGCGCCGCCTTAATTGCACCAATTTTTTGCAACCTACCCAAGTTCGTCAATACTTAAACCAGTTCACACGCTGGAGTGTTAGATGAGACGAAGACGTTATCCGCTGAGTATCCACATCACTAGCCTTTTCCTAATTTTGACAACGTTTGTCGGTGCAGTTTTGATATCAATAAGCTATCGGCATTCTCAAGAGCTGCTATTGGGCACAGTTCGTGAGGTCAGTAATGAGCATCGTGATAAACTGGAATCAGTGTTCAAGCAAGCAGTAGCGCCTGTCATCACCACTTTGAACGTGATGGCGGTCAGTCCGTTTGTTAATCAACAAAGCTCCTCTACCGATAAGGAGTCTTGGCTAGCATCAGTCGATATCATCTTCAAACAGAATACTAATTTAGTTGCGCTCTTCTATGGCTCGGAGGATGGCAACTTTAGAATATTCCGGCCCTTGAGCACCAATAAACAAAGGGCCGAAAATAATGCCCCTGCCAAAGCGACCATGATGGTCAGTAGCACTAATTTGGATGGTGAGAACTTTATTACCTACCACGATGGTGCGCATCAGGTCATCAGCACGGTACAAAGCGAGAGTATATTTAACCCAACGACTCGTACTTGGTATCGCAATGCAAAGCCCGATGGTTCAATCCACCTATCCGAGCCCTATCTTTTTTATTTTCTTAAAACCAATGGCATTACACTGTCTAGGCGTTCAGCCGATGGCAAGCATGTGGTAGGCGCCGACTTCACGCTGAGTTCACTCTCTTCTCAGATCAGTGAGCTGGCCTACTCTCCGCAGACCAGACTGGCTCTATTTGACCAGCACTTTAATCTTCTGGGTCAGCATCAACTGGATTTAACGACCTCTAACCTCACCTTCCAAGCTAACCATGACGATACTAATAATGTAAATGGCGCTGGAAAACTCTCTGGTAGTGAGCAGGAGCAGAGCTTTTTCAACATCCCCAAACGAGAGCAAATGGAAGCGTTAAAATCTTCAGTATTGGGGCCGCTAATCTCAGATGAGGAAAAGTTTAACCTCAATCTCAAAAACGTCGAGTACAACCTGAATACATGGGCACTGACCTTAACTCCGGTTGAGCTCACCCAAAACGTGACCCTCTATTTGGCAGAGGCGACACCACACAATGAACTGCTTTCTGACCTCATTTCAATGCGTGACAAACAGGTCGCGGTCGCGATTGGGATGTTGTTTATCTGCTTTGGTATCGTGTGGCTAGTAGCTAATCGGCTGTCCCAGCCGCTTAATACTCTGATGCAGCTTACCGATAACATTGCACGATTCGATTTCCGTCGTACCCATTATCCGAAGAGCATGATCAAAGAGGTAGCTAACCTCGCCCATTCCATCGAATTAATGGAACACACGCTTCATGACCTCATCAACTTACTTCGGGACACGGCAGGGAATCAGGAGTTCTCGATACTTGCCAAGAACATCGCTCACCAAAGCTATCTGATAACCAAGGCCGAAACCATTGTGCTGTTTACTCAATCAGAGAAGAAAGATGTATTTGATACCGCCGCCAACCTAGCGATCATTCCCTTCAAAGCAGACATCAATGACTTCATCAAACACACACCTTGGTTACTGTGCAAACTCAAGTCAGGAGAGACCATCCACCTAAATCGAGAAGACAATGTACTCAACTATTATCAAGACTCTATCTTCAACTCAGACCTGTACTTGTTCCCATTATTGAACCGCGAAAAACTGTTGGTTGGTATTGTGGCGATTGGCTATGAAAGGCCGATTACCAAAGCTCAAGCAGATAAACACGCCTTTTTAAGAGAGTTATTGAGCTTTGCGGAAATAGCCAAAGACAACATTGACCAAATGCAGCAACAGAAAGACATGCTTAATGCTTTTATTGAGCTGATCGCCTCTGCGATTGATACCAAATCCCCATACACTGGAGGTCACTGCCAACGAGTACCCGAGCTGACCAAATGGTTAACCCAAGCGACTATCGATGACGACCGTTATTACCCTCAGTTCTCTCTGGACAACAAACAGTGGGAAGAATTGATGTTAGCTGCGTGGTTGCATGACTGCGGGAAAGTCACCACCCCAGAGTATGTGGTAGACAAAGCAACCAAACTCGAGACCATTTACGACCGAATCCACGAAGTTCGCATGCGATTTGAGTTACTCAAACAGCAAGCTGAAACCGACTATTGGAAAGCGATGGCGAACGGTGAACTTCAGGAAGTGCAGCTACAGATCCTCGAGCAAACTCTATCAACACTCGATGAAGAGTTTGCCTTCGTTGCGCAGTGCAATTTAGGCGGAGAATCAATGACAGAAGCACAACTCGAACGATTGGACCAAATTGCCAAACGTCAATGGAAACGAACGTTAGACGATCAGCTTGGAATATCTTGGGCTGAAAAAGAGAGATACGAGTCGTGGCAGAAATCGTCGCAATCTGCCGACGCTAAACCAGATCACAGTGAACAGACATTACCAGTGATGGAACCACTCCTTGCGGACAAACCAGAGCACAAGATCCCATGGGATAATGGCTTTAACCCAGCAGAATTGTGGCAAGAAGAGTTCGTCCTTAAGCCTGGAGAGGTCAAATACAACCAAGGCGAGCTGCACAATTTGAAAGTCAATCGTGGCACTCTCAACGAAGAAGAACGCTTCATGATCAATGACCATATCATTCAGACCTTCACCATGTTAAACAAGCTCCCTTACCCACCTTACCTGCAAAATATTCCCGAAATTGCCAGTGGGCATCATGAACGTATTGATGGTAAGGGCTACCCTCGTGGGTTGAGTGAAGATCAATTACCTTTGCCGTCCCGAGCCATGGCGATTGCTGACGTGTTTGAAGCCCTGACTTCCAGCGACCGTCCGTATAAAAAAGGAAAGCTGCTCAGTGAATCGCTCAATATCATGACCAACATGGCGACGAGCGGTCATATTGATCCCAAACTCTATTTACTGTTTTTAGAAAATAAAATCTATGACAAATACGCAGAGCGATTCCTTGAGTTAAGCCAACGATGCGATATCGATGAAACGAAACACATCGAAAAAGTAAAAGAGTATATTCGCTCACTTTTTTAAACCGTTACTGACAAGGTTTAGCGCTTAACTATTGGCTGTAAACCCAACACCGAGCTCTCTTTGGAGTTGCTCGTTGGCTTGGATGCTTGCCCGTCTTTACTACGCTTTTTAGCTAACAAGGTATTAGTGATGCTCGCAGCAACAATCAGGTTAATACCAACCAACTGCTGAGTAGAAAATACATCATCAAAGAACACACCTTGCCACAATGCGCTAAACAACATGTTAGTGAAAATTAGTGGCGCCAGTTGAGAGCCACTCTCTGCAAGCTTATACGCTTTGGAACGGAAGATTTGGGTATTGATGGTAAACAGTGCAAGGCCGAAAGCTACGAGAGCAATCCAGCGTAAATCATCAAAAGACAGTAACGCCGACAAGGTTCCTTTCTCTGCACTTTCAAGCACATCAGGCACCGCAGAAACTGAAGTAAACACCACCATTGGAATCACAATGATTGCCGCGACTAAGAAGGTCCACGCATTGAGCTCTGCTGGCGAAAGGCTGGTTTTAGACGCCCGGTACAAGCTCACTTGCGAGCCTGAATTAAACATGCCCGCCATTAAACCAAGCAGCAGTGCTGGTCTAAAGAACTCTGAGCCAAATTCAAACTGCGACCAATCCCCTGCCATCATCACTACACCAACAAAGGTGACAACTAAACACACTATCGTCGTTGTACGAATCTTGGTTCTAAATATTAACTTTTCTAACAATGGAATAAACAGAGGACCAGTGCTGAACAACACTACCCCTTCAACAAGCGTTAAGGTTTGCAGTGAAGTAAGGAAACACCACTGACACGCCACCATAAAGATCGCCCGCATCACCAAAGGTTTCCACATTTCTCGTGTCGGCTTGCTGATTTTGTAAAAGGTCAGAAAAAGAAATAAGAACAGACTGGGTAAAAAAAACCGCACAAAACTGAGTAACGAAGTGGGCATCACTTCAGATAGATATTTGGCCATTAAGCCACTTAAAGACAAACTGAACGTCGACAACAACATGAAAGTCGTTGCCTTGGTAATATCAGACATAATTATCACCTCCTATTACACCCATTTTAGTGGCGTGACGTGATGAAAAATAGCGAGTAATATTAAGCATAACTGTAAGGAAAACTTACCAATGAAAAAACTCGTTCCGCTTAAATCCGTTTACGCTTTCATTGCCGTTGCTGAAACTGGCAGCATGACTGACGCCGCGCGGGTGTTGTATGTCAGTCACTCAGCGGTAAGCCAATCCATAAAGTCGTTAGAACAACTGGTCAACAAGCCTTTGTTTCAACGAGTCGGCCGTCGTGTTGTTCTTAATGCCGCAGGTAAGCGTTATTACCGCAAAGTCGCGCCCGCACTTGAGCAAGTGATAGAGGCGACCGAAGAGCTTGCCAGAACACCTAACGACCACCGCATTACCCTCAACATGGTCAATTCACTCGCGATGCACTGGTGGATTCCCCGCGTCCCCGATTTCCAAGCTTTTTCTCCCTCACTTGATATCCGTATTTCCACCTTAACTGGCCCTTTTGATCTAGAGCAGGAAGGTGTCGATATTGCCCTTGTGCACGGCAAACCGAATGAATGGGATCAGTATTACAGCGAAAAGCTTGGCGATGATGATCTGGTCTTGGTATGCAGTCCAACTCTGCTAAAAAACCAGAGTGAGTTAAGCGTTCAACAACTCGTCAAACAAAACCCGACCATTGGTGTTTTTAACCTAAGGCGACAACACGACTGGCAGGTATGGTGCGACAATTACCAAATCCCACTGCCTACATTCCATAGCAATCTAACATTCGATGTCTCCATTCAAGCCGTGCAAGCTGCAATTCGCTCATTAGGCGTATTAGTAACGCATCGCTTGTTTGTGAAAGATGATATTAGCCACGGCATGCTGGTAGAGCTTGGCGATCCAGTAGCTAACCCGCACCAAGATTTCTACTTTGTTTGCCCGAAAAACAAATTAAAACAAGAAAGTGTGCTAAAACTGAGAACATGGTTGAGACATGAATTCACACGCTCAGAGACAATAATCAGCGGTGATATTCAGGAATAAAACTGCTCTAGCCCAACTACAGCTAGCCGTTATTCAGCTAGTTACAACGCATCTAACTTACAGAGGCCATTATGATTATTACCACTACACAATCTGTCGAAGGCAAACGCATTGTCGATTACAAAGGGGTTATTGCCGGAGAAGCTATCCTAGGGGTGAACGTGTTCAAAGATATGTTTTCGGGTATTCGTGACTTTGTGGGTGGACGTTCTGGTACCTACGAGAAAGAACTGGAAAAAGCACGTAACTACGCATTCAAAGAGTTAGAGCAGAAAGCGATTGAAGCGGGTGCCAACGCAGTGGTAGGCGTAGATATTGATTACGAAGTACTTGGCACAGGCAATGGTATGCTGATGGTTTCAGCAAGCGGCACAGCAGTGGTTGTGGCTTAGTTGAATCACTCGCTAAATCGTGTGATTACCTAGAAAAAACGCCCCTTAGCTAAATCGTTAGCTAAGGGGCGTTATTGTATTCGTTGGACAACTTAGGCTTGAATAGCTCTAACTTGCACGACCTGCTGGCTCAGAGATCATGGCATCAAAAGAGGCCATTCGAGCCAAAAATTCTTTCCTATCTTTAGGCATAATTGAGCTTGCCATCGGTAAGTTAGCCTTCATCGCATCGACTGCTCGACCACGAACCAATACCTCAAAGTGCAAATGAGGACCTGTGATACGGCCAGTTGCACCTGATAACGCGATTTTCTGACCTCGCTTAATTTGCTGACCTTTCTTTACGAGGAAGCGGCTCAAGTGAAGATAACGTGTCGTGTATACGCTGTTATGTTCAATCACCAAGTATTTCCCGGCATAAGGGTGGTCACGAAGCGCCACAACACGGCCATCACCCGTTGAGTATACGGGTGCGCCCACAGGCGTCGCAAAGTCAGTACCATTGTGTGGCGAAATACGCCCTGTCACTGGGTGTCTTCGTTTAGGGTTGAACGATGAGGTAATTCTTCGGAATTTTCTATCTACAGGGTATCTATCGAAAGCTTGCTCTAGGCTATTACCCTCTCTGTCGTAGAAAAGACCATCAGGCGCAAGAAACGCCGCCACTTCTCGGTTTCTTAATTGAATTGAGATACCTTGAACTTCTGTTTTGCCCGTTAAATGATCATTCGTGTACTGCTCTTTGACCAGTACATTAAAGCTGTCACCTGCTCTTAGTTCACGAGTGAAGTTAACTTTATCTTTCAACGTGCGAGTAATATTGGCTATCTGAGCTGTCGTAAGCCCCGCTTTGTATGCAGATGTTGAAAAGCTACCATGAACACTGCCCGCGTAGAGTTTTTCCTTCCATTCACCAGGCATTTCATGAAATTGGTAGTTAAAGCTTCCATCATCATTTTTCGTAAAGACAGCTTGTTCTACGAGACTTTCATGGAAAATGAGCTCTACGAGTTGTTTGGAGTCACTATCCAACAGCAACTCTAGATGGTCACCAGGCTTTATTGTGTCGAGTTTCAAAGATTCAAGATCCGCTTCCATGACCTTGTGAACCGTTTCATAAGGCAGATTCCACGATTCGAATATATTACTGAGGGTATCCCCAACCTTCACAAAGTAGTGAATTTTGATCATTGAGTTCGAATTGGTTTGTGGCGGCGCCTGCTCCTTACCGTCCGTGTGCAGTTCTTGATAAGGCGTGACTTTTATTGAGATTTCTTTTTCTGGTTCAGGATGAAAAGAGAGCAAAGCAGCAAGGGAAAATGCGCTGATAGCAATAACGATCAGGCCAATACGGAGGAACTTCATAAAATACTTAGCGGTTATAACGAGGAACTTAGAAAGTGTTATAACATAACAATTCATTCAAAGAAATAAATGAAATGTAAGAAACCGCAGCGCGATTGGCGTGAAAATATGGTGGGCATGCAAGGCCCACCATCTTAGTTAACACTACTCTTTATCTAGTATTATTCTTCAAGAAGTGCTTCGAAGCGTTCTAAGCCACGCAGCATCTCAAAGTCAGGTTCATCAGCCAATAACTCCCGCATTGAACCACTGGCTTCGATAGAGCGCTCTAAGTCATCGATCGCTTGGCCTTCAGCACCTAACCTTGCGTAAGCACAAGCACGTTGATACAAGGCGTGAGCATTTTGATCGTCCACTTCCAACACGCGATTACATAAGCTCATCGCCCAGTGGTATTCCTGCATGTCCATTGCGGCATCGGCTTTGTAAGTTAGTGCTTCCAAATCACCCGGGCGAACTTTTAAGATCTCATCGTAGATTTCAATTTTCTGCTCGGCGGTTTGAGCATTCTGAGCCCTCAACCATAAATTATGAATTTCATTGATGATTTCGATTTCTCGGTTGTTCTCTGAGATGATTCGAGTCTTACGCTTAAGATCCCTTTCAAGAACGTTAAACTTCTTCTCATAATCTTGGGCTATGTCGTTGAGTCGTCGGTCAGCCATCTCTTTGGTGGTGTGTTTCAACTCTTTGAGTGATTGCCAACCCACCAATGCAATTAGGGAGGCAACACCGGCAATAATGTAGAAGAAGTAGGTTACGGTTACATTGGCGTAATTCAGAGACTTGTCTGCCACAGTCAGTTCCCGGTCAGTCATCTGAATGGTCAAGCGTCTTTCAAGATCTTGCTGTTCCATTCGTAGTTGCTTCAGCTCATCCAAGATATAGCGCTCCATCAGCGGTCTATCCAAATACTCTTGTTCAGAGTACTTAACCTCTTCGCTTGCAAAACTCATCGCGCTGAACACCGAGATAACTGCAATCAATAAGATTCGAAGCATTATACATTCCTTATATATTTATCTTTAGACTAACTGTATCTCGTAATAAGCATACAAGCTAGGAAGTCGACAATTTTGCCATGTCCATATTGGAATTAACACTCTAAAACATCATTGATAATTATAAAACACCTGAAGCAACATCATTAATTTCTAAATTATAAAAATACCGCGTAATACTGTTCTATATAATTAATTCGCGATGCGAATATACCAAAAATTGATTTATTGCATCGAGATGAATCTTATATTAATAACGATCAGAGCGAGGTTAATTTGAATAATCCACGATACGATTTATTAAGCCGTGTACTGCACTGGGTAATGGCTTCTGTAATCATCTACGCAACAATAGCAGGGTATGTGATGCACTATGTCACCAGCCATCCAGAGCTGTTTTCTTTTTTGTCAGTGCTCAACATGTCATTGGCGACCGTTGCGACACCGCTGCTCGTGGTGCGTTATATCTGGAGCCACTTTCGCTCATCGCCAAACATGCCAACCTCTGTGCCTGAAGGGCAAAAATGTGTAGCTAAGCTTGCACATTCTTTGATGTACCTTGTGATGTTTATGGTTTTCAGCACCGGTTACTTAATGCTAAAGGAGCCGTACTCTTTATTTTGGCTAGTGGGCGTAAATAACCTAATTACCAACTCTGCAATCAACGGCTTCTTTTTCTATCTACATCGTGCCAGTTGTATTGTCCTCGCCTGTTTAATTGTGCTGCATATCAGTGCCGCCCTTAAACACCACTTTGTCTCTAAGAACTATGTATTGAAGATGATGCTCTAGAATCAGAGAACTCAGGACGGTTTACACAAACAAAAAAGCCATAGCATGTTCGCTATGGCTTTCTTATTTCAATTCGCTTACTTGGTTTGGGTATCAAGCATCACTTGCCAGTATTCACATTTTGCCAAGAACTCTTTTAAATAAAGTTCTGGGTTAGCAAGCTTCTCGCCGCCTTTAACATCGGCGCCAGTCACTCGCCAAAAGCCTCGAGTTACCAAGTTTCGATGATAAATAAAATCGTTAAGTTCATTTGTCTTCAAAGGAAGCTGCTCACCAAACGTCTGTTCGTATAGGCTCAACGTAGAGGCTTGTTCACTTGAGGTCTCCCTTAAAAAGGTATCCAGATCCAAACCTAATGACTGTTGCTGCTCTTTTGATAATGCTTTAGTTAATTTAGAGATCACAGTAAACAGCGCCAGTTCTACTTTTTGTGATGCTAATAACGACGCACCCAAAAGTGCATGTTCATTGGATACGTGTTGCTCTGTTGATGAAACGGTAGCTGTTGTCACTGTGTTAACCTCAAATAGTCATAATGGATGTTAGGGAGCGATTCCAATTACGCGCTTTTGCTAAACTGGATTTGTTCAGCATCAACAATCATAAAGCCAGTTGCGTCTTCGCTCTTCTCTACTTTTACTAAACCTTTAAAGCCTATTTGCGACAACTTTTTCGCAAGGTGCTCTGGCGCTGTTTCAAAAACCACCGACATGAAAGGTAAATGCTCTGCGGAAACAAAGCCATGCTCGTTAAACAGGTCCATTGCGTGAGATAAATGGTCTGAGTCGGTTAATTCAATAATTTCTACAACTTCTTCCAACAACATTTTCGATTCCATATTCGCCAGAAAGTGACTGACACAAGCACTTACGTTTTGCTCGCATACATCCCGATGCCCGAAGACACCCCTTTAGTAGTAGGGGGATCATAACATATTAATAATCGAAAAATATGTTTAATTTCCCTAACCCATTGGGAATATTAGAAAACAATAGAAACTGGTGAAGCATAGACAAGACCAATTCGTCTTATTGAAAGCAACAGCCTGATTTTGGGCAATTAGGCTAACGTAGCTTGAGAATCGCCCGTTTCTACAATCGATTCTTGTAACAAGCCAGCATAAATACCATTGTGCGCCACCAGTTGTTGATGATTACCTTGCTCAACAATTTCACCCTTTTCCAACACCAAAATGGTGTCTGAGTGACGAACAGTACTCAAACGGTGGGCAATCGCAATCACGGTTTTCTCTTTGAACAGACGCTGCATCGCTTTTTGAATGAGATCCTCGGTAATCGAATCTACCGAGCTGGTTGCCTCATCTAGCATCATCAGTTGTCCACCTTGGGCGACAGCTCTAGCGAACGAAATCAGCTGCGTCTGCCCTACCGATAAGTTTGCCCCGTTCTTATCTAGTTGGAAGCCATAGCCTTGAGGCAGTTGTTCAATAAACTTATCGGCATAAACATAACGCGCCGCCTGCTCAATCTCGGTACTTGATAAATGTTCTTTACCTAGTGCGATATTGAACGCAATCGTCTCTTCGAATAAATGCACATCTTGCATCATCATCGAGAACAAATGTGTCGAGTCTTCACTAGAGATCTGCGACAGCTCAATGCCATTCAGCAGTATGCTGCCTTCATAGTCTTGGTAGGTTTTCGAGATCAAACGCAGAATCGTTGACTTACCTGAGCCTGTAGAGCCCACCAGTGCGATTTGATGCCCTTTCTCCAATACAAACGAGACATTCTTTAGAACGTACGGAGCATCATCTTTGTAGCGGAAGCTTACGTTCTTAAACTCAAGGCTTTCAAACTGCTCTAACGGTTTAGCAACCTTCTCTGATGGCAGCAGGTTGCGCCCCTCTTCTTCGGTCGGTTCAACAAACAGCTCTTCGATATGGTCGAACGCGGCAAATGAGCTCTGAATCGAAGTAATCTGTGAGGTGAAGTCTCGAATCGGTACGAACACTTTTTCTAAGGTGTTGATGAACGCAATCAGCACACCCAAGGTGAGCACCCCTTCTATCACTTGCTCAGAACCGTACCAAATCATTACCGCGATGGTGATGGATGTAATACCAGAAATGAATGAGAACAGAATAGCGTCGTATTTATTGATCTTTTTCTGCGCTCTCAAAAACTCGTCGGTATAGCCTTGGTAACGTTGTTCGACTTGCTCTTCTGCTCGGTACATCTGTACGGTTTTCATACCAAACAGCACTTCTTGCAAGAAGCCAATACCTTGAGCCAGTGACGAACGAGTCACCTTATACAGAGCACGAAGTCGATTTCGAACATGTACAGTCAGATACATGACCGGAGGCATGATGATCAATACGATCAGCGTCAGCTTCCAATCAATTAAGAACATCATGACCAGCAGCGCAATGGTGTTAATGCTGTCTTTTACCAAACCGACAACCGACTGAACAAACGTCTCACCGATGGTTTCTAAATCACTGGTTAGACGCGAGAGCGTGACACCGATTGGTGTATTGTCAAAGTAACTGCGTGGCAATTTCAAAACACGAGCAAACAGAACTGAGCGCATGTCAGTAATCGTGTATTGACCTGTTTTACGTAGGTTATATGCGTAAGTGGTATCCACTACATAACTGACGATTAGTACAGCAACGAGGTAGAAAACGTATTCTAACAGCCCGTCCATATCACCATGACTCAACTGAACGTCGATCACTTGAATAATCAACCATGGGAACAACAAGCTTGTGATGACAGAAAGCGGAAGCATCGCAATGCCCAAAATCGCCGAGCCTTTGTATTTCTTAGCAAACTTAAAGAAATGCTTGAGGTACTTGAGGTCAACACCTTTTAACATGCTGCTGCCTCCGTTTCATTTTGCTGTAGTAGCCATGTCTCGTAGTAGTAATCGCAAGTTTTCAGTAGGGTTTTATGGTCGCCCTTAGCAATCACTTTTCCTTCATTCAACACGATAACTTCATCCATGTATTCAAGTGCATTAACACGATGTGAGACAACAAGAACCGACTGATTTTCCAATCGCTTAAATAGGCCTTCTAAGATTTTTCTCTCAGTCTCGTAGTCAACGGCAGACAGAACGTTATCCATAATGATGAGATCGGTTGGTTGTAATAGAGCACGAGCAATGCTCAAGCGCTGTTTTTGCCCCCCTGACAACATAATGCCCTTCTCACCGACTAAGGTTTGGTCACCTTGCTCAAAGCGCGTCACATCACCGGCTAATTGGCTAAGCTCTAACACTTCATCAACCTGGCTTTTTGCTAGCTCGGTATCGCCGCTACCAAAACGAATATTCGCTTCAACAGTTGCTGAAAACAAATACGGGTCTTGGGTGACGGTTTTAACGTAACGACGTAAATCGCTACGCGAGAAGCTAGTGATATCTCTATCACCAAGCAGTACTGAACCTTGTGGAGTGTCTAAGTGATGGTTCAAACAGTTCACCAACGTCGTTTTGCCCGCACCGATTCCGCCTAACACTCCGACTTTCTTCCCTGCTGGAATATCAAAACTGATGTCATCGAGAATCAGACGCTCTTCACCCGGGTAGCTAAAGCTTAGGTTACGCACGGAGAACGTTTTTCCTTTAAGCGATTTCACATCGAGCTCAGAAAGCTTCTGCTCATCCAACTCTGGGATTTGGGCATTAAGAATAGTTTGTGCGCTTTGAATACCGACCATACCGCGCTGATAAATCGTCGCGATTCGTCCTAATTGCATAAGCGGCATGGCGAGCAAAACTGAGTAAGTTAGGAATGCTGTGATTTCACCTAGGGTCAGTTCCTGTCTCATCAACATAAAACCACCTAGACCTATAATAATGATTTTCATTAGGTCATTGGCGTAATCGAGAACCGGCATAAAGAAGACTTGGATACGCGTGATTTTAAGGCGACATTCAAGTAACAGCTGATTCAGCTTCTCAGTCTCCGCTTTTACCCAAGGTGACATCTGCTGGCTTTTAATCAGATCAATCCCAGACAGATAACTCATCAGTTGTGCAGACAAGTTTTGCAGTCGCTTCATATGCTCTAGATGGAGCGTTTTCATGCGCTTAAAGCCCACTCGGAAAATCACGAAAGCGATTGAAATCGGAATGATCGAATACAAGGTTAGTTCTGGCGATATACGCCACATGTATAGCGGCGTTAGCGATAGAGCGAGCAACGCATTAAAGAATTGCAGAAAGCCAACACCAAACATCAAACGAATACCACTTAGGTCATTGTTAATGATTGAGATTAAACGGCCAGAAGCAAAGCGCTCGTGAAAGCTGTTTGGCAAGCGATTCAGTTTTTGTAGAAGAGTGGTCTTAAGTGAAGCTTCTGTAATTCGCCCGGGGTTAAGCGCGTAAATGCGAGACAGAATCCTAACAACGACCATAGCAACCGACATACCAACAACGATCCACACATAGGACTGCAACTGTTGATGTCCACTTGAAGAGGCGTCATCAATCAGATCTATTGCCAATTGAATATAACGAGGGATTTCTACTTGTAACCAGTTAACGAGAAAAATGAACACAACCGCAAGTAAGTACGAGGTGCGATTCATGCGCAAGTAATGGGCAATAAACTGTCTTTTATTCATAACGTTCTTTGTTGAGGGCAGGCATAAAGCGACATAGTGATACTCTTTAATTAGGGTTGTATCACGATGGTAAAGATACACCAAAAACACTTAGTTGACAATATCAACCACATTCCATTATTCGTCAGTCCTATTCATTTTTTGTATTGCAGAAACAACTTTGCCGCCAATATGGCGGCAAAGATATTAATGGTTCGAATATGAAGCGCTAACTAACACTCATACCATGTTAGAGAATCACATCGACTTGGTCATTTTCTATGCTATATGAGTTTCTCACCTCGCTACCCAATGCTGATGGGTACCACACTTCGACCCAAACTTTATCAACATGGTTGGGCAACAATAGCGTTGTTGAAAAGTCAGTGTCTTCATTAATAGGCATTCTTAACACTTGTGAGGTGTAGTCGACAACGTCCCCATCAAACTCAGTGTACAAGCTCATAAAGCCCCGCGAACTTTGTGAACTTGCGACATCGACCGTCACAGCGACTTCCCTCTCAGTTGAGAAATCAAAGTCTTCCGGTATGGTCAGCTCGACCGATCTCAACACTTGTGCCGCAGGCGCGACGCTAGACGTCACTGTGTTATTGCCAGCAGATGACGTGTTGCCTGATGAGGAATCATCCGCTGGTGGGACAGAGCTTGGAGCTGATGTGGTAGAGCCACCACCACCGCCGCCTCCGCCACACGCTGCAAGGAAGACAAGAGTCACACTACTTAGCATTAGTTTTGATAGTTTCATAAATCCTCCTTGATTAATCTTCAGTAGACCAAGTTTTGTCTGAGTTAGGGTTTAGATACCAAGTCGGTTTAGAAGAACCGCCAGACGTCGCCCATTCTGCAAAGTCTGGGAACGCTTCACTGATATCAATGTACTCGGATGGGTGATTCCAAGGAGATGAAATTAAGATACCCCAAGGCATGTTCTGCGTAGTTCTGTAGTATTTTCCACTATCTGGATCTGAATCATCTTGTGCCACACCGTAAAAGTCGCTTACTAACGTACCACGTGACGTTGGTGGAAGATCCGCTGTGTGAATTTCAAGATCTTTACCCGGAGAGCCAGTAAAGCTAGAGCCATGGTAATACCCTTCACCCGGACCGAAGATGAATGGGTCGAAACCACTTAATGGCAGAAGTGAACTCACCGTTGGTTGATCGTCGTCGTTAAACGGTAGTGAGATGCTAAACGTCATTTGATCTGACTCAAGAGACGGATTACAAGATGGGTTGGTACGGTGGAACATACACTCATCGTTAATAGGGATATCATTTTTTAAGTTCAACGAAGCTACAACAACAAGGTCACCTCCTGGTGATGCAACCGATTTGTCTTCGCCCGTAAACGGTGAGATATTCACACGAGTTGCGCCGTTTTTCTGCACTCTGGCGGTCTGCAAGTCGACATCCGACTCATCAAAGCCACTCAATTTCCAACCTAAGCCGTTACCGTAAGAGGCGCCGTAGGCCATGATGCTACCGCTAATATCCATACGTAACACAGCATCATCTTTACTTAGAATGGTGGTTCGGTAATAAACAACAACATCATTTAAATCGAAGTCACCAACTTCAGGCCAGTTATCTTCGAACGCTGCAGTGTAGTAGTTAGAGTGTTGAATTGTGGTTCCCGGATCAGTCACGTTGAACACGTAATCCTCGACTTCCCCGTCACCAACGTAACCATCACTTGGGATGTTAGGGCTGCTCGCTAGACGGAAACGTGTTTGTACAGTCCCCACACTCGCATCATCAGCCACTCGAATTGGAACCACTTGGCCCCCTTCAACAACCGAATGGTTTTTCAAGATTTGTTCATCATCATCGAAAGTACCACTCAAGTCCCAGTCAGCCCAAGCTTGTAGGTAACCATTACCCACAACGTTAACGTTGATGAGACTATCCAACCCAATTTCTAAGTTAGTAAGTAGCGTAATACCGTCGTCATCATTCCCGTCAACATCCAAGTCATCACCGTTTGATAAGGCGCCCGGTTGTCCGTCAGAGTCTGTATCGATACTGGCCCCTAGATAAAGCGTTGAAGAGACAGCATGTTCAGCACCATTGCTTGCTTGTAACGTTGCATAAGTGTCCGGCGCATCACCAAAATCAGACTCGTCGGAACTCTCTATCGGATTCGTAAAACCACTTAAATCCCAGTTACCATCAAACGCTGAAAAGATTGGGTTAGGGAAGCCACTGCCACTCGTTGTAACAGTTTCAAACTGAAGGGTAACAATAGAGGTATTTTTGTAGGTAAACTTAACCGCACCTGACGTATCAGTTTCAGAATAATTGGTGCCTGGTCCGGTGAAGAGAACTGAATTGCCATCAGCACTCTCTTCAGCAGTCAAACTGGCACTCGCACTACCTAGCTGGTAACTGTAAAAACCTTCACTTTTAAATACTCGAACTTGCTCTGACTGAACGGGCTCACCATCAATGTCATAGCCAATCATTTCAAATTCAGGAATGGTGTAAGGAACAGAGAACGTACCTGAAAGACCGTCAGTACCATCAAAAAATTCGAACGTATAAATCAGCCCCGCAGAACCAGCAGAATTAGTTTGGTAGAGAAAACCAATATCACCTGACGGTTGTGTTGCGCCTACTTTGTAATTGGGTGCATGAAACAAAAATGTCGCATCACCAAATACGCTACTGGATACCTTAGCATCTATGGTTTTTCCATCGTGTGTACCGACATTTAGAAAATGCATAGAGGCGCCATCGTAGGTTGGCCCCGCCCAACTGCTACTCCCGTTTGTTGACTCTATGTGATTTGAGAAGTCCAAGTCCACCACGCTTGCCTGGACTGGGACACTGACTATTGCGCCAATGAGATAGATAATTTGCTTGTATTTCATAGTTAACCTCGACTTCTTCTTCGCTTAGGCGATTTCCTTGAAAAGTACGTAAACTCTGAACGGCAAAGCTAAATAAACGTCTCCCTAAAATCTGATGCTGCGAGACAAAGGATGTACACTTTTTCTTTTAATGCCGACAAAACGAGTTGCATAAGTAGGTTAAGCAAGAGTGAAGCCAAGTTTTTTTAAACTTAGAAAACAAATCTAACACCATGAAAGTATTAGTTTATTTACCTACATTCTCCTTAGGTTCTAGACCCAATAAACACTATCTTCAAAATAGGAATCAATTTGATGAATGAAGTAACTCAATTTGACAGCTTGTCATAGATAGGAGTGAGAGAAGTAGATTCCAAGCGAATAAAGATGTCGTTCAAACAGCAGGAAGCTGCATGAAACTGGAGAAATAATGACTATTGGCTGTAAGCAAAGTTGGGGGTGGGGGGGCTGCAAGCGCTAACGATGAACTGCTTAAATGCGGGGTGAAATTAAACAGTTCAAAGATCAATGTCGGCTGCAGTGCAGTTACAGCTGAACAATTACTGCTGTGCTATTACTGCAATATAAGCTTGGGTGAGATTAAAGCATTTCTTTTGCGATCAAATGCAACAAAAACGTCTCGCGCTCAATGCTCATACCCTTTTTAGGACTTTCGGCCATCGTCTTTTCATTATGAGCAATCGCTTCATGGATGTTCATCCACACAGGCTTCATTCCGTTTTTAACTTCGTAATCTTCGTAAGCCGTCTCACCAAGTTCACGATCGATCTTGCAGGAATAGCAGTAGGAAATCATATGCATGATATCTGCATCATCTTTGTACCAAGGGCGAAACTCTTCAAAAATGCCAAACGGCTTAATACCATGAATGTTCTTTGCACCCGTCTCTTCTTCAAGCTCTCGGACCATGCCCGCAATCACATCTTCGCCTTCATCTAAACCACCACCAGGGATGGTGTAGTCGTGGTAACGCTCGGTATACAGCATCAGAATATCTTCACCATCTAAGACAATCGCTCTGGCGGCATTACGCTTATAAACTGTTTTGTTATCTAGGTGATCGATATCTGGGTGAATGGTGGTTTTTAGGTGTCTCATGGCTCTAACTGCTCAACTGAATTTGGCGGCATCATATCATAATCATTCATAGATTCGAGGTTCATAGCGGTTCACATCAACACGCCTTCTAACTTTGTACCTCATAGCCGATAAAGCAAGAAAACATCACATAACCTCTGAAAAGCCTTCACTCAACAATTCATGCCCTTCTCTCGCCCGGCTAGCTTAGCTTGATCTAGCCCTCAAAAAGCAGCTAAACATGGCGAAATATCAACCTATTTCAATATCTTGACCAAATTAGGACAACCTTTTCTGAAATCTAAAATATACTCATTTCATAGAGCTTCTCATTTGGTTCTGTAGAACTTAACGCATTCAATTATAGAGTTATGACGTAGGAGATAAGCATGAAGAAAATTGGTTTGATGGCTGTATGTGCCGTTGTATTAGGCGGTTGTGCAAACGACTATGCAGAATATAGCGAAGGCCAACGTGTTTCAGTCGCTAACCCAGCAGCTGTTTATTGTGTTCAACAGGACGGTGAATTAGATACGGTTACTGAAAACAATCAGCGTACAACTTACTGTGTATTCGATGACGGCGAGCGCATTGAACAGTGGGAGTACTACCGCAATAACCATGAGCAAGAAACTGAAAAGTAATCACTTCTATTACAAGTTTCCAATCTCAAAGCTGTAAAATCCTCCCCCTAAAAACTCAATTATGTTACGTAGACTGTCTGCCATAAGGCAGCGGTTTACCGTACACACACACCAATTGAACACTGTTTTATTTCTGACACAGCTCTGACATTAGCCTAACCTACACCGATAGAATGCCCGCCTGTTACAAAATTTTACACATAGAATTATTATGAAAAGCCAATCAAAAACGAAAGAACAAACTCAAATGTCATTTGAACTGCCAGAGTTCACCCTTTCTCAGTCGACATCTCAAGTGATCTACAAACGCTGCCAAACCGCTCTCATTGTTTTAGCGATTGGTATTGTCGCAAACCTTGCGCTTCGAATTGATTTCGTATTATTGAACGGAAATGTTGGTGAGATCTCAGTGACAGAGATGTTGCAACAGCTGCTACTTATCGTAACTTCAGGTTCTTTTGCTTACCTAGCGAGAAAGAGATGTGAAGTAAAACACGCTGCGGCTCTCATTAGCGCCTTCTTCGCTGTACTGTTCATTCGTGAAATGGATTTTTGGTTCGATAAGATCGCACACGGTGCATGGGTTGTTCCTGCTGCGCTAGTTGCTGGTAGCGCTATTTTTTATGCTGTAAAAAACGGCAAGCGCACTATCGATCAACTTGCCCTTATTTTGGCTTCTCCTCACATGAACCTGTTAGTGACAGGCGTAATGTTACTGCTAGTATTCTCCCGTCTATTCGGTATGGGGAGCTTTTGGCACAATGTGATGGGCGATGATTACGTTCGTGCCGTTAAAAACATTGCAGAAGAAGGCACAGAACTACTCGCCTACTGCTTAATTGCGTTTGCTAGCCTAAAAACAGTTCTTGGCATCACCAGAAAAAAATAACGATTTATCGCCACCAGCGATTCGTATGACCCGATTCAGGGTCTAACAATCGATTCAGAAAAGTTAGGTTGGTATCTAGTAACGCTAGGTACTCCCTGACTTTTTTTATATCCGTACCTACTGGAGTACCTCGAATACAGCCTTCCAATACCGGAAGCAGACTTTCCACAATACTAAACTTAGGTGAACTTCCGACTAAGCCTTTTGCTTTCGCCAAGGCTTCCAAGGAAAGCCTTTCTGGCTCCGACCTCACCATCTTCAAATCTCGCTTAAACGCTCCGGCACATACTCCTTCGAGATACACTCGGTACATTGTAAGCACATCCATCAATAAAAACAGCTGACCTTGAGTCGTTTGGTGAGGATATGGGACTGCAACATGAGCCTCCAACTTGCGATCTATCTGCAGTTCTACGCCAAGCGCCGAACACTTTTCAACGAGAACTTTGAGCAAACCTTGCTCGTCCATTAGCGTTTGAATCTCAAAGATTCGTTGCAAGTGATAGTCATTCGACACAAACGTTATCTTTACACCTTGCCCACGAGTAAACAGACCACTCTCTATCATCTCAGCAGCTAAATTTTGGATGTTTTCTACAGTATTGGTTGAATGCTGCTCTAATAAAATCGCTCCCAGAGTAAACGGGACTTCGCGGAGGCTTTCCAACTCTCGAAAGTATCGGTGCATCGCATCGGCTTCCGAAACACTCTGCCCTTTGGTTACCCCACCACAAAAAGCGACCGCTGTAGACGAGCGACGCTCTGCGTTCAAGGACTCCGCCAGATACTTCACCAAAGCATCAACTCGACTGATTCCTTCCTCAGTCAATTCATTCTCATTAAGCCGTTTACCCAGCACAATAAGGAGGTTATTAATGCTCATTTTATGTTCAAGTCTCGTTTTGGGGATTAGATGGAGTGAATTATGTATACAATACTTGTGAACAAAAGTATTTTGAAATTCTTATAAGTTGCTCGCAATAATGCTCACTATTGCAAAGCAACACAATAAGGTACTCGACAATCAAAGTGCAGCTTAAAAGCACAATAGCACGATCATAGGGTCCACAGGGCTACGCTGGTTAGCGTTAGTTTTAAACAGAGAACGCTTTCACACATATAAGTGAAACGAACAAAATACAAATTTTACACAGAGTTCGTCCATCGAACCGTCTTCACAGGAAGTTACTATGCTGTCTATTTTTGATATCTACAAAATTGGGGTTGGGCCGTCCAGCTCCCACACAAATGGACCAATGATCGCTGGGTTTAACTTTACCCAAAAAATTGATGCTCAGCTTAAGCAAGTGAAGCGTATTCAAATCGACTTATACGGCTCGTTATCATTAACGGGTATTGGTCACCACACAGACAGAGCGACCTTGTTAGGTTTGCTAGGTAACCGCCCCGACACCATTAAAATTACCAGTGCTAACCAAGCAATGCGTAAGGCGATTGAAGACAAATCTCTACTGGTGAGCGGTAACCATGAAATTCATTTCGATGTAGAAAGCGACCTGCTCTTCCACAAAACCAACCTTCCGCTGCATGAAAATGGCATGACTATCTCTGCATTTGACGCAAGCGGTAGCCTTCTGGATATGGAAACCTACTACTCGATTGGTGGTGGCTTTATCGCAACCGCTGATGAGCTACAAAACGGCAAACAGGAAGCAGAAACACAAGTTGAGTTCCCTTTCTCTTCTGCTGACCAGTTGCTTGAACTCTCAGAACAACAAGGACTTAGCCTTGGTGGCTTAATCCTGCGCAATGAAGTTTCATTCCAAGATATGGATGTGATTGACCAGAAAGCCGACCAAATTTGGAAGGTGATGTCATTGTGCATGCAGCGTGGTTTTGACACCGAAGGCATTCTTGATGGCGGTCTAGAAGTCACTCGTCGAGCACCTGCTCTTTTGAAAAAGCTTGAAGCGAATGCCTCAATTGAAAACGATCCAATGGAAATCATGGATTGGATTAACCTGTTTGCCTTTGCCGTGAGTGAAGAAAACGCAGCGGGCGGTCAGGTTGTCACATCACCGACCAACGGTGCTGCTGGCGTTATTCCTGCAGTTTTGATGTACTACCATCGTTTCATCAAAGAGCTAGACACTAAGCAGCTTAAGGACTTCTTGGCAGTCTCTGGTGCTATCGGCATCTTATACAAAACCAACGCTTCGATTTCTGGTGCAGAAGTAGGTTGTCAGGGTGAAGTTGGCGTATCTTCATCAATGGCTGCTGCTGGCCTAACTGCCCTACGTGGTGGTAGCAACGAGCAAATCTGTATTGCCGCTGAGATCGCGATGGAACACTCACTGGGCATGACATGCGATCCGATCGGCGGGCTTGTTCAGGTGCCATGTATCGAACGTAACGCAATGGGTGCAATGAAAGCAATTAATGCATCGCGCATGGCATTGAAACGTACCAGCAAGTGTCTTATCTCGTTAGACAAGGTTATCGAGACCATGTACCAAACAGGTAAAGACATGAACAAGAAGTACCGTGAAACTTCTCTAGGCGGCCTGGCCGTGATTCACATGGCCCCCCCGTGTGAGTAACAGACTAGAACACGAGTGGAGAAAGCCTCTATAGAGGCGGCATTCGTGTAAACTTAGTTTTCAATATCTCAACAAAGCCAGCCACCAAGCTGGCTTTTTTATTGGCTAAAGCCCAGCAGACAATTGAAAGTGATACTCACTCAACACTTTTACAGAATACGCCCCTCTAATTTTCCCTTTATTAGTTCATTACTTAGCCACAAATGATGATGACTGCATTTCACACCGCCATGTATCCACTAGCAAAATCTAACATTGCAAATTTCATTCATGAGAAATATGAATGCACTCATAAGAAAAGATATATCGAGCAAAGTCCTGTTTGGGATAGATGTTTCAGTTTATGTATTACTAGTAATGATATTATAATCGGGTAATTAAACTACATATCAATACAAATGTGAGAATAAAATAATGTGGAATAGATTAAACAAATCAATGATGTTCTGCCAGATGATGTTTGGGCTTTCGTTCTATGGCGTCATGGTGATCTTGACTCGTTTCTTCCTTGAAGATCTGAACTACAATGAAGCCGACACCATGATGGTTGTTGGTGCTTTCTCTGCAATCGGACCGCTATTTGCTATCGCAGGTGGCTTCATCGCCGATAAATTTTTAGGCGCATACCGATCTTTGACTATTGCCTTTTTAGGCTTCGCAAGTGGTTATGTTTTACTGGTACTCGGTGCAGCTGCTACCAATGTACCGATGGCATTATGTGGTATCGCTTTAGCAAGTTATGCACGTGGTTTGATGTCCCCTTCTTACCCAAGTCTTTACAAACGCACGTTCAAAACTCAAGAAGATTTTGAAAACTGCTACCCAATCAACTACTCAGTAAACAACATTGGTGCGTTACTAGGCCAATACTTGTTCCCAATGCTAGTGCTTGTTGTTGGTTTCCACGGTGGTTTCCTTCTTTCTGCTGTTCTAGCAGGCGCTGCGCTTCTAATGATGATCTTTGTTCGCAAGGGCCTTGTTGAAGCAAGTGCTGAAATCGATCAACAACCAGTAAGCACTAAAAACTGGGCAGCCTTCCTTGGCCTTTCTGCAGCTATGATTGGCTTGGTATTTTTCATGTTCTCTAACATGGATATTGGCCAAAACATCGTATATGCAATTGGCGGTGCAGCGATCATCTACTTTGTCTCTTTGATGATGAAATCGAAGAAGTCAGACATGCTGAAAATGGGCACAATCTTAATAATCACATTCCTGACGACCTGTTTCTTCGTGTACTACGGCCAGATGATGACGTCGATGACTATGGTAGCAATCAACACCATGCGTGGTGACCTATTTGGCTTCATTCCTGTTGCACCAGAAGCGTCAATGGCGATGAACCCACTATGGTGTATGGTTGCGGGCCCTATCATCGCGGGTATCTTCTCTAACCTAGAAAAGAAAAACATTAACTTCTCTACGGCAACGAAAGTCGGTTTCTCATTCATTCTAACGGCTATCGCTTTCGGTATCCTAACAATGGCAGTAACCACAGTTGGTGATGACGTTCTGATTCGCCCTGAAGTATTCCTAGCGATTCACTTCTTCCTAGCATTTGGTGAAGTAATTGTTGGCTCTATGGTTGTAGCCTTCATCTTGTCAGTTGCACCTAAGCACATCGAGAACTTCTCAGTAAGCTTGTTCTCTGTTGCTATCGCACTATCGGGCATTGTTGGTGCCGTATTCTCAACGTCTATTGCACTAGAGAAAGGCCAAGAGATCACACAAGAGATCGTGCAAACGGTTTACGGTGATTACTTCCAAATGCTGACTGTTCTTGCAGTCGTGATGGTAGGTATCGCAATGGCAGCATCGTTCATTATTCGTAAGATGCTAGAAGCTGCGAAAGCCGCTGATGAAACAATTGAACTAGAGCAAGCTAACAGCTGATTACTCTCACGTTCAACCGCTCTAACACATCAAGCCCTTTAGTTTTCTAAAGGGCTTTTTTTGTCAATGAGTTTGACCCACACAGATCGAGGAGTTCTGGTTAGATTGCACTTATGTAAATTATGGTAAATGATAATTATTAGTATTGAGAGTTTTCTGGTTCAGGATTATGATGTCGAAATCAAAATTCAAGAGAGCCTTATATGAGCAAGCCTAGCCCTATCACATTAACCGTTACTCAAACCTTAACCATTACTCCAAACATGCAGCGTATAACGCTTAGCGGTGAGGGATTAAGTAAATACCCAACAGAATGTGCCGGCGGCTACATCAAGCTTTTATTCTCACCACTCGGCAATACAGATTTAAGCCAATTGAATGAAGGTGAGCGTCCAACCATGCGCACTTATACTATTCGTCAGTACAACCCAGTAGAGCAATTCATCGAAGTCGATTTCGTTCGCCACATCACTACAGATTTGCAATGTGGTTTTGCTGCAAGATGGGCAATGAACGCACAAGTGGGTGATACTATTTCAGTGGCTGGTCCGGGTTTAATCCAAGGGCTAAATCTTGAGTCGGATTGGTTCTTCTTAGTCGCAGACATGACTTCACTCCCTGCGCTTTCCGCAAAAGTAAAATCACTTCCAGAGCACGCGAAAGGTCACGCTGTGGTTCAAATCAACTCAGCAGCAGACAAGCAAACTCTTGAAGCGCCTAAAGGCATCAAAATCACTTGGTTGATTGAAGATGAAACTGAACAAACACTATCACAAACCGTTCGCAGCATTGAATGGTTAGACGGTCAGGTTTCAGTATGGACAGCGTGTGAATTTGAAAGCATGCGCGAGCTAAGACAGTACTTCCGTAACGAAAAAGAAGTCGCAAAGGAGAACATCTACATCAGCAGTTACTGGAAACGTGGCGTCACTGAAGATGGCCATAAAGTGCTGAAACAACAAGATGCTCAAGCTTTAGCGAACTAAAGATCATTGCTACAAAAGCACTCAAGCTAAAAGCACAAAAACAAATTGAAAACGCCCTTAACACATCATATCGTTAAGGGCGTTTTAGTTTGAATCCGATAAAGAGCAAAACCGGACTAAAAATTAAATACTCTCGCCTACTTCAATCTCATAGCCAAGATCCAACTTCGCAATCCACTCTTTATTACCTTTTAAACGCGCCACAACTTGTTCTGCCGCGACTTTACCGATCTGCTCCCTCGGTGTTACTACAGTCGCTAAACGAGGTGTCATCGCCACTGTGATGTCGTGTCCGTGGAAACCGGCAATCGCCATCTGCTCTGGTACTTGAATACCGCGTCTCACACATTCGTAGAAAGCACCAATCGCTAAGTCATCGTTAGTACAGAAAATGCCATTCACTTCAGGGTGCTTCTCTAGTAACTCGCCAATCAGTTTTGCACCAAGAGTAAACGAGGAAGCGTCTTCCGTTTGCAGTGTCACGGGCGACTTGTCGGCTTCTTGCATCGCATGTTCGTAGCCCGCCATTTTTAAGCGAGTTCGCTCGTCCATACGTGCTGCTAAATAAGCAATATTGGTACGCCCTCGTTCGAGCATGGTTTTAGTCATAGCCCTAGCCGCTTCGAAGTTATCAAAGCCAACAGCTTGTTCAATTCTTGGCGATACCGAGTCCATAATCTCAATCACAGGAATCGACGCGGTCTGTAGCATCTTACGCGCTCTATCGGTATGCACATTTTCAGACAGAATAATTGCATCCACATTGTATGAGAGCAGCGAAGCAATACTCTGTTCTTCCAGTTCTGCGCTATAGCCATAGTGGGCAATCATGGTTTGATAGCCTGCTGGTGCGGTGACTTGCTCGATACCACGAATAACTTCAGCAAAAACTTGGTTAGTTAGCGAGGGAACCAACACACCTATTGCATTACTCTTTGCATTGGAAAGAATGTCTGGTGCACGGTTAGGGATATAGCCCAGTTCATCGACTGCGGCATTGATCTTGTCTCGTAGCACTTCTGAGACTTGAGAAGAATCTCTCAGACAGCGACTCACGGTCATCTTGGTGACACCAACTAAGTTGGCAACATCTTGTAATGTTGGACGTTTTTTCTTATTCGACATCATTAATAATTGTTATTTTTGAGTTATGTTACTGGTAACAGTGTATCCAACTGACTTGGAATTTGAAGCCTAATTTACTAAAAGGTTGATATAGCATCACAATTACAAACGCCCTCATAGCGAGGGCGTTATACATTGTTTAAGCGTTAACTTCCGTTCTTGGAGACTGACTCCAAGTCACGTGAAACTTTTCAGCCTCATCTCTATCGACTCGCGAATAAGTGTGGGAACCAAAGTAATCCCGTTGCGCTTGCAGTAAGTTCGCTGGCAATACTTCACAGCGCAACGAATCAAAGTAACTTAATGCTGAACTGATCCCCGGCATCGGCACACCATATAAGGCCGAATTAGCCACAGCAATACGCCAAGCCAACTCACGCTCTTCCACTTGTTTGATGAAAATCTCGTCAAACAACAAGTTCGTCAACTCACTATTTTGTTGGTAAGCCGACGTGATACTTTGCAAGAAAGCAGCACGGATAATACAACCCGCTCGCCAGATCTTAGCTATTTGAGTGAAGTCTAGGTTCCAGCCTTCTTTGTCTGACGCTGTTTTCAACAAGTCAAAGCCTTGAGCATAAACAGATAGCTTGGCGCAGTAGAGAGCGTCATGAAGCTCAGAGACTACCTCCGCTTTGTCCAACTGGCTGGCATCCGCAATATTGCCTTTTAGAAGCTGACTCCCTTGAATACGTTGTGATTTTTGACCGCTCATTGCACGAGCATAGACCGCCTGTGCAATGGTTGGCGTTGGACAACCCTCTTGTAGACTATTCACCGCAGTCCACAATCCAGTGCCTTTCTGCCCAGCCTTATCCAGCACAACATCAACAAAAGGCTTCCCAGTAACAATATCGTCTTGCTGAAGAATATCGGCGCTGATTTCCATCAGGTAACTGTTTAGAACACCGTTATTCCACTGTTCGAAAACTTGGCCAATCTCTTGAGCTGGCATGTCCAGAACATCACGCATGAAATGATACACTTCGCAGATGAGCTGCATATCGGCGTATTCAATGCCGTTGTGCACCATCTTAACGTAATGACCGGTGCCAGAAGGGCCAACATACGCCGCGCACGCCTCACCCGCTTCAAATTGAGCAACAGGTAAACCGTTTACATCCACTTTAGCAGCAATCGCTTCCCACATTGGTTTTACATATTGCCAAGCAGACTGGTCACCACTCGCCATTAGCGCAGGGCCAACACGAGCCCCCTCTTCACCACCAGAAACCGCGGTACTGAAGAAACGTAGCTTGCCCTTATAGTTCAACTCACGAGTCTCGGTATCTGTCCATAAACTGTTACCTGTGTCGATAACAATGTCGTCACTCTCCAAACCTGCATCAAGCAGATTATTTACGACGATATCGACAGGTTTTCCTGCAGGAACTGATAACGCAATAACACGCGGTTTTGCTAAGCCCTGGAGCATATGTTCAAGGCTAGTGCCTTTAGTGAATTGACCTTTACCTTCAAAGGATTCATTAAGCTGTTTCGCTTCTGAATTTGCGCGATCGACGTTGTCAGCGTTTAAATCAAAACCCGCGACGTTGAATCCATTGTCGAGTAGGTTGAGCGCCAAGCTTTTGCCCATCACACCCAAACCAATCATCGCGATGTCATTTTTTATCTGAGTCATGGTTTAGCCTATCTGCTTAATTTGTTTAAGTGCACTTTCTACGACTTGCTCAACATCTTGCGAGATATCGACAAATAACGCTTCATCTAGCTCCGGTTCAACCAAGGTTTCAAACTGGCTTTTCAACATCTCTTGACCATTAAAATAATGATTTTCACGAGCTTTATGACGATTCCAAATCGTATCGAAACTGCCCTGTAGATACACAATCACCAAATCTTCATTGTTGTTGCGCAGAATATCGCGGTATTGCGGCTTTAATGCCGAGCAAGCGATCACAGCGCTTGGTTGTTCGATATATTGCTTATTCAGTGTTTCCAGCCATCCTTGACGATCTTCGTCTGTCAGTGGAATACCTTGGCGCATCTTTTCTACATTGCTTTGCGGATGGAAGTCATCTCCATCAAAAAACTGGAGCGTTAATGCTTCTGCGATACGGCTACCAATCAGGCTTTTTCCGCATCCAGATACGCCCATCACGAGTATTTTTTTGCTTTTCATAAGGCAAGCCTTCCCTAAGCCCCAACCAAAACTGGGGCTGACAATCGAATCTAATAGTTAAACTTGTGTTGTTGCGGTTCGGTTCCTGACGCTAAGTCTGGTCAGGAACCTTTGTTGTTATTGCCACCAAAGCGCGAGTTGTGGGAAGACGATAACCAAGCCTAAAACCAACACTTGAAGTGCAATGAACGGCAGTAGTGACGTGAATATCTCACCCAAGCTGATGTCTTTTGGCGCTACCGATTTCAGATAGAACGCCGCAGGGCCAAATGGCGGTGACAAGAAAGACACCTGCATGTTTAGACAGAACACAACACCAAACCAAACTGGGTCGAAGCCGAGACCAGTAATGATTGGAACGAAGATTGGCATTGTCAAAAGTGCTACACCGACCCAGTCAAGGAACATGCCGAGTACCAGCAAGATAGCCATCATGATTAACAACGTTACTGTCGCGTTGCCGCCACTTAGCGCAAGGATGGTTTCTTCAACAAAATCAATACCGCCCATCAGGTTGTAGATACCAACCAGAGCACTTGCACCGATACCAATCCACATGATCATGCCGCAAGTACGCATTGTTGCCATGGCACTCTCTTTCAGCATGTTGTAGTTCAGCTCACCACGGATTAGTGCACTGATCATAATACCAACCACACCCAAAGCAGAAGCTTCGGTTACTGAAGCGATACCTGTGTAGATACTGCCTAGAACGGTTGCTACTGAAAGCAGCGGGAAGAACAGAGCCTTGAAGTAGCTAGGTTGATTAGCGATGTCTTCTTCTGTCTCATCATCACTCGGAATCGGCGCAAGAGAAGGGTTTAGCTTACAACGAATCAATACGTAGCCGATGTAACAACCCGCGAGGATAAAGGCCGGTAAGAAAGACGCTTTAAACAAATCGCCAATTGATACACTGGCTGTCATGCCATAGATGATCAGTACGATACTTGGCGGAAGCATGGTGCCTAGCGCGCCACCCGCACAGGTTGTACCAATAGCAAGCTTACGGTCATAACCCAAGCGAAGCATTTGAGGCAGAGCAAGAATACCAAGTAGTACGGTTTCACCACCGATAACACCTGACATTGACGCCAATAACACGGCTACCAATAAAGTTTGTACCGCAACACCGCCGCGAACCTTACGGCCAACCGATTTCATGGCATCAAACAGGTCTCGTGCGATACCTGAACGGTCTAAGAGCGCTGCCATCAATACGAACATTGGGACGGCGAGGAATACATAACCAGAAGCAAAGCTGTAAGTTCGGCTCGCAATCAAAGGCAAGGCATCAGGGCCGAACCAACACAAGGTGAAGAAGATCGCCACGAAGCCTGTTACGAAGGCCAGCTGCATACCAGTGAGTAACAAGCCAATCATCATAACCAGCATGAGCAAACTGCCCCATGCGATACCAATAGAAGATAAATCAAACATCGTCATTCTTCCTTAGACCCATCAACTCTTGGATTAGGTGCAATACAAACTGGACAACAAGAACACACAAAACGACAAAGATTAGACCTTTAAGCAGCGCTGGATAAGGCGCGTTTAACACTGAGCCTGATGTCTCAAGACGAAATTCACCCCAAGGTGCAAACCACGCTTCTTCTGCAGTGAAGTAAGCCGCGTAAGCAAGCATGCCCGCAAAGGCTAAACCAACAATGTGGTGAACAAGATTAAGATACTTACGTGTTTGGTTAGACACTGAATCGTAGATAAGAACAACACGTACATGTTTATCAGCCGCGAAAGCGTAGATGCCGCCGATAATGAATAATGAACCACCGATAAATGAAGCCGTCTCGTGAACCCAAGTGGTTGGGGCGTCAAATGCATAGCGCATCACAACTTCGTAAAATGAAATCAATACAGTGAAGATAAACAACCAGCTAACTAAGTTGCTGAATTTTATGATAAGACGATCAAGCCCGTTTCTTGGCTTTTCATCGTTTTCAGCTGGTGCGTGAGGGATTTTGTCTGTCATGGCCAAATTTCCTGGGAGAAAACGGGAGAGCAATGCCCTCCCCCATCAGTAAGCTAAGTTTGAATTACAGTAAGCCGTTTTCTTCTAGGAACACGGTAACTGAGGTGTAAACTTTCTGTGCGTTATCAGAGCGCTCTGCAAATACTTTCCATTGACCTTTTGCGATCTCACGGAACTTCTTACGCTCTTCTTGAGACCAGTCATGAATAGTGATTTCTGGGTTCGCTTGCGCTTCTTTAACTGCTGCTTGGTCAGCCATTTTTAGCTGAGTCGTCATGTCGTAAGAAAAGTCACGCACAGATGTTTGTAAGATTGTTTGTAGGTCAGCAGGCATCTTGTCCCATTTCTTCTGAGAAACAGAGATATCGATAAGTGGCAACGAGTGGAAACCCGGTTGAACTGGGTGTGTCGCAATGTCGTTCATGCCCGCTTTTTGGTTTGTCGAGAATACTGTGTAGTCCGCAGCATCAATTACGCCCTTGCTTAGACCGGTAAATACTTCAGAGCCCGGAAGGTTTACTGGAGTCGCACCCGCTGCTGCGAACACTTGTTGTACTAGACCTTCAGGTGCACGTAATTTAAGACCTTTAAGATCCGCGACACCGTCAATTGGCTTTTTAGAAATGAAAGACTCAACACCTGTTGTTGAAGCACCAACGAACTGAACACCGTAAGGCTTGTAAAGCTCAGTCATTAGCTCGTTACCGCCACCGTAGTTCATGTACTGAAGCAGTTGTGTTGTGTCTGACCATGCACCAACCATGTTACCGATAAGACCAAATGCTGGATCTTTACCAGAGAAGTAACCTGTTGCTGTGATATGACCATCAAGGATGCCCATCTTGATCGCGCCTAGCGTTTCAGTGTGTTTAACCACAGCACCTACAGGCAGAAGGTCGATGTCGATACGTCCGTTAGACATCGTCTCTACACGCTCAGCCCACTTCTGCTGAACCTTGAAGTTCAAATCACCAGATGGATCTGAAGATTGAATCTTAAGTTTAAAGTCTGCAGCCATTGCTGAAGTAGCAAATAGGCCAGTGAGGGAAGCAGCAATCAGCGTTTTAGTCAGAGCTTTCATTTGGGTATCCTTATGAGTTTCACAGAGTCCGGTTTGTTGTTATATGTTACCGGTAACGTTGGGGTGGATGTTACCGGTAACTTTACTGCCTTGTCTATGAGAAGGATCACATCTTTAACATTAGTAAAACGTTTGCTATCAATAAGGATAATGTGCCTAAAAAGTCACATTATAGGTTGGAGGTGTAAATTAATTTCTCTTTAAGTCAGTGAGATAACTAAACCAGCAATAATAAAAACGACGCCTACACCGCGAGTCATGTGCCACTTTTCCTTTAAAAAGTAGATCCCCATCACTACGCCGAAGATGATACTGACTTGCCTAAGTGCCACAACCAGGCTGACGTTCTCTGTCATGGTCATCGCAAATAACACTAAACCATAAGTCGATGCCATCATAATGCCTGCAACCGTGGCTTTCTTACGTAGTATCCATGCGTTGGTAAATTCGATTCTTTGATTGGACACCAACAACCAAATACTCAGCGGAATCACGATCGCCCAAAATTGAATGCCTAGGTAGAAAATCGCCGTGTGTTTATTAGTAATGGTAGGCGTGCTTAACGGCTCCAATAACAGGAGCGCTTCTTTATCTATAATGGAGTAGCCAGTGGTACCAATGGCGGCGATTAATGCCCACAGCACACCGAGGTTCAGGTAGGCCTTGAACCTCAGCTCAGAGAATTGTTTCAGTGGAACGAACAAACAGCCTAATGTGATCAGTGCAAAACCCATCCACTGATTCGCCGACAATTCATAGCCGATCAACACCGTGCCTAACCCCACCATCAACACCGGAAGTGCTCGTGCCATCGGATAGATCACACCAATATCAGCTTGTTTATAGGCAGCGCCTAACCCAATCAAATAGACGATTTGACAGATCCCACTCAAGAAAACCAACTGCCAGAATGGAAGTGATATATTTGACAGGCCAACACTGTAGGCATACCAAACCAGATAGGGAGTCAATATCGCTGCGGCGGCAAAGCCAGAGGCTAGGAAGAAAGACGAACCCGATCCTTGATTAGATTTACCTAGAACGTTCCAACCCGCATGCAGCAGAGCCGAGATAATCACGATGATGATGGCAGAGAATTCCATTTAATTCCTAACTTATTGACTGATAAGAGCAACCGCTTAAAAAAGGGGATAAAAAAGGCCTCCAGATAAGAGACCTTTGATCGTTTCAATTGAGCAAGCTCAGAGAATTTAAGGTGTGCCAGCGTTCTAACGTATGACTAGCGTTCTAACTGTGCGATCGACTCTATACTGATCGCGTCATGACGCCAATACTCAATATCACAGTCAATCAAATCGCCATTTTGATTGTAGTTAACACGCTCTACCACCATTGCAGGAGAGCCAGAAGTCGCACGCAATGCTTGCGCGGTTTCACCCAGCAAAGACGTTGTACTCACACGGTAACGAATCTTCTGATACACCACGCCAAAGTGCTCACGGTAGATGTCGGTCAGTGATTTAGACAGGTCATAATCGAGTAAGTTAGGAAACAACTCTGGTCGAATGTAGTTCGTCACATACACAACCGGTCTGTCTTCAAGGTAGCGAACTCTATCGACTCGATAAACATCGGAGAACGGTTGTAACTCAAGAAGCTTAGTCGCCTCCTTGGTTGCCAACATCCCTTTTGCTGCCACTAACTCAGTTTTCGGTTGACGATTTTGCGCCAGAGCCATATTAGTGAAGTTCAGTGTTTGGGTTGGATCGTAACGAAGCGGCGCTGGTGAGATAAACCAACCGCGGCGATCTTCTCGGTAAATACGCCCTTCAGCTTCAAGCGAAGACAAAGCTTCACGTAAGGTAACTCGTGTTGTATCAAACGATTCAGCCAGCTTACGTTCTGCAGGCAACTTCTGTCGTGGCGTTAACATCCCCGACTCTATCTGCTCTACAATGACATCTTTGATTTTTACGTACTGCACTTAATTTCCTTTCATTCTTGTTCTTGTCGTCAGCCACTCCTTGGCCAACTGCAATATAAAATGGTTCGCTAGCGTTTGCGCCAAGCTTGGGTGCGCTTCTCGAAAAACTTGTTGATTAGCATATGAATCAACTTCGCACTCGCTGCAGATATCATGATCATTACCGCCATGGCTGCTGCTGCACCGGTTTGCCCCGCATCGTCCATATTCAACACTGAAACTGACGCAGGTATCGTATCGGTAGAATACAAGAATACTACCGCAGATGTCGTGGTAAGTGCATTAATAAACAGGTATGTCGCAATATCTAAAATCGCAGGCAAACAAACGGGCACCGTCACCTTAAAAAACAGCTTGTATTGCGGTAGGTTAACCGAGGCCGCCGTGGCTTCAATTTCCGAAGGTAGCTGTTTCAATGCCGTTAACGCCGTCATGTGCCCTACTGTGTAGTAGTGAACCACCGTATTAATCACCAAGAACGCCATCGTGCCATACAGGAAGTTAAGTGGGTTACTCAAGTCATTGAAGTAGAAGATATACCCCAAACCCAGAACCATACCCGGAACGGCCATCGGCACAACACTGAGCATCTGCATCGCCTGACGAACGGGACCAAATGCTCTGCCCTTCTCAATACAATACGCACCTAAGAAAATCAATACGGTACCGATAATGGCAGTCCATGCACCAAGCGTCAGAGAGTTGAAGAACGGTGTCCAACCATAGGTACTCATCTCAGCAAAGTTGTAGTTATTCAGGGTGAGCGCTTTGTTCCAAGGCCAGAAGGTGACCATAGAACCGTATATCGCCATGCCCAACACGATAACGACAGCAGCCGAAATGACCGTGCAGTAAAGGAAACACAATCCATCACGCATGGTATTTGGCTCTGGTTGGTACGCGACAGAACGGGTATCAAACAAGCTCTTCTGTTTCTTTTGTACCCAGCGATCCACTGTAAACGCAAGTAGCGCAGGCAATAGCAACAAGATACTGGTTACAGCACCCATCGAAAAGTTCTGCTGACCAACCACCTGCTTAAAGATATCTGTAGATAAAACGTTGTAGCTACCGCCAATGACCTTTGGTACACCAAAGTCACACACCACCAACGTAAACACAACGATCAGAGTACTGATCAAGCCATATTTGGCTGCAGGTAAGGTCACCATGAAGAAGGTTTTAAGCGAGGAAGTATTTAGAGCACGGGCAGCCTCATAAAGACGAGCATCAGAAGTTCTGAGTGAAGTGGTTAGAATCATCAAGGCATGTGGGAAAGTCCAGAATATCAAGCCGAGTGAGATACCAATCAAGCCGTATACCGAGTTGCCGCCCAAGACTTCTTTGGCGATACCTTGATTACCAAATAGGAAGATCAAGCTGATTGCAGGAAGTAATGAAGGAGCAAGGATCGGCGCAGAACCTAATACCTGAAATAGTCCCTTAAAAGGCATGCATGAACGAGTCAAAGCATAGGCATAACCAAACGCTAAAACGCCAACCACTGTCGTTACCAACAAGCCCAACGTGAAGGTGTTACCTACCGACTGCCATAGGCTTTGAGACGCAAAATACGTTGCGAAATTCTGTAAACCTACAAATTCGCCGTCTGCGTTCTGAACACTCTTTTTCAACATTGCCCACAGTGGCATCAGGATGAATAGCGTCATGACCACTGACAAAAAAGCCAGAAGCCCGAATAGGATTACGTTGTCTTTACTTAGCCGAGCAAGAAAAGGCGTTACTCGTCGTTGAATTAGCAGCTTAGATTGCATCATTTGAGTCGATTCCATGATTGTTTACGCCGCCTCGTCTTTCATCACTTGCAAGCTTTTCGATGGGTAAGCTCTCAGGCCTTCTTGATCGAATGCAACGTAACGAATATCACTGCGACGCAGCTTCAATCGGTTGAACTCTTTGACGGGTACATCCACGATGATCTCTTTCGCCGTTGAGTCATGTTGCAACTCGCACTCCACGCGATAAAACGCCCCTAAGAATTCGCTTGATACGATTCTCACTGGCAAGGATTCACTAAAACGATCAACAAACTGGATTTGCTCAGGACGAACCGCGATATCAAACATATCACCCTGCTTTGGTGTCAGGTTGTCTAACCCAGGCAATGGCAACATAGACTCAGCAATACGCATCTTGCCTTGAGCTGCTACAGAAGCTTGAATAAAGTTCATACTGCCGACAAACTCAGCCACGAAACGACTGACGGGTTTTTGGTAGATCTCTTGTGGAGCGCCCACTTGCTCGATAATACCGTGATTCATTACCACAATGCGGTCAGCCATGGTCAAAGCTTCATCTTGATCGTGCGTCACCATAATCGTGGTGATGCCCAATTTACGCTGCAATTGACAGATCTCGTCGCGCAGGTGTGTTCTTACTTTTGCATCCAATGCAGAAAGCGGCTCATCAAGGAGTAGCAAACCTGGAGACAAAGCCAAAGCACGAGCCAAAGCCACACGCTGCTGCTGCCCACCAGACAATTGATTTGGGAATTTCTGACCAGACGTCGGTAAGCCGATGGTCTCTAACCAAGACTCAACCGTCTCAAGAGCTTCTTTGGTCGACATGCCTTGGTTTTTAAGGCCAATCGCAATGTTTTCTTCCACAGTAAGGTTCGGGAACAAAGCGTAAGACTGGAACACAATGCCAAAGTCGCGCTTTTCTGGTGGTAAGAAGGTCGTATCCTTACCGTTCTGCTCAATAGAACCTGAAGTAGGTAAATCTAAACCTGCAATCGCACGTAATAAGGTGGTTTTTCCACAGCCAGATGGGCCAAGGAAGCAGACGAACTCGCCTTTATCTATCGATAGGGAAATGTCTTTTAACGCTGTGAATTGGCCAAATTGCTTTACAACGTTTTCAATATTCAAATAAGTTTGGTTGCTCATACTACAGCACTCTCTATATGGTATATACCAAATTTAAACTGAGAACATTGCAGTTAAGTGACAAATTTATAGAAGCTAAATGACAGTTATATTGCAGATATAATAAGCATTAAAGATTGCTATTTGTTCAGCATTAACAGTTGGTTCAATGTTGAAAGCCCTCAATGACTTGCCCATAAATCACTGAGAGCCTAAATGTAAACTTCTAATTTAAACGCTAGATTAATCTATGATTCAACCTTGTCGGCTTTGCCCGCCGCACCTGCAAGTTTGGATAACTGTTTATCTAGCCACAATGGCGTGCTACCCGAATCTTCCGCGTTCTCTTTTCTTCGTACCGCATCACGAACCATCATCGCACCTACCCAACGGAATGGCTCTGGCGGGAAATGCCCAAGCGGTCCGTTGGTTAATCCGCAACAGGTCCAAGCGTTATCAGCTCCAAGTACCATAGATGAGAGAATCTTTCCGCCCATACGAGTTTGAGCAACACCATTACCTGAGTAACCGAGCCCATAATAGATGTTGTTTTGGCGTTTTAGATTACCGAAAAATGGCAATCCGGTGACCGAACGGTCTGAGCCGCCAGACCAATTGTAATCGAATTCACTTTGTTGCAATTTAGGGAACAGTTTTTGAAAGGATTGATTGAGAATCGGCAGGTAGTTGGTCGTTTGGTTGAACATGCTTTCAACTTGATTGGCAAACGAGAACTTATTACCACCTTTGCCCAACATGAGTCGTCCGTCCTGGGTATCTCGGTAGTAGTGGACAAAGATACGCGAATCCACCACCGCCGCCCCTTTCTCTGGGCCAAATTGCTTGAGCTTTTCAGGAATAGGCTTGGTCACTACCATATCTGAAGAAACAACCACTATACTGCGTTTGAACTCTTTAAAGTGATCGAGCATCCATGCATTGAGTGCCAAAATCACTTTGTCGGCAAAAACAGAGCCACCTTTGGTTTGGATTCGAGCCGGGGCTCCATAATCAAGTGATGTCATCTCTGTGTTTTCGTGAATTTCGACACCCAGTTCGAGAGCGACTCGGCGTAAGCCTCTCGCCAATAACGCTGGCTGCACACTGCCCGCGGCTTCTGAGTAATAACCTTCAATATGACGCTCCGATCCCGCTTTCTCAGCCAAAGAGTTATCACACTTCTTCCAACTATTTATGCCTTGCTTGACCAACTCATTCACAACAGGTTCCATTCCCCCCTTTTGCGCTTCATTGGTCGCCGTGTAGTAAGTACCGCTTCGATAAAGATGCGCGTCAATCTTGTGTTCGTTACAGAAGGCTTCGATCTCGTATATAACCTTTTCCGATTCCTTAACCAGCCATTTGGCTTGCTCTTTTCCATAGAGCTTTTTCAAGGTTGGATATTTGGTTGACCAAGTCAGCATACACCCGCCGTTCGCACCAGAAGCACCGCTGCCACACAAGCCTTTTTCAATCACCACAACATGCTTTTGAGGCTGTTGCTGTTTAATTAAAATTGCCGTCCACAGCCCTGTGTAACCGCCGCCGACAATGGCGATATCACAGTTAACGTCTTTTTGAAGCGGTGTAGCGGATTTTAGCCCCGCATTGATGCTACCAAATTCCTGTTCCAATGCTTGCTTGAACCAATATGAGTAGTGCTTTGTCATTTGTTGTACCTTACTTAAAACCTAAAGGCGTAAAACTAAAAAAGGAAGACCGAAGCCTTCCTTTGCTGATTTCTTACTTCTAGTGGGCTGCGTATTTAATGGACCAAATGCCTAATGAACCAAGTAGCCAATAAACTAACTAGCTCAGCAGGTTAAGATTTTGGCTCTGATTTAGCGTCAAACTTCTCAGACCATGTTTTCAGAACGTCGGCACGTTCGCTGCCCATACGAGCGAAGTCCATTTTTGCCATGTTCTTCTCTACGTTCGGGAAGTTTTCTGCTTTACCTGTGACATCTTGGTGGCCAACAACTGGATACATTTCGATGTAAAGTTCATTCGCTGCTTTAGAGATAGACCAATCGATAACACGTTGTGCTGCATCTGAAGGCTTAACAAGACCTACCGCTTCAGATTCCCAACCGATACCTTCCGGTGTAATCACAGAAAGTGGCGCGCCTTGAGTCTTCAGCTTCGCGCCGCGGCTCGCCATAGAAATACCGATAGCCACTTCACCCATGCCCGCTTGAACACATGGCTTAGAACCAGAGTGCGTGTAATGAGCAATGTTTTGATCTAGCTTCTGCATGTAGTTCCAACCTTGGTCTTCACCCATGTTTTGTAACCAAGCCGAAACCTGCATGTAGCCCGTACCAGAAGACGCTGGGTTTGGCATTGCAATGTGGCCTTTGTAGATAGGCTTCGTTAGGTCATCCCAAGATTTAGGTGCAGGTAGGTTCAATTGCTTAGCAACTACTTCGTTGAAACAAACCGCATTGAAGAATGCGTCATTGCCATACCAAGCTTGAGTAGATTGCGGATCGTTGAGGTTTGAACGCAGCGCTTCTACACCTTGAGGAGTGTAAGGCTTAAGAATGCCCTCCTCTTTAAGTAGAGCCATTGAAGAACCCGCAAGGCCCCATACCACTTCTGCACGAGGATTGTTTTTCTCAGCTAATAATTTTGCCGTCATGATTCCAGTTGAATCACGTACCCATTTGATGTTGATGTCTGGGTTTTCACTTTCAAATGCGTTTTTGTATTTCGCTAAAATGTCAGTTTCAAAAGCGGTGTAAACCGTCACTTCCTGTGCTGCATAAGCATTACCAGCTAATAGAGTAACTAATGCTGCAAGTGATCCTTTCATAAAACGGTTTTTCATCATTTTCTCCAGTCAGGCCAACTCTAAAGTGAGAAGTTGCCAAAATTAAAAATTGCCAAAGTTAAAGTTGTTAAAGCTAGAAGCTCCATCTAGAGGCTTCTATATCCATAAATTCATTTAGGTTGTTAGAACACACCTTTATATTGGTATGTACCAGATTTCGAGTATTAAGCTAACTGGCTTTTATGACGATTAAATGAACAAAAAATGGCAATTTCAAGATCGGAAAATTTCTCAACACAAGTGACCAATCTTAATATGAAGCTTTTGTGAAAATAACGTTTGGACTATTTACGACCGTTTAAATTGGTTGTTAAAGTAACCGCAAGCACTGGTATAGTCCAAAATTAAAATCACGAGAATTGAACATGAGAAACGAATATTTACTACTGACACCGGGTCCTCTATCTACTTCTGAAACCGTTCGCCAAGCGATGCTAAAAGATTGGTGTACTTGGGACGATGAATACAACAAAGACATTGTTGAAGTGATTCGTAGCAAGCTTGTGACTTTGGCAACTAAGCAGGCGGGATATACCAGCGTATTAATGCAAGGCAGCGGCACTGCTTCAGTTGAAGCAACAATCGGTAGCGTTATCTCTAACAGCGGTAAGCTTCTTGTGGTCGATAACGGAGCATATGGTGCTCGTATTGCTCAAATCGCAGAATATTTAAACATTCCATGCCATGTCGTTTCCCCAGGTGAAACATCACAGCCTGACTTGAACGAAATGGAAACGGCATTGGCCATGGATTCAGACATTACTCACGTGGCGATTGTCCACTGTGAAACCACCACTGGCATGCTGAATCCAATTGAAGAGATTGCCAAATTGGCAAAACAGCACAACAAAACCGTCATTCTTGATGCTATGTCGAGTTTTGGCGGTATTCCTATGGATATTGCTGACTTAGGTATCGATTACATGATCAGCTCGGCAAACAAGTGTATTCAAGGTGTACCGGGGTTCGGCTTTGTTATTGCCAAGCAATCGGAATTGGAAAAGTGTAAAGGCCAAGCTCGCTCATTAAGCCTTGATCTGTTTGACCAATGGCACTGCATGGAAAGCAACCACGGTAAATGGCGCTTCACTTCCCCAACTCACACAGTGCGTGCTTTCTACCAAGCCCTGCTTGAACTGGAACAGGAAGGTGGCATTGAAGATCGCCATAATCGTTACCAAACCAATCAAACCACATTGGTTGCTGGCATGCGCTCTCTAGGTTTTGAACCTCTGTTAAATGATGACCTTCATTCACCGATCATCACCTCTTTCTATTCTCCAACTCATAGCGATTACCAATTCAAGGAGTTCTATGACCGTTTGAAAGAACAAGGGTTTGTGATTTACCCGGGCAAGGTTTCAAACGCAGACTGTTTCCGCATCGGTAACATCGGTGAAGTTTACCCGTCAGACATTGAAGCGCTCATTGGCGCAGTGAAAAACGCTATGTACTGGGACATCAAATAATGACGACGACCAATCAAGAGCCGATTCTAAAGGCCACACACTTTCGAAGCGAAGGCGATGTTAACACTACGCCAGCACGCGAAAAATGGAACGAATCGCTAAACGATGATGCGACTCAAGCAATGTTAAAGCGTGACTCTGACGTGTTTCTTCATCAAGCCATGTCAACACCTTGCCTAGACACGCTTGAAACCGCTGAAGGAATCTACATTCAAGATGCGACGGGCAAGAAGTACATGGACTTTCACGGTAATAATGTTCACCAATTAGGTTATGGCCACCCACATATTATTAATAAAGTGACTCAGCAAATGGCGTCATTGCCGTTTTCACCACGTCGATTCACCAATGAGACTGCCGTGCAGTGCGCTGAAAAACTCACACAGATCTGCGGTGGTGATTTGAATCGCGTGTTGTTTGCGCCAGGTGGTACATCGGTTATCGGTATGGCACTGAAACTGGCTCGACATGTCACTAACAACTTCAAAGTCGTTTCATTGTGGGATTCCTTCCATGGTGCGTCGCTGGATGCAATTTCAGTGGGTGGTGAAGCCTGTTTCCGCGAAGGTATGGGGCCGTTAATGGCTGGCGTAGAACGTATCCCACCAGCAGTCTCTTATCGTGGTGCTTTCCCCCTTAATGGCTCTTTATCGCTTCACGGGCAAAGCGCAGGCGATAACAATGAGACTGCATGTGATGTGCACTATGCCGATTACCTTGAGTACGTGATTGAAAAAGAAGGTGGCATTGGTGCCTTCATTGCTGAAGCAGTGCGTAACACAGACGTTCAAGTGCCAAGCAAGGCTTATTGGAAACGAATCCGTGAGATCTGCGACAAGCACAATGTCATGTTGATCATTGATGATATCCCAAATGGCATGGGTCGTAGCGGTGAATGGTTCACACACCAAGCGTTTGATATCGAGCCTGACATCCTATGTATCGGTAAAGGCTTTGGCGGCGGCTTGGTTCCAATTGCAGCCATGGTCACTAAAGACAAATACAACACAGCAGCGCAAGTCTCACTTGGTCATTACACACATGAGAAAAGCCCTATCGGTTGCGCGGCGGCACTGGCTACGATGGAAGTGATTGAGCAAGAAAATCTACTTGAAAAAGTGCAAGCAGACAGCGTATTCGTGCGTGAACAGCTGCTTCAAATGAAAGAGAAATACCCAGTCATTGGTGACGTGCGCGGCATCGGGCTGCTATGGGGCGTTGAGTTGGTCACCGACCATATCACCAAAACCAGAGCGTTCGATGAAGCAGAAGCCGTACTTTACCAATGCCTGAACGATGGCCTGAGCTTTAAGGTGTCACAAGGTAACGTGATTCAGTTGAGCCCACCATTGATCATCAGCCGCAGCGAACTAGAAGTCGCTCTGTCTGTATTCGAAAAAGCGATAGCCAAAGTCTGCGAAGATTTTGAATACCTTTAATTCATTATTTAAATCAACACTTAAACCAATAAGCTAAAACAATCATTCGTCCTGCCAGGAGTTTGAACTGGGAGTGACACAAAAATAGGACACTATTATGAACACGACATCACCTATCCAAGCGGTTATCTTTGACTGGGCTGGCACTATCGTTGATTTTGGATCATTTGCTCCAACCAGCATTTTCGTGGAAGCATTCAGACAAGGTTTCGACTTTGACATCGACTTAGCAGAAGCTCGTGAACCTATGGGTATCGGTAAATGGGATCACATTCAAGCGGTGGGTCGAATCCCTGCTGTTGATGCTCGTTGGAATGCTCAGTTCGGGCGCTCGATGACCAGTGAAGACGTTGATGCAATCTATGCGGCGTTTATGCCTCTTCAAAAAGCGAAAGTAGCTGACCACGCAGCGCCAATTTTAAACGCGATTGAAGTGGTGAATAACCTAAAAGAGAAGAACGTAAAAATCGGTTCATGTTCTGGTTACCCGCGTGAAGTGATGGATGTTTTAATTCCTGCTGCTGCAGATTACGGTTACCGACCAGATAACGTGGTAGCGACCGATGACTTACCTCAAGGTGGTCGCCCTGCTCCATTTATGGCACTGAAAAACGTAATCGACCTAGGTGTAACTAGCGTTGCTGCGTGTGTAAAAGTAGACGATGCAGCACCGGGGATCGATGAAGGTCACAACGCAGGCATGTGGACGGTTGGACTTGTATTATCGGGGAACGAAGCAGGCTTAACGTATCAAGAATATTTAAATGCAGACGAGACAACACTTGCGGCTGCACGTGAAAAAGCGAGCGTTAAGCTAAACAAATCGAACCCACACTACCTAATCGATACCATTGCAGACCTACCAGGTGTCATTGCAGACATTGAAAAACGTTTGTTAGCCGGAGAGCGCCCATAACTCCTGTAACTTCCGCAAATCAGGGCCTATAGCCCAATAATCCGCACACATAAAAAGAAACCTCGTATCACCTAAAAATGATACGAGGTTTCTTTGTTTCCAATATTTGAGACAACAATTAATTGACAAAAACCTCTGTAAATAGCACCTTAAATATATAAATTTTAACAACTTCATTGACCCCAATAAGCAACTACGCTAACAATGTAACAACAGTTCCAAGATAGGTTCGACCTGAATCTACGCCTTGAACGACTTACTGCTGCAGTGTCCCAATCAGTAAGTCGTCGCTTTAAAGGCTCATTCAGATAACAATAAGAGTTAATCCAAGGATAAGATCATGAAAAGACTGTCAAAAATCATGTGTGCAGTAATAGCTGCTTCAGGTTTCGCTGCTGCTCCTTCAATTGCCGCAACGACATACGTAGGCGCAAAAGTTGGCATGGGGTGGCTAGATAGCGCTTGTGTCGACAACGTTGATTGTGAAGATGATTCAGTTGCTGGCGGTATTTACGGTGGTTACAACTTTACCGATAACATTGCTCTAGAATTGAATGCAGATTATTTAGGTGATTATGACACCAGCTTTAACAACAACGGAGCGACTCAAAGATACAGCGATTCTATCGTAGCCATTTCTTTGAGCCCAATGTATCGACTAGCGATTAAACAACAATTTGATATCTTCTTCAAAGCAGGTCCTGCTTATATCATGCATGACGATGAAGACGATGTTGTACTAGCTCTAGGTATCGGTGCTGAGAAACAGTTTGCCGACGACTGGGCCGTGAGAGTTGAATACCAATACTTCGATGATTTTGACGATAAGATCATTCAAAATCTGAACTCTAACCTTGTTACCGTTGGCCTTAGCTACAATTTTGGTACAGGTAACACAACCGCATCAGCGGCGGCTGCGGCTTCTGCGGTAGCTGTGACTCAAGCTCCATCTGAGCCAATCACAGAGCCTGCAGTTGTTGTTGAAGAGAAAAGTACTGTTGTTGTGACTAAAGCGCAAACAGAGAGCTACTCTCAAGAAATGTTCGCGACAAACAGTACTGAGCTGTCTACAGACGGCAAGATTGCACTACAACCTCTAGTTGAAGTTCTTAAAGCTCACCCTCAATCGACTGTTGTTGTTGTTGGTCACACTGACTCAACAGGCGCTGCTGAATACAACATGATGATCTCTAAGAAACGTGCTGCTGCAGTTGCTGCACACATCGAAGAGCAAGGTATCGAAGCTGAGCGTATCACTGCTACAGGTGAAGGTGAAGAGAACCCAGTTGCATCAAATGATACAGCTGAAGGTCGTGCTCAAAACCGTCGTGTCGACGCAACGATCCCTGGTTTCGAATACCAAGAAGAAGTACAAGTTGAAGAAGTTATCGTAGAAACGGCTGAATAACAGCACTCTACCTTAGCCGAAATAATAAGGGCGGAGCACTCAAAGTGCTCCGCCCTTTTCTTTATCTGTCTTTCTAATAAGCCGTAAGCCGTAAAGTAACGGCCCAAAGTCAAGCTGTACAATCCGAAAACTAAACGATTTCCCAGCTGTGCGTCATTTCTACGCCAGCACCTAGCATTAGACATACTGAACAGTATTTTTCTAGCGAGTCAGCACATACTTTTGCAACTAACTCAGGATCAAGGTTGTCACCCGATACTTCAAAGTGAATGTTAATCACAGTAAAGATTTTTGGCGCGGTTTCACGACGTGTGGTTTCCAGCTTTGCATTACAGCCTGTGATGTTCTGGCCTGCAGATTTCAAACCATCAACCACATCAACAGAGCTACAACCACCAGCAGCCATTAACACCATTTCCATCGGGCTTGGCGCAGTAGCACCACCACTTCCATCCATCACGACAGAGTGACCTGATTGAGATTGACCTAAGAATTTAAAGCCTTCGACCCATTTAACTTCTGCTTGCATACAGTTCCTTAGATGACCGATAACCGCCATCACTGTCTATTATTTATTGTTAGTATCGACACCCTACTACTGGCGGCATTTATGAGCAAGATTTTCTCGATGACATATTTTTTTTCATGAATGATGCAATTTTTTCCATCTAAAACCTGTCTCTATTCGTACATTCAAAATCGAATGAGAAGAACGTCAAGATGAGGTATCTATGAATAAATTATCTAAAATATTGGTATCACTCGTGGTTGCGCTACCACTGATTTCGCTGTTTGTAAGCCAGACTGGCACTGCCAATACAATGGATAAAACAGCTAATTCAGGTAAAAGTGAAATCGCGACACTGGCTGGTGGTTGTTTTTGGTGTACAGAATCCGACCTAGAAAAACTGCCAGGCGTCACCGACGTTATCTCTGGGTACTCTGGTGGTGAATTAGAAAACCCAACCTACAAACAAGTATCTTCGGGCAAGTCTGGTCACATCGAAGTGATCAACGTGACTTACAACCCTGATATCGTTAGCTATGAACAGGTTCTTGACCAATTCTTCAGTCACATAGATCCAACCGATGACAAAGGCTCTTTCGTAGACAGAGGCCCTCAATATCGACCTGCTATTTTCTATCATAATCAAGAGCAAAAAGCCGTCGCTCAGAGCTTCATGATGGAAATCGACAAGGCTCAGATCTTTGGTGAACCACTAAAAACAGAACTGATTGAGTTTGAGAAATTCTGGCCAGCAGAAGACTATCATCAAGATTACTACAAGAAGAGCAAGGTTCGTTATAACTACTACCGCTACGCATCAGGTCGTGATCAGTACTTAGATAAAATATTCGGGGACGATAGAAAAGAGAACCCTCAAACTATCCGTCAGATCATCGACAGCAAAAATGCGACAGCCAACGCTAAAACCTACGTTAAGCCATCTGATGCAGAGATCAAAGCCAAGCTAACGGCACTTCAATACGATGTAACGCAAGATGACGCAACAGAACGTCCGTTTGATAACAAATACTGGGATAACAAACAGGAAGGTATCTATGTCGACATCGTTACTGGTGAGCCGCTGTTCTCTTCAAAAGACAAATACAAATCAGGTACAGGCTGGCCGAGCTTCACACAGCCAATCAGTGAGGCTTACGTGGTAACTACGACTGACTACAAGTTGCTTTACCCAAGAACCGAGGTCCGTAGTAAATTTGGGGATTCTCACCTAGGTCATGTATTTAAAGATGGCCCTAAACCTACAGGTTTACGTTACTGCATGAACTCAGCCGCAATGCGCTTTATCCCAGCGGATAAATTAGCGGAAGAAGGCTACAAAGAATACGTTGAGATGTTTGAGGGCTAAGCACTCAGCAACTAACGCGAAACCTGTAACAACAAAGCCAGCATATCGCTGGCTTTACTTTTCCTAGTTCACAATCAAGAGCACTAGTCCCTAGCCAGTTAGAACAGTATCTTCTGGATACTTCAATAATGAAGGCTCAGGGCGAGCTAACATATACGCCAGAGTCAAAGGACCGATACGTCCAATAACCATCACAACAATCATGATGTATTTGCCAGGCTCAGTTAGGTTCGCAGTTAACCCAGCCGTCAACCCTACCGTTGCAAAGGCAGAAATCACCTCAAACATGACTCGATCAAACGCAGCTTTTTCAGTAAGCATTAACAAAAACATTGCGGTGGTTAATAGCGCCCCACTAACCACAATAATGGCCAATGACTTTGTTACCGCTTGCCAAGTTACAGTGCGCTTAAACATCACTACATGCTTTTTCTGACGCAAGAATGTCCAAGTCGCGACAAAGGCAACTGCAAAGGTTGATACCTTAATACCACCACCTGTTGAGGTAGAGCCAGCACCAATCAGCATCAACACGATCATCACCAATAAAGCAGGCTGAGTGTATTGAGATAAATCCACACTGTTAAAGCCTGCAGTACGAGCACTCGCCGATTGAAAAAACGCTGCTAACCACTGACCTTGTATCGATAGCCCTTCCATGGTCGCGGAGTTGTTTCGCTCCAACAGCCAGAACAATACCGTACCCACTAATAATAGAGTCGGTGTTGCGGTCAGCATTATCTTGGTGTGTAAATGTAGATGTCTGAAACCTTTACGCCAATTGCTTGATAGGTCACCTACTACCGTGAAGCCTAAACCACCAAAAATGAACAGAGCCGCGAGCGTAAAGATCACTAATGGGTCGTCAACAAAGCTCATCATACTGTCTGAAAACAGAGCAAAGCCTGCGTTATTGAAGGCTGATATCGCATGAAAAAGTGCGTAAAAACTTCCGGTTGACCATCCCATCTCAGGAACCCATCGGAAACAGAGTAATACAAAACCAATAAATTCAGCCACTAGCGCAAAGATAATGATCTTCTTGACCAGTTTTCGAAGATTGATCTTACGATCTTGACCCAATGCTTCCTTGGCTAATGCTTGTTGCTTCAGGCTTAAGCGAACACCAAACATGTAGAGCAGTACCGCAGATAGGGTCATCTGCCCTAACCCGCCCACTTGCATCAAGAACATCAGCAAGATTTTTCCAGCCAAAGTGAAGTGCTCACCCGTATCGACTACACCCAAACCTGTCACACTGATCGCGGAAGTCGCGGTAAACAACGCATCTGTAAAGCTAAGTCCTGTAACAGAAAAAACAGGCATCGTCAGAAGTATGGCCGAAGGGATAAGAACACCTAAGAAACTAGTCAGAATAATCTTAGGTTCAGAGCCTTTACGTGGCTTTTCATCTCTCTTAAGCGTGTAGAAAGTACCTTTTCGTTTTAACGAATTCATACTATTACCTTATGACCCATTGCCGGTTACCAATTACGTAATTTTCTAGACAAGGTCTCTTTCGGCCCTGCAATGATCACAACATCACCGATTTCTAAACTCACATCCAACTCAGGTGCTTTGGTTAGGTTTGGGCCACGCTTGAAGCCAAGAACTTCAACGCCAATCTCTTTGCACAGCTTGAGTTCGCGAAGTTGTTTACCCAACAACTTGGCACCGATAACAATTTCGGTCATCGCTAAACCACTGCCTAGGTCGATAAACTCAAGAACGCGTCTATCTAACATCTTGCGCGCAACACGAATACCCATATCGCGCTCTGGCATGATGATATGGTCAGCACCAATCTTAGAGAGGATCTTACCGTGGAACTTATCGTTCGCCTTCACCCAGACGGCTTTTGCGCCTGACTCTTTCACCACCAAAGTGGTTAGAATGCTCGAGTTAACATCAGAGCCAATCGACACCATCACCATGTCATAATCGTCTAGCCTTAACTCTTTTACCGTTTCTTCGCTCGTACAGTTAGCAACAATCGCTTGTGAAACAAAAGCCGCGGCTTCTTTCACTCGCTCTTCATCAATATCGACGGCTAGTACCTGCGCCCCTGAACTTTGCAGCTCTTTGCATACAGATAACCCAAAACGCCCTAAACCGATAACTGCATATTGTTTGTCGCTCATTTGAAATCCTGTTGAGAAATTTTAATTACACGGGATAGCCAAACCTACATTAGTTTCTATCTCAAAAAAAGTTAGTTTTTCAATAATAAGGTTATACTAGTGTCATAATCGCTTGATTTATAAAGGTAGAGAACAACTCCAGTTTCTGCTAATTTCCAATTCATAATTTCTGCGGCAGCACACACAATGAATGAATTCTTAACCCAAGTACAAACCTACATTAACCAGAGCCATAGTGATTGGGCGAACAGTGTCTTATTCATCACTATTGCGAGTTTTCTTGCTTGGGTAGCTTGGCGAATTGTCCACAATCGCTTAGAAATTCTGGTTCAGAAAACCCCTTTCCACTGGGATGATCTGCTACTAGAAGCACTGAAAACCCCAGTCAGTACGTTACTTTGGTGTTGGCCAGCCACGGTCTCTATCGGGCTGATCCTCCAAGACCAGTTTGGTAACGAAATCAACTGGTTAAAAACGTTAAAACACATTTTGATCATATGTACCTTCGTTTGGTTTACCTTACGAATGATCACCAACACTGAAGCATATGTCTTAGAGCAAAAAACCAGAGACGAAACCACAGTACAAGCTATCGCGAAAGTCGCTCGCCTGTTCTTTATGGTCATGGGCGGCCTGACAGTCATGCAAGCGTTTGGACTCAGCCTGTCTGGCCTTCTGACCTTTGGTGGTGTGGGTGGTTTGATTGTCGGTTTGGCAGCAAAAGATCTACTCTCGAACTTCTTTGGTGGCATGATGATCTACTTCGACCGACCTTTTAAAGTCGGTGATTGGATTCGCTCTCCCGATCGTCAAATCGAAGGTACTGTCGAACGTATTGGTTGGCGCATGACCATCATCCGCACCTTCGATAAACGCCCTTTGTACGTGCCAAACTCGGTTTTCAGTAACATTGTGGTAGAGAACCCATCAAGAATGCTGAACCGCCGAATCAATGAAACCTTTGGGCTTCGTTACCAAGACGCGAGCAAGTTAGCTGCTATTGTGGATGACGTAAAAGCCATGCTTGAAACGCACCCTGATATCGATGCCAAACAGACGTTGATGGTTAACTTTGACAAGTTTGGGCCATCAACACTTAATTTCTTTATCTACACCTTCACTAAGACCGTCAACTGGGTGAGATACCATGAAGTTAAGCAGGATGTGCTACTGCAGGTGCTAGCAATTATTCACAAACATAATGCGGATATCGCCTTCCCAACGCAAACACTTAAAATCGACCCGCAAGGTTTTAGCGAAGCTCAAGACATAGTCATTTCCAATCCAGGGGGTCATCGATAAGTAAATTTTTTATCGATAAATAATAACGGTGAAGCGTGGTAACATGACGCCAGTATTTTAAGGCACCCAATTACCACGATATGATTTTACCTGTCATTCTAGCCGGCGGCTCTGGTAGCCGCCTCTGGCCACTGTCTCGCGAGCTTTACCCTAAGCAGTTCCTCAACATCGCAGATGAGCAATCTATGCTTCAGCAAACCCTTTTGCGTTTGCAAGGCCTTGAAGCGCACTTAAGTGATACCGAGTGTGCCGCTCCCTTCATCATCTGTAACGAAGAACACCGCTTTATCGCTGCAGAGCAAGCTCGATCGGCTAATAACCAACACGGTGGTATTCTGTTAGAGCCTGTAGGTCGAAACACAGCGCCCGCCATCGCACTTGCAGCCTTACAGGCCTTAAGTCACTCGAACAGCAACCAACAGAACAAGTCAGACCCAATATTATTGGTACTGGCAGCCGATCATCACATCGCCAAAACGACCGAATTTCAGCAAACGGTAGCGAGGGGTGTCGAATACGCGAAACAAGGCAAACTGGTCACATTTGGTATTACTCCCAACGCTCCAGAAACTGGCTATGGTTATATCAAACAAGGAAAGCCACTCTCCCACCATGCTTTTGCCATTGAATGTTTCGTTGAAAAACCTGACCTAGCCACCGCAGAGAAATACATTAGTTCAGGACAGCACCTCTGGAACAGCGGCATGTTCATGTTTAGAGCATCACGCTACCTTGAAGAACTTGCTGAACATCGTCCAGAGATCTTAGCGGCCTGTAAACTCGCTCTCGCGACACAAAACACCGACCTCGACTTTATCCGTATTGACGCCGAAGCATTCAAAAGCAGTCCGAGTGACTCTATCGACTATGCCGTGATGGAAAAAACGTCACACGCTGCAGTAATTCCTATGGATGTTGGTTGGAATGATATTGGTTCATGGTCTGCCATCTGGGATGTCAGTGATAAGGACGAGCACAACAACGTGATTGAAGGCGATGTGTTAACTGTCGATTCTCAGCACAACTATATTCATGCCGAAAATAAATTGGTTGCGACTGTGGGTGTCGAAAACCTGATTATTGTCGAAACCAAAGACGCTATATTGGTTGCGAATAAAGACAAAGTTCAAGGCATAAAATCGATTGTTAGTCAGCTGAACCAAGCTGGTCGCACAGAACATGTTCATCACCGTGAGGTGTTTAGACCTTGGGGTAAATACGATGTAATCGACCTAGGTAAACGCGACAAAGTAAAACGTATCACCGTAAAACCCGGTCATAAGTTATCGCTACAAATACATCACCATAGAGCGGAACACTGGGTTGTCGTAGCGGGCATCGCGAAGGTGACTAATGATGAGAAAACTTACCTAGTCGAAGAAGACCAATCCACCTACATTCCATTGGGACATGTTCATAGCTTAGAAAACCCAGGCGAACTGCCACTCGAAATGATCGAGGTACAAACCGGCAGCCATTTGAGCGAAGGCGACATCATTCGATATCAAGACAGTTATGGGCGAGACGTGAAATGCGAACAACCTGACTCATCTCAAATCATCAAATCGAACTAAAGCAGCGACAAATCGATGAAATCGATGAAATCACCATTAGACTTGAGCTGCTTTAAGAATAACGATATCCGCGGCATCATTGGTCAACAAATCAATGAACATTTCGCCTTTCTGTTTGGAAAAGCATTTGGCGAACACGTACTTTGTGCTTCAACTGAAACGTCACTCTACGACTCAGCTCAGGTAGTGATTGGCCGTGATAACCGCGAAACGTCCCTTTCATTACAAAAAGCTATCACCAAAGGCTTAAACGAGTCTGGCATAAGCGTGATCGATCTCGGTATGACAGGCACTGAAGAGATTTACTTTGCGACTCGCCACCTACAAGCAATAGGCGGAATTCAAATTACAGCAAGCCACAATCCAATCAATTACAACGGAATGAAATTAGTCGGTGCAGATGCGAGTCCGATTAGTAAAAACAGTGGTTTAGATACAATCAAACAGCGTATTGAAGTTCTGGGTCAAGAGCTGAAAAACGGTATAACTATCAGTAGAGTGCTACCTTCTGATTCTTGCAGAAAGGCCAATATTCTTGCTCCGTACGTCGAGCACCTACTCTCGTATATAACCCCATCAAAGCTGTCACCGATGAAGATTGTGGTTAATGCTGGGAACGGTGTTGCAGGGCATGTCATTGACGCGTTAGAGGAGAGGTTTAACGAACTGAATGTTCCTATCTCTTTCATCAAGGTTCATCACACTCCTGATGGGAAATTCCCTAATGGTATTCCAAACCCCTTAATCAAAGAAAACCAGATTGCGACACGAGATGCTGTGCTAGCTCATTCCGCCGACCTTGGTATCGCATGGGATGGAGATTTTGATCGTTGTTTTTTCTTCGATGAAAAAGGCAATTACATTGAGGGTTACTACATCGTCGGCCTGCTAACCGAAGCCTTCTTGCTGAAAGACTCCAATGCGACTGTACTACACGACATGCGCATGACATGGAATACAATAGAGGTTGCAGAAAGACTAGGTGGAAACGCTGTTGGCGTAAAAGCTGGGCATGCTTTGATCAAAGAGAAAATGCGAAAGCTCAACGCAGTGTACGGTGGTGAAATGAGCGCACACCATTATTTCCGTGATTTTGGATATTGTGATTCAGGCATGATTCCTTGGCTACTGGTTATCGAACTAATTTCGAAGACTCAACAATCTCTTCACCAATTGACGTGTACCAGTATGTTTAAATTCCCCTCTTCCGGAGAGATAAATCGCAGAGTTTCAGATCCCAACCGAGTTATAGCTTCTGTTTTAGAACACTATAAAAAGGGCGCCGTTGCGGTAGACTTCATCGATGGTATCAGTGTGAATATGGGAACATGGCGCTTCAATCTGAGAAAATCGAATACAGAACCATTGATACGCCTCAATGTTGAAACCCAAAAAGATAAAGCTTTGTTGTCACATAAAGTCGAAGAGCTACTGTCTTTTCTCATTTAAGAGTACAAAGTGCTTCCAATTTGCTCCTAAGAGCAACAAAAAAGCCCTTACTAGCGATTGCTAATAAGGGCTTTGAATTTTCAGTAGCTTAGTTGCTGACTGTAATTAGTCTATTTGTTGCGACGAGCTTCAACAGCATCTGCCAGTTGACGAAGTACTGTCTCTGTGTCTTCCCAACCAATACATGCATCAGTAACAGATTGACCGTAAGTTGCAGCTTTGCCATCAACCAAGTCTTGACGACCTTCAACAAGGTGAGATTCGATCATCACACCAAAGATAGCTTTATCACCACCAGAGATCTGTGTGCTTACGTCATCAGATACGTTCATTTGACGTTTGAACTGCTTAGAGCTGTTTGCGTGGCTGAAATCGATCATCACTTTTTGTGGAAGACCTGAAGCTGCTAGCTCTTCTTTAATCTTACCAACGTGTTCTGCACTGTAGTTTGGCTCTTTACCACCGCGTAGGATGATATGACAATCAGGGTTACCTGCTGTCTCTACGATAGCTGAGTGGCCGTATTTAGTTACAGACAAGAAGTGGTGAGAAGCGCTAGCAGAACGGATTGCGTCCGTTGCGATCTTAATGTTGCCATCTGTGCCATTCTTAAAGCCAACAGGGCAAGACAGACCAGAAGCCAATTCACGGTGAACTTGAGATTCAGTAGTACGCGCGCCGATTGCACCCCAGCTGATTAGGTCAGCAACGTATTGAGGTGTGATCATATCTAAGAATTCACTTGCTGTCGGCATGCCCATGTCAGTTAGGTCAAGCAGTAGCTTGCGTCCTAGACGAAGGCCATCATTTAGTTTGAACGTATCGTTCATGTACGGGTCGTTGATTAGACCTTTCCAACCTACCGTTGTGCGTGGCTTTTCAAAGTAAACGCGCATTACGATTTCAAGCTTGTCACCGAGTTCGTCGCGTAACACTTTCAAACGCTTGCCGTACTCAAGAGCAGCTTCAGTATCATGAATAGAACATGGACCTACAATAACGAGTAAGCGATCATCGGTTTCTTCTAAAATATTATGAATCGCTTTACGGCTTTCAAAGGTTGTAGAAGAAGCAACTTCTGTCGCTGGAAACTTTTCTAAAACAGCAACAGGTGGTAATAACTCTTTTACTTTGTTAATTCTTACATCATCAGTCTGGAACATTGCTTACTTCTTCCTTTTTTCTATCCTTGAGCTGAATGTACGTTGTCTCACGTCACTTTCTTTCAGCACTAATCTTCTTGTTCCTTGTAACTTAACTAGTAAAAACTACAGTTTCAATCACTAATTGAAAATAAACGCAATTTTTTTTGTGTTTTATATTTAAAACACCCTGTAAACCATTGTTTACAAGCTATCGGTTGCGTAATTTATAGGAAAGCAAGAGCAGCTATTCTTCAAGCTCCACCATGCATATGAAATTGTGTAGAACTTAAAAACAAAAAAGCTCACGAGATCAGCGTGAGCTTTTATTTAATTAGTTCTTTTCTTTTAACCCCTCTCATGTGACCACCGTTTTAACTACCATATAAAGTCGAATTTCAGTACTTGGTAAAGATTCAACCACTTTACAAAACAGCGCTCTTTATGGTTGAAAATAAAACAAAAAAACGGGCTCTCATAGAGGATGCCCGTTTTGTTATTTAGGTAGTCGTCTTACTCTGCGATAGGCAGTTCGATTGTAATATCAAACGAATTGATAGCTACTACCTCACCCAGTAAATTGCCATCCTCGCCTTTACCATTATCGTTATCACCAAAGCGAAGTATAAAGTTAGTGTTTAACTTCGTTCCTTCAACAAGCCCTTTCACTTTTGTATCAAAGTAAGCAGCTTGAAAAGAGTCATAACTTGAATATACTTCCTGCCCTTCGCCTTCACGATGAGCTCGCTGAATAACTTGTCCTTTAAGCTTGCCAGAAACATATAACGCAAATGTTTCTGTCGCGTTCCAACCATCAAGGTAGATATTGATATAAGCATCTGAAGCCGCCTTATCTGAAAATGTATCAGAAACTTTTACATCTACACCAACTGATACCTGACCTAGAGTAGGTGCGTCACCTTCCTTAGCTGGAAACTTGGTATCTGTATAAACCCAAAGTGGATTGTCAATGCTTGATTGACGGTTACCAGTAAGTTCAATGTCTACACTATGATTAGTATCATCGATTGAATCAAGGATAGTTCCTCCAACCAACTGTTCTGATACGACAACTGGCGATAGCTCTTTGACCGTAAAATCTTTAACTGTAAATTGTAAACCAGCATCTGCATTGTCATCAGCAACACGAACAATAAAGTTAGTCTTGAATCTCACACCATCCATTCGCGCTGCTAATTTATAGCTACCATAATTTTCAATAAACGTGGCTTTATCCATAACCGGCGCACCATCATCAACTGTTACGTCTCCATTTGGATAATAAATAGCACGAACTAGAGTACCAACTTCATCCAATAGGTAAATGTTCATAAAAGTGTCAAAACTTTCATGCCCCTCGAGTTCATAGCTGAACTCAAACTGCTTCAAAGACTTAAGGCCATCCTCAAACTGCACCTCGGGATACAACCAAGGTTCTGCCAATCCTTTTATATTCGCTACAGTACTGAATACGCCAAAACCGTTTCCATCGAAAAACTCTAGCTCAGCGTTATCAACCTGAGACGGCTTAATAACTGGTGCGACAGGAGATGGAATAATTTCAATCGGCTCACCAAAATCTGGCGGTGTGATAATAATTTCACCTGACTTAGGATCAATTTTTAACTCACCAAGATTGAAATGTCTCATTGGTTCAAATTCAATAGTACTTGGTACAGACGCACCATTGAACGCGGTAATCAAAACGTCCGCATCCTTATCAATATAACGGTAAGCATGCGTACCATATTCACTACCGATCGAACCCTCAATCTCACCAGAATAGGTTGCGCCAAAATTCTTTGGTTCCTCACGAGTCTCAGTAATGGTTGAATGGTAAAAGTCAATATCTTCACGGTCAGCAACAGTGAATGTCACGTAGGAATAGTCCTTATTATCCACATGAATCACCACATGCGTTTTGTCTGCACCCAGGACCTCTTCACCTTCAACCAAGTAATATGAGTAAAACTGATTGTATTCACCTTTCACAACTTTAGGTTCAATCTTAAAAGTCGCCTCACCAAAGACCTCAACTTCCTGCATGCCATCAACAACAATATCGTTGATATCGTATGTACTCGTGCCGTACATATCCGTCACTACCAAACTGTAATTATTCGTTCGTACAAAATGAACATTGCCATCAAGGTCCCTCACTGCACAAACATTATTATCAAACTCCTGCACACTAACGACTTTATCTTCAGGCAATTCAATATCCTTTAGACAAGTATTCGACATCGCGTTCATTTCAGTTATGTTAGCCATTGTTGCATCAACGGTAACCGTTCGAGCTTGGGAAACTGGCGTCTCTGGAGATGTTGAAGTTGAACTGTCATCACAGCCAACTAACACTAAATTTGCCGCTACCACTACAGAAGATAAACTTAATTTATTCATGTATCTCACTCTTAATTGGTACTAGTACCTATTATTAATAAAAAATGGGAGCTTGCTCAAACAGAAGGCCGCCCCGCTCAACTGGGTCGTATACTATTGCGTACCAGTACCAATTGCAAGCACTTTATTAGTACTAGTACCATAAGTTGTTTGTAACTAAGGAAATCTGTATGCTATAGCTCACTAAGCACTACTCGGTTGAATATAATGGCGCGAATTACCGCTGAAGAAAGAAAACAAAAAAAAGAAAGAATGGACGAGCGCATTGTTAAAATCTTTCTTAACGAAGGCTGGTCATCAGTTACCTATGACCGTCTTGCCAAAGAGTTTAATGTCCGAAAGAGCAGCATCCAAGCTTATTACCCCAGTAGCATTATGTTTGCCACAGCACTCCAAGGGGTGGTCTTCCCTATCCTCTTAGACATCCTAGACTTTGAAACAAAGGACAGATTTATTGATTCATGGATAACGGCTTATGAAGATCCTAATAATCATGTCTTTAGAGAAGTTATTGAGATGCTTCTACAAAACATTTTAAAGGATGGAACGAGTCCATATTCTCGTGGCGGCGTACTCAGGTTAAAGCAACATTTAGCTCAAACAATTGGCGAGACTGAGGCCACTAGGGCCATAAAGTCAGTATTTGGCGAGCTAGTCTATCGAAAAATGTTCGATTGAATACCTTTCTTTGTAGACTAGTATAAGTTTGATACGTTTCTGTGTTACAGGTAACGGTGCCCTTTAGAGAGTGTCTTTATGTATGCGACTCTTATGACTCCCCTCTGTTCAAAAGTCGCTACACAACTGTAGTTATAAACCTTTGGGATGATTGTACTTTAGTGGCTTGACGACACTATCAAGTCCTTCAATTTTCAGAGCAAGGCACAGCTTTAATAGGTCACCCAGTTCACCAGACGGAAAGCCTTTTTTATCGAACCACAGTAAATATTCTTCAGGTAAGTCAATCAATGTACGACCAGCGTATTTGCCAAAAGGCATCTGCATTCTGGCAAGTTTGATCAGGTTCTCTTTCTCTAGCATTACAGGCTCTTTCTATGCGTCATCGGTTCTCTGTCGAGTATCACCTAAACGTTCAACCCAATAGTTGATCGCATCTTTGGCATCGTCTAGAGAATCGATCATGGTCGAAAAGTCTTTGTTCCCGGCTTCGCGATCGATTGCAGCGAACAATGGCGTCCCCTCTTGAGCATCACTCACTAATAGCTCAACACTGGCGCTCCCAACGTTGGTGTGTTCGCCTGTTGCCACCTTAGAAATGGTGGACATCGCCAGACCAAATGGCAGAACGCTACTCGTCACGGCTAAGATAGGGTTTGGAGTTTCAACGTTGCTCAACGCGATACTCAGGCGCAACGTCTTACCCGTGGGTGCATCGACAATTGTTTTATGAGGCGATATTTTCTCTTCCAAGCGTGAAACCATATGATCAGTAAGCTCTTGAACCTCTTCTTGATCGAGCGAGCCTTCTTCGGCAAGCACAAAGATTTGGTCAATGACGACAGAATCATAATCATCCAACTTGCTCTGCAAGCGATTGGCGTCACGGAGCCCTAATCTTGCCCAAACGAGGTCAACTCCCCCGTCAGGACCAGGCTGAAAATCTTCATAAGTGGTGAATTTGGTGGCAGTCTTGATTGGGCCGCCTGCACAACCAAACAAAAAGATGCTGGTTGCGACAAGCAAAAGTAGTTTTAGAGGATTCATAGCGCACTTAGATTGGCAGAAAAACACCCAAGTATGTTATACCCTATGTGAAAAGTTTGTAGAAAAAGGGGCTATTACTCAGAGCTAACTCTAAAATTAGTTGTGTTGAACAGTGTGAGCATACTCTACGATAACTTGATTTCCTTCGATGTAAGCATTTTGGATCTCTCCATCAACACTCATTCGACTTTTTAAGTAGACCACTTTAGGACCAGAGTCATTTCCTTCTTTAAGCGACGGGAATACGTTTCTTGGTTCCAAATGAAGTAGACGACAGAAATGGCTCACAAATGACATAGTTAGCGGTGACTCCCCTCGCAACACATTTGAGAAATCAAGCTGACTCATACCAAGCTTCTTTGAAAACTCCATCTGCGTGATTCGCATTCGCGATTTTTGTGACATCCACGTTTGGTACAACGCTTCTCTATCTTGTTCAGTGAATTCCATACTGACTCCTTTATATAATTCATACCAATTAATTGTCCGGTTTTTCATACATAACGTGTCAGGGTTTGGTTAGTGGAAACCAAAGGTTTGGTTTTGATATGCGCTCAATCGTTATCAACAACTAAAGTTAAGCCCCCAAACCATTCACAAAAGCAATTAGAGCAAATACTTTCTTAATTTATTTCAATTACTTATGAGTTAATAAACGAATCATATAGCAAGTTAATTTGTATTAAGAATTAAAAGTTCGAGATTAGCATTCCACATTTAAATCGATTGATTCGCATTTATAAAACTCGTTGGCTACATTCCGCTTGCTTAAACGCACTTCTGGCAAACTATTTGAAAGAATAGGACGCAAAGCCACCGGTCTGTCGACAAATGTTCTGTCTATGATAGCGGAGCTGCCACTTAATAGAATTTAAGTGTAAATGCATGCCGGAGTGTTCTCTTTTTGTCGGCCAAATACAGTAAGGACAAATAATGAAACAACTCCCAAAACAATCACTCATCGCACTGTCGCTGCTAAGCGTTAGCGGTGCAAGCTTCGGTCATGGTTATGTTTCGGCATACGATAATGGCGTTGCTGAGAGCCGTGTTGCCCTATGTAAGTTCCCTGCGAGTGACACAAAACAGAAAAACACCGACTGTGGTGGTATCCAATACGAACCACAAAGTGTGGAAGGCCCTGAAGGTTTCCCTGAAGTCGGCCCGGTCGATGGGAAAATCGCCAGTGCAGAATCTTCTTTAGCGGCAGCGCTAGACGAGCAAACAGCCGATCGCTGGGTTAAACGTCCTATCAAGTCAGGTTCTCAATATTTTGAGTGGACGTTTACAGCCAACCACAAAACCCGCGATTGGAAATACTACATTACGCAACCTGACTGGAATCCAAACCAACCTTTGGCACGCAGCTCTTTTGATTTAACACCATTCTGTGTTGTTGAAGGCAATATGGAACAACCACCGATGCAAGTAAGCCACTTGTGTAATGTTCCAGAACGCGAAGGTTATCAAGTGATCCTTGCAGTATGGGACGTGGGTGACACTGCTGCAGCTTTCTACAATGTTATCGATGTGAAATTTGATGGCGACGGCCCTATTATTCCGGATTGGGATCAAGGCGGTCAGATCAACCCAACTCAAGATCTGAACGTTGGTGACGCTGTCTACACTCGTGTCTTCGATCAATCTGGTGAGAACGCTTCCTACAGCACAGAGCTAGTGATTGAAAGCAACGAGCAAGGCAAAGCAAACAACTGGTCTTACGCTCTTGCCTCTAAGATCAACCAAGAGCAGGCGCAAATCAAGGCAGGTCAATTAAACGGCCAAGGCGATTTCGCTCCTGTATACGGTTCGAACCCTATTTACTTAAAGGCAGGTTCAGGCTTTAACAGCGTCGAGATCGGTTACAAGATTGATACTCCAGAACCAGACCATGAGCTAGAAATGACTGGCTTAGAGTCTGAGTACATTATCGATGAAAACCAGCCAACACAGCTTGACCTTACTCTAGCGGCAACAGGCGATATTCAAGCTGAATTGACTGTGTACAATCATCATCGTGAAGCGCTTGCCTCTCAAAAATCTGAATTAGCAGACGGACAAGTGGAAGATGTTCAACTGACTTTGTCTAAATCAGAAGCTGGCCACCACATGCTTGTGGTTGTGACGAAAGATGACCAAGGTAACTTAGTGGATCAGAACACGCTTGATTTCCATCTGATGGATGAGCAAACACCTCCACCAGCAGGCGACTACGACTTCGTGTTCCCAGAAAGCATTGAGTCTTACACTGCCGGTACTAAAGTACTAAGTAGCGATGGTGGCGTTTATCAGTGTAAAGAGTTCCCATACTCTGGCTACTGTGTTCAATGGGCTCCAACAGCAACTCAGTACGAACCAGGTGTAGGTTCACACTGGCAAGATGCTTGGAACAAAGTGGACTAATTGATCACTAGAGACTCACTATTAATAGATGAGTGTTGGTAATCAACCAAACAAAAACGGATGCCTAGCGCATCCGTTTTCTTGTTCTAAAACACCTGAAAGGTCAGTTATCAAAGTAGATAGTGGTCGGCCAACAGAGCTACGAACAAGATCATGAGGTGATAGATGGAGAACTTAAATGTCTTCATCGCCATATTAGGTTCATCACGATATTTCAGTACCCAAGCGTGATAAACAAACCCGCCGTTGAGCACCAATGAAGCACTCAGATATATCCAGCTGCTCATGCCAACCAATACAGGCAATATACACACAATGCTAAGCAACAAGGTATACAGCAAAATAGAAGTCTTAGTGTATTCGATTCCGTGGGTTACAGGCAGCATGGGGATGTTCACTTTGGCATACTCGTCACGACGATGAATTGCCAACGCCCAGAAGTGCGGAGGGGTCCAAATAAATATGATCATCACCAATAGCCAAGCGTTTGAATGCAGTTCATTGGTAACCGCCGTCCAGCCCAATAGCGGAGGCATTGCACCTGCGATCCCTGCAATTACAATATTTTGTGGCGTCGCTCGCTTCAGATACATGGTATAAATCACTGCGTAACCCAACAAGCTCGCAAAGGTTAACCAAGCGGTGAGTTGATTGACCCACACCACAAGCGTGACGAATCCAAGTAAGCCAATGCCCGTGGCAAAGCTGAATACACGCACACTACTCAGCTCACCCGATGGTAAAGGACGTCGATTAGTTCGAGTCATCTGGCCGTCGATCTTTTTGTCGATCAAATGATTAAACGCAGCGGCCGATCCCGCCATTAGCCCTATCCCAATCATCCCGAACAGAGTTTGCTGTAAAGGCAATCCATTAGGCACAGCCAAACACATCCCGACTAGTGCGGTCAGCAACATTAACGCCACCACTTTAGGCTTGGTCAGTGTTAAATAGACCTTCCAAACAGATTTGTTTTTTCCAGCCATTTCACTGTTTGAAGCTTCGTCTTGAACCACCACTTGATGCTGTGTTGACGTTCTACTGACCATGATTACCTCCTTGTAATGCACTATTTTTCACCAAGCTCTCACTTGGTTTGCGTTGCCACACGACAAAATTGGTTACAACCATGCTGAGAAGCAACATCGCTGCGACTAGGTTATGCAAAACCGCGACTGAGATTGGCAGGTGAAACCATACATTGCTGATTCCAAGGCTGATTTGAGTAAGCAAGACTATTACGACAATCACGCTCAGCTGTTGGTGAGGCGCTTGGCCAGACCTCCATAGCTGATACACAACCATCAGCACCGTTAATGTCGCCACAATAGCCCCCAATCGATGCATGACATGTATGGTAAGCCTTGCGGGATATTCCAACACACCAAACTCATAGTTATCATGGCCGTGTTGAGCAAAGTCGAAAGCGTTCTTAAAGTCTAGATAGCTTGTCCAGTTCCCCTCACAAATGGGTAGCTGTGTACACACCAATGCGGCGTAATTTGATGATGTCCACCCACCAAGCAGTATCTGCCCGACCACAATGACTAATCCAAAGAGCGACCAAACTCTAAGTTGTGGAGAATAGGAAGCCTCACCAAAACAGCTTTGGAATTGAGACAAACGACAGTAGAGCAGGCACAGCAGTGACAGCAGCGTGAAGCCCCCCATCAAATGCGCCATCACCACAACAGGCATCAATTTGAGAGTCACAGTCCACATACCCAACAAAGCCTGAAAAATGACAGTGGCGGAAATAAGCAAAGGAAGCCCAATCGAAGTAACATTCTTTTTAATACACCAAGCGACTACAACAAAGATAAGCAGCCCTAATGTCCCTGCAAAGTAGCGATGTATCATCTCAATCCAAGCTTTATCTGCTTCAAGAGCTCGCTCAGGGAATTGCAGATTGGCTTGATTCACCGCTTGGGCATCTGAGGGCACGGTGATCTTTCCGTAACAACCCGGCCAATCAGGACAGCCAAGGCCAGCATCCGACAAACGTGTATAAGCTCCGAGAACAATCACGGTAAGGGTCAATAAGATAGTTAATCTCATCATGTGGATGAGTAAATCAGGGGCTTTATTCTGCATCGTCTATCTCCCTATACTTATTCCCTTTTCGTTAACAACACTCAGCATTAACGCCATCTGCTAAAACTTATCAAGTTAAGCTTATTAACTACCCAACTCGTGACAGCTTGAGTAGCTTTCTTAAATCATGAATCATGCCTTTGGATTGCCCCACTAACTGCGACGGGTCAGAAACGCTTTTATACTCCATAACTAGCTGCCCTAGTGGGTCAATAATGACAATGGAAGCCGGCGCAAACTCGGTACTTAACTGATCGCCACCAGTTAACAAAGACAAACCGGGCTTATCGAGCGAACCCGATAACGAGTTACCTTCTGAAACAAAAACAACGGCAGTCACACGCTCTTTGTTTTTCCCTAACGCCAAGTAGCTTTGATTCAAATAATGGAGTTGTTGTTCGCACAAGCTTTCGCACTCCACCGGCGCGATATAACCCACTAACCACCCCTCTCCAGCCATGGGTACCGTTACACCGAAATCCGCTAGTGTGGTTCTTGGTTCTACCAATTCCCCCGAGTTAGTGACACCTGAGGTGTACCAATTCTGGTCCAACACGGTTTTAGCGATAATGGCAGGTAAGGCGAAGATCAGAATCAGTCCGATTAATACAAGACGACCACGAGATCGACGCTGTTTAAACGCAGCGAGATTGGCCTCGGTACTTTCCTTGTTCATTTGTACTTGAGATTTATTCATCTTTCTTCCTTGTGGCAGACACTGCCTTTAAAGTCACTATTTCAATTTCAAGTGCCTACTTCTGATTCATATGGCTATTTTTCTTCAAATATCGGAACCCAATCAACAACATCAAAAACAAAAGTACCGCAGCCATTACAAACCATTGAAACGAGTAACCAAAGTGCTTCTCAGACTTCATCGCCGTAGGTCGCCACAACATCTCATAAGGCCATGAATCTAAGCTCTGAGGTTGAAAGATAAACGGCAGCACGTCTTGCCCGGTGTACTCTGATAACGCTGCTATGTTTAAGTTTTGGATTCTATTCGGTGTCGTATTTTCCAAACCCAACTCATGACTTAAAGGATTAACTGAACGTGTATACAAGCGCCCTGACATGTTGGTTGGTAAAGTGACATGTCCAACTTGTGGAAGCTCTCTTCTGTCATTACTTGCTGCAACGAACCCAAGATCGATCAACAGTTGTTTGCTTCCATCTTGTGTTGGAACCTCGCCCAACATGTAAATTACATACCCTACCGTTCCTTGGTTTATCTGGTTGTCTAACAAAACGACCAAACCACTTGGCGTTTCCAGTTCGACATCAACCTTTAAACCATTTAAAAACGGCTGTTCAGATGAATCCTGCGCTTGTGTGCGCGAGTCCTTCCATTCAGAGATAACAATGTCTAAAGATTGCGGCGATTGCTTCGCTCTCTCTATTAATTGTTGCTCATAACGTAATTTCTCGTTACCTCGCTCTAGTTGCCATAAACCCAACTTGATTAAAGCGCCGACTGAAACCACAGTTAAAACAACCGCTATCCAAAAACCTTTACTGCGGAACTTGTGTTCATCATCAATCAATCGGTTTGGAGTTATCACTATGGCGTCATCTACCTTTGTGTTGTTATTTAAAATTGTATTGGTCGCTTTGCTGTTTTTTATCGCTTTCAATTTGATGAAAGGTCTAATCCAAATCGCCTCAGGCAAACAAAATGGCAAAAGACTGAGTCACTTCTTAGGTCGTCGTGTGGTGCTGTCTGCCATCGTTGTGCTATTGCTGTTACTTGCCCTAGCCTCAGGCACCATTACTCCAAATCCAAGGCCTTACTAAGGCTTTCAAGTTGATTAACGTTTTCAAACATATTTATTCTTCCAAGCATGGCTTAAAGCAGCTCAATATGTCGTTAAAGAACATAGACGAACACAAACAACCCTAACCAAACCACATCAACAAAGTGCCAATACCAACTGCCGGCTTGGAAAGCAAAGTGGTCTTTTGGCGTAAAGTGGTCTTTCGCAACCCTTGCCAGTAATACAATCAAAAAGATCGTCCCTAAGCAGACATGCAAACCATGGAAACCAGTCAATAAGAAGAAAGTGTTGCCGTAGATGCCTGATTGAAGGGTCAGCCCCATCTCTTGATAGGCATGGACGTACTCTTCGACTTGGAAAAACAGGAAGAAACCGGCCAGAACAATGGTTATCTCCAACCAGACGATCAAAGCCATACGCTTATTTTGTTCAAGACTGATATGTGCCATATGCAGCGTCACAGAGGAAAGCAGCAGAATTATGGTGTTTTTTAGAGGGATACCTTGCCAAGGCATAGCTTGTGTCGTTACGCCATCAGGTGTCGTGGTCAGTGGCCACATAGATTGGAACATCGGCCACAAGACTTCATGGGTCATTTCATTGTTGCCCGAACCACCAATCCAAGGAACAGAAATCATACGAGCATAGAAAAGCGCACCAAAGAAAGCGCCGAAGAACATGATTTCAGAAAAGATGAACCAGCTCATGCCTTGCCTAAAGGAGCGAGATATCTGCTCGGAATAAACACCACTCAATGATTCCGTAATTACGTTGCTAAACCAACCCGCAAGCATATACAGAAGAACAGCAAATCCGACTAACAACACCGCTTTGCCGAACACGCCACCAGCAGCATCAGTCCCCATGTTTTGCACGGTTAACCCTGCTCCAACAGCAACAAGAAACAGCGCAACGGCACCGACTAATGGCCAGTGGCTTTGATGTGGAACGAAATAAACTTCCTTTTTAGAACTCATCGCTCAACTCCTTTTGTTGATTCTGGTTCCTAGTTACTCGCGATTACATTAGGCTCGGGACTGCTTGATTCCCCGACCACCTCACTCGTGATATTAAACAGCGTATAAGAGAGCGTCAGCGTGTGTATCGAGTCTGGAATGTCTGGCTCTATGTAAAATATCAAACCCATTTCAGCGCTCTTGAACCCGTCAAGTGGCTGCTGATTAAAGCAAAAGCATTCCATCTTGTTGAAGTAGGTCGCTCCCATTCCTGGAGAAACCGATGGTACGGCTTGGCCAACCAATGAGGCTCCAGATAGGTTTTTGGCAATGTAGTTAGTTTGAACCACCTCACCAGGGTGAACCTCTAGCACACGCTCTTCAGGAACAAACTGCCAGGGCATATCAGGTTTGATGTGCGACATAAACTCCACACGAACAGTACGAGAGTAGTCCGGTTGCATCCCCTGAGGTTGAACAGCAGAAACAGTATTAGTTTTACCGTTGATTCCCAACGCCTCACACATCACATCGTAAAGCGGAACCAAAGCGAAACCGAAGCCAAACATCGCCACGACACTCAATACCAAGTAGCCCGTCAGCTTCTTGGTAGATCGCTTAGGTTGTTTTTTATCTATCTCGCTTTGCTTATCATTCATTGTGCATCCCTCTAATCGATTTTAGGTGGATGAGTAAAGGTGTGATGAGGTGCTGGGCTTGGTACTGTCCACTCAAGTCCTTCAGCTCTATCCCAAGGCTTGCTTGATGCAGGCTCACCGCCTTTTACGCACTTGATGACTAACCATAAGAAAATCAATTGAGACAAACCAAAAGCAAAGCCACCAATCGACACTACTTGGTTAACGTCAGCGAACTGAATAGCGTAGTCTGGAATACGACGTGGCATCCCCGCCAAGCCTAAGAAATGCATCGGGAAGAAAAGGACATTCACTGAGACTACTGACGTCCAGAAATGCCACAGGCTGAGTTTGTGATCGTACATATGCCCGGTCCACTTAGGTAACCAATAATAGGCTGCGGCCATTATCGAGAACACCGCACCGGTAACCAGAACATAGTGGAAGTGAGCCACTACAAAATAGGTGTCATGGTATTGGAAATCAGCAGGAACAATAGCGAGCATCAATCCTGACAAGCCGCCTATCGTGAATAGAACAATAAAGGCGATGGTGAACAGCATTGGTGTTTCGAAGGTCAACGCGCCTCGCCACATGGTTGCTACCCAGTTAAAGACTTTCACTCCCGTCGGAACCGCAATCAACATGGTGCAATACATGAAGAACAGTTCAGCAAAAACCGGCATCCCCGTAGTGAACATATGATGTGCCCACACTAAGAAAGACAAGATCGCGATACTACAGGTCGCATACACCATTGAATGATAACCAAACAAACGCTTACCACTAAAGGCTGGGATGATGGCAGAGACAATACCAAACGACGGTAAGATCATGATGTATACTTCGGGGTGCCCAAAGAACCAGAATATATGTTGGAACATGACGGGGTCACCACCACCAGCCGCATCGAAGAAGCTCGTCCCAAAGTATTTATCGGTCAACACCATGGTCACCGCCCCAGCGAGAACGGGCATTACGGCTATCAGCAAGAAAGCGGTGATTAACCAAGTCCAAACGAACATTGGCAATTTAAACCAAGTCATACCCGGGGCTCTCATGTTCACGATGGTCACAATGACGTTGATCGCCCCCATGATCGAACTGATCCCCATAATATGAACAGAGAAGACAAACAGCGCCGTGCTATCAGGGCCGTAAGTCGTTGACAGCGGCGCGTAGAATGTCCAACCAAAACTCGGGCCACCTCCCTCTGTAAACAGAGAGCCAATTAAGATTAAGAAGGCAAAAGGCAGAATCCAGAAACTGAGGTTGTTCATTCTAGGCAACGCCATATCTGGCGCCCCGATCATCATAGGGATCATCCAGTTAGCGAGTCCCGTGAATGCAGGCATTACCGCACCAAACACCATGATCAAGCCGTGCACTGTGGTCATTTGGTTGAAGAAGTCTGGTTCAACAAGCTGCAAGCCCGGTTGAAATAGCTCAGCGCGGATCACCATTGCCATCGCGCCGCCAGTTAAGAACATCGAAAAGCTGAACCACAGGTATAATGTGCCTATGTCTTTATGATTGGTTGAATACAGCCAACGTGCCCACCCTTTTGGAGCGGCGTGAGAATCGTGATCATCCAGAGACAAGTCATTGCTGTCCAATGTGCCTTCCACAGAATGGCTTAAGGCCTGATCTTCTGCAGGCGCCGATTTCACCGGCTTATTGATTGGTGAACTCATAGCTGCTCCTTAGCATCACTTTGTGCTTCATCCGTTGAGCCCTGTTCGTCAGGTGCTTGGGCTCCGCCTTCTTGTTTAACCTTGTAAGCGTTAATATCTGAAGCCTGAACAATATCGCCCGTGTCATTACCCCATGCATTTCTTTGATAAGTGACTACCGCAGCGATCTCTTTCTCGGTTAACTGGTTATCGAAGGCTTGCATTGCCGTGCCTCCACGACCATAAACAATGGTGTCGATATGCACATCGACATCTCCTAGAGCAACTGGGCTACCTTTAATAGCGGGGAATGCACCAGGAATACCCTCACCGTTCGCTTGGTGGCAGACCGCGCATCGAGTTTTGTAAACCTCTTCACCGATGGTGTTCAGCTCTTCCAAAGAAAGTGACGCGTCTAATGCATCTTGAGCCGCCTGTTGTGCGGCTATCGCCAATTCTTTTTGTTCCGCCAGCCATGCATCAAACTCGTCTTCTTCCATGGCATGCACCACTATCGGCATAAAGCCATGTGCTCGGCCACACAGTTCAGCACACTGGCCACGATATACACCGGGTTCATCTATTTTTGTCCACGCTTCGTTAATGAACCCCGGGATAGTGTCTTTCTTAACGGCAAAGGCAGGAACCCACCACGAGTGAATCACATCGTCAGAGGTCATCAAGAAGCGAACTTTTCTATCAATAGGAAGAACTAATGGCTTATCAACCTCTAGCAGGTAATGAGCCCCTTTCACTTCAATGCCTTCGATTTCTTTGTCACTGGTCGCTAGAAGGCTGAAAAATTCGACGTCTTCACCAAAATAGCTGTAATGCCATTTCCATTGTGATCCAGTGATTTTAACGGTCAGATCTGATTGAGAGGTGTCTTCCATAGCAATCAAGGTTTTGGTCGCGGGTATCGCCATAGCAATAAGAATAATAATTGGAATGATGGTCCAGAGGATTTCAACTTTGGTGCTTTCGTGAAAGTGAGCCGCCACCGCTCCCTTCGACTTTCGGTGTCTCAAAATCGAATAGAACATCACCCCAAAAACAACGAAGGCAATTGCGCAGCAGATGTAGAAGATAAGCATATGAAGTTCATAAACCTCACTGCTGATCTCAGTCACGCCTCTTGTCATGTTGTATTCACTACTTGCATGCACTAAAGGCGACACTAAAACCACAACAAAACTCTTCAAAAGCCACGCTAGCCTAACCAGTAATCTTTTCAAAAGATCTCTCCTTATCCTTCCTAATTGGATACTTGCGACCTAAATGTCGTTACGAGCTATGTTTCATTACGAACTACATGTCATTACGAGCCAGGCAACATTCATTGTTATCCCGACTACACATGAAAAGGCTGAATCTCAATCTACAACTCGCATGGAGACAGCTTTAAGACACTATCAACCTCATATCTCCCCATGAGCCAATACGGCTCAGAAACGTGAGAGGTTTTCATGAAAGATTCAAAAACGGCGAATTTGTTAAATTTTGTTATATTTATGTAAAAGGCTAGTTAGTGATATCCAATAGTTCAAGGTAAGTTTACTTACTAAACAGTCAATTATTTGAAGTAACTAAGCTACATGCCCTCTTGACGTTGGAATTTATTTTATATCGAGTTTTACGATTGCTTTCATAGAAATGATAATCAATATCACTTAAGTTAACTCAACAGTAAGTCATACAGACATTAAAAGGTTTAGTGATTATGCAAGATGCAATGAATTGGTTAGCGAGAGACCCAGACCCAAGAACTCGTGAAGAGCTTCAACACCTCATCGATGAAGGAATGCATGACGAACTTGAAGACCGCTTTACTCAACGATTAGAGTTCGGAACAGCAGGTCTTCGAGGCAAAGTTGGATGTGGTCCAAATAGAATGAATCGCTTAGTGATACAAGAAACCGCGACAGGGCTTGGTCACTATTTAATAGAGCACGTTGCAAATGCCAAGATTCGTGGTGTGGTTGTGGGCTATGACGGCCGTTTAGATTCAAAGCAGTTCGCTGTTGATACTGCTTCCGTACTCACGGCTTTAGGCATTAAGGTTTACTTAACCTCGAATGTCGCTGCAACCCCTATCGTTGCTTTTGGTATTGAGCATTTCAACGCCGCAGCGGCTGTTGTGGTGACGGCCAGCCATAACCCGCCAGAATACAATGGCTTCAAAGTATACTGGGAGAATGGCGCGCAAATCATTCCTCCGCATGATGCTGGCATTGCCGCTGAAATCGATATCGCATCAACCAAGCCTATCCCTTTGATGAGCCTTAATGATGCTGAAACACAAGGTAAGTTGGTATGGTTAACTGAAGGTTATTATCAGACCTACCGAGCTGCTATCAATCAGAGCCCATACGTGAGTAAAGATATTGAATCGGCGAACACCACCATCACCTACACTGCAATGCATGGTGTGGGCGCGCAAATGGCTGAGGATCTTCTTCATGATTCTGGTTTCCATAAGGTGTTCAGCGTCGCCGAGCAAAGAGAGCCCGATGGTAACTTCCCGACCGTGAACTTCCCGAATCCGGAAGAAAAAGGCGCGATGGATCTGGTGGTTAACTTAGCAAAAAGTGTCGATGCCGACATTGCTTGTGCCAATGACCCAGATGCAGACCGATTTGCCGTTGCAGTGAGAACAGATGATGACTCATACAAAATGCTCACGGGTGACCAAGTCGGCGTGCTATTCGCTCATTATCTACTCTCAAAGCCGCATACCAAAAACCAGTTAGTTGGCAACAGTATTGTCTCTTCAACCTTACTTGAAAAAGTGGCTCAATCTCATGGTGCGACTTATTTCCAAACGCTGACCGGGTTTAAATGGTTAGCTAATATTGGCATGCAGTTAGAAGATAAGCAGAACGAGTTCTTGTTCGCCTATGAAGAAGCGTTAGGCTACACCATTGGTACTCAGGTACGAGACAAGGATGGGCTATCGGCAATCGTCGTGTTTGCTCAATTGGTTGAAGAGTTAAAATCTCGAGGCCGAACGGTTTGGGATCTCCTTGCTCAGATTTCATTTGAACATGGGGTTCACACCAACGCGCAACGAAGTATTGCCCTCGACCCAGATTCACCGTCGATTGGCTCTAAACTCCGATCGGCACAACCTAATACAATAAACGGAGTCGCTATCTCTGTGATTGAAGATCTACAGTCTTCTTTGCGCTTCGTCATTGGGGGCAATACTGAAGCCATTAACCTGCCTTCCAGTGATGTGCTCATCTATCATCTCGAGGACGGCTCACGCATTATCGTAAGACCTTCCGGCACAGAACCGAAAGTGAAAGTCTATTATGAGACTGTGACAAAGTTCGAAGGGACAGAAACATACGAAGACACTCGCCTACGTGGTGAAGAGTACATGGACAAACTCATCGAGCAACACCAGCAAGAACTGAATTCTTAACGATTAAAAACAAAATGGACGCTCGAAGCGTCCATTTTGTCTCAGCGGCTAACCGCAAAAAGATGTCTGGTTTGATTCGTCTACGAAGTAAAGAAAGAAGACAACATCCAGATAGCCAACACGATGAAGACTCCGCCCATCACTTTCTGTTGATAGGTGCGGAACTTAGCATTTTCTACCAGTGACTTACCGATAGTACCTACCAATGCCACCAGCAAGAAATTGAACGTTAAACCTAAGACATTCAGTAGCAGACCAAGCACTAACATTTGCTCGCCCGAAGTCGCTTCAATATTCGTCGATACAAACTGAGGCAAGAACATCACAAAGAATACCAAGGCTTTAGGGTTAAGCAGATTACTGATTAGCGCTCTTTGATAATAAGCTTTCGCAGCAAAATTATCCGTTAACTCAGGCGCATTACCCTGTTCTGTTCGCAGGCAGTCCCATCCCATCTTCAACAGGTACGCGCCACCTAACAAATGTAGGCCTTTCAACGCAATAGGACTCATCGCAATCAATGTTGAAACACCCATTGCTGCCAATACTGTCAGGATAATTCCGGAAGTCGCGTTACCCAAACTTGCAAACACACCAACCTTGCGGCCATAGCTCATACTTGAGCTCGCGATGAGTAACATATCAGGACCAGGCAAAAGGAGAAGTGCGACAACGGCAGTCAGGTAAACAGGTAGAATGGCTAAGTCGATCATGGGTTTCAGTATTGATAAAAACGGAGGCGGATTTTATATCAATTACTAACACCCTTCCAGATGCAATTAGTTGTAAGATGGTAAATCGTACGAATTAAAAACCAACTTAAACCATTCAAACCAACTTATTAACTAAACATAGAGTATTAATTAACTCGCTACCCACTCGATCTCAATCAATGTCGTATCGCCACACTTTAGGCGACCAAGGAAGATATCGCCTTTGTGTACAGCACCAACACCTTTTGGAGTACCCGTCATCACAACATCACCGTCTAGCAAGGTGGTATAAGAAGACAGCTCTTCTAGGATAGTTTGTGGGGAGTAAAGCATCTGCTCAACATGTCCTTTCTGAACGCGAACACAGTTGATGAACAGCTCTAGATTCAAGTCCGTGAGCTCCAAGCCAGTAGTAGGAACAAAGCGACTGAGAACAGCAGAACCATCAAACGCTTTAGCACGCTCCCAAGGCAAGCCTTTCGCCTTTAAGCTACTTTGTAGCTCGCGCTTGGTAAGATCTAGTCCTAAGCCCACAGCTGAATATTGGCCATTTTCGACGATGAAACAGATTTCGGCTTCGTAGTGCAGTGCTTCTTGATGAAAAGAAGACAGAGATGACGTAACACTGGTACTCGGTTTATTGAAAACCACCATAGCATCAGGGATTGCATTGTTAAGTTCTTCAATGTGATCGACATAGTTACGCCCAACACACAGCACCTTGGTTGGTGTTGCGGTTCGTTTCGAATTCATCAATTGTTCCTGATCTACAACGCTGCTCATAGTTTGTCCCTGAACTATTTTTGGAACGCAGAGTTTACCGCATCATAAAGAGAGAATCTTCGACAAGATGGTTACCAATATCTAAATTCTGATCTTTAGCTCAATTAAATGATTTAAATACTTTTATCCGAAGATCGCGACATATAAGAACTGATAACAAGAGCCATAGCTACGTAGATAAAATGAATGGCTCGGTAACATGAAGGAAAAGCTCAAACAGGTGCGTATAGAACGAAAGAAGCCCTCTCAAACCCAAAAGGCTTGAGAGGGCTTAGCATGGTGTCTAGGACAGTATCCTAAAAGGTAAACTTAAGGAGTAAACACTATGCTAAATAAGTCTGCGACTTATAGGTAGTAACGAGCACCAAGTAGCCACTGGTCGTCAGCATCTTTCTTGTAAAGGCCTGAACCTTGAAGATCAAACTGGTAACCTGCAAAACCTACGAACTGAGATGTGAAGTTGTATTCAGCTTGTAGAGCAGTCGTGCTGTATACAGTTTCGCTGTTCTTGTCGTCTTCTACCGCTTCGTAGTTAACGCTTAGGTTAAGGCTGTTAGATAGAGCGTAAGAAGCTAGTAATTCAATTGCTACAGACTCTTCTAGTACACCAGTGAAGCTACCTACAGTCGCAGAGTTCATGTAGTTGTTCATTGCGTATACACCTGCAAGGTATAGACCTTCCGCGCCGTATGAACCGTAAGTTGCACTTAATACGTGAGAATCAGCAGTTTTTGAGCCAACAAAACCTGCGTAATCAACGTCACCTGTGTTGTAAGCGTAGTTTGCAGTGAAGTCAGCAATAGCGTAGTTCAAAGCGAACTGACCACGGTTTCCGTAATCGTTGCCATTGTCTTTATCTGCCTTACGGCCTTGCCATGCAACAGCTGCACTTAGAGAGCCTGCGTTTCCGAAGTCTAGTGCATTAGCGTAGCTCACCATCTCTTCACCACGGCCAGTACCTAGATTACCGTGATCATCGTAAATAAAGTCGTTTGCGAAAGCGATTGGCATATCAGCAACGCCAGCAACGTTGTAGTAAGGTGCCCATTGAGTACCTACTGCTGCACGACCTAGGTCATCATGAGTTAGACCAACGTAACCTAAACGAGTTGTGAATGCTTCATCACCGCCGTCAAGCATGTTTAGCGCCCATTCACCTTTAGCATCAGCAGTAAAGCCGTTACCTAGTTCATGAGTAGCGTTGAAGTTAATACGTGGAGAAACAGACTCTACACCGATATCATCTTCGTTGATACGGTCACCACTGTTTACGTCACCAACTGCAACTGAAACGTGGCCGCCAACTGAGAATGTTGTGCCGTCTTCGTTGTAAAGTTCTACTGCAACTGCCTGTGTACCAAATACTGCACCAGAAATTGCTAGCGCTAAAAGTTTCTTATTCATTGTCATATCCATTTGTAACTGGGTGAGTTTTTCACTAACAACCTCGTGCTTACGGAGAAGTTGTTACCTGCATTTAACAAGTAGGAAAACACTAATATACGAATGACAAAAAAGTTGCATTAAAATATATAAAATAAAACAAATCACACTATAAAAAAACAAAAAATCAATATTAAACAAAAAGATAGAACACAAACCTGTCGTGACCTTTTTTATATTTTGAGACTGATGGCTCATCAATTTTTGATTTTTCAATCGCAAAAGTAGCATTAAAATTCAAAGCAACATATTACTCATTAGACCATTGAGTGACATATCTTTAACCTTGAAACATTTTGTAACACACAGAACTCAGCTGAAATATTTTTCTTTGTGAAACAATTCCCAATTTGAGCTAGGAAAAATCACTCAATTGAAAGTTCACTAAAAAAAATACAAAAAAAGGGCAACCAATCAGCGACCGGTTGCCCTTAATAACACATCATTAAACTCTTATTTGAAGCAAACTTCAGCCCAGCGAGCTAAACCTGCAGTTACCGAACCGAAATAGTTGCCACTCACAATAGGTACGTTAGGCACAGCTTGTTGTACAGCTTCACGAAGTATCGGTGAACGAGCTGAACCACCCGTCATGTAGATTACGTCTGGCAGTTTCTGACCTTGTTGAATCGCTTCTTTAACCAACTCAATCATCTTAGACTTTGGTGTTTCAATCGCTTCAACCATCTGTTCGATTGAGATGTCCACCTCGACCAATTCAGAGGCAACATTAATCGCAGCACGATATTGAGAGGATTCTGCCAGCGCGATCTTAGCTTCTTCCGCTCTGCGCACAATGCCGTAACCTAAAGTATCATGATAAACCTTCATCAAACGTTCTAGCTTTTGAGGCTCTGACGCTTCTTTACGAAGTAATTTCAATGCTGCTAGGTTTTCTCTTGAATAGAAATTCTTTTGAGCTTCAACATTATTAATCGCAATTGGATTCCAGAATTGAGTCAGTGGCATATCGATACCCGAAATGCCTTTGCTGCCCATACCAAAAGGTGACATCAGTTGTTTGAACGCAAGATAGATATCGAGGTCATTGCCCCCTACCCTTTGTCCACTGTGTGCGAGCAAACTCTGGGTACGATCCGCTTTACCAGACCAAGTTGGTCCCATTTCTAACAATGAACAATCGGTGGTACCACCGCCAATATCCACAACCAATACCGTTTGGTTTTCAGTTAAGGTGCTTTCGTAATCAAGACCTGCAGCTACTGGCTCAAATTGAAAAGCGATATCAAAGAAACCGGCACGCTTAGCTGCGCGAGACAGTATATCTTCAGCTTGTCTGTTCGCCTCTTTTCCACCTCGACCATGAAAGTTAATTGGTCGGCCGATGACGGCTTGTTTGATCTGCTCTTGAGTCGTAAGCTCAGCTTGGTGTTTAATATTTGCCATCATGGCGCACACTAAATCTTCGAAAAAGCTCACCTGAACATCATGCAGTCCACTCGCACCAAGGAAAGACTTAGGGGACTTAACATAATAAACGTCACGAGGGTCTTCTAAATAGAGATCCAACGCAGCCTGACCAAATGCCATATCTTCCGGTACTAGGTCGATACTCTCTTCTCGGTTCAATGCAATCGCACGTCGTAACACTTGCTCACCAACCGCATCACTTGGCTTGATGTTTAAATGGCGAAATAGATGCTCAGAAACACTCTCGCGAGTAGGAGCAAACACAGTTGAGGGAATATAGTGGTTGTCACCTTCTAGTGGTAACAGGCTAGGTTCTCCATTAACCATCGCCGCGACAGAACAGTTCGCTGTTCCATAATCAAATCCAATAAACATAATATCCCCCACGCAACAAAAGGGGCGAGATGCTACATGAAAAGCCTTGAAATTACGAGGTCATTTACTTCTTTCGCTTGGTCATTTTTATTTTTCTGACTCTTAATAGCCAAACAAATATGCTACATTTCAGCCCAAATGAATCACAGGTTAGATAAATGAAAACACCTTGCCGAGCGGCTTGTAAAAATAATGGCGGAATGTGTAGCGGCTGCTTTCGCACAATGGATGAAATTATAGGTTGGAAAGGCTTATCTGAAAGCGAAAGGGATTCTGTTATGGATAACGTCAGTGGCGCGAGTTCAACTCACCAATGTCCCCAATGTAATGAACCCGCTCAATGCGATATCAGCGCTGGTAAAGACACGTGTTGGTGTTTTGAATTAGAGAAGCGCGATACAAGCGGTATTCCAAAGGCTGGAGTTTGTATGTGCCGTAAGTGCTTGTCTGCCCTGCCTGTTCAGTAGTTTATAACCTATTCAGCAAGTTACGAGCAGGTTCAACATATACAAAAAAGCGAGAGATTGCTTTCTCGCTTCAAAATACTGAGATTAAATTTCGACCTAATCGTTACCTGGTTAGTGTCTACTTCGCTTTTTCAAGAAGCGCAGGCTGAGAAAACTGGATACCATTCCAGCCATAAACCATGAAGTTGCGAATATTTTGATGGTCGGTATTCTCTGGAAAACCTAACACGTCGTTACGATAAAATTGACCAAAACAAGCCAATGTTTGCTCTGCTGATAGGCCTTGCTCTAAACCAAAAGCAAAAATCTTACACGAACCGTTATTCTGACCGGCTGCATTCACAACATCACCGTTGCGAAATTCACACTCTGAAAAGTCATAGCGTGCTTCTATCACTTGCATCGTATCTTCAAATTGCACGCTTTCCGGGGTTTCAGCTAACGTGCTTAATAAGGTTTCCAGTTCCATTTACTATTTCTCCATCAAGTAAGTAATGTACAGCAGTGTATCTTTTTTTTCGACAAGAGTAAGCCGTTGTTTACTTAGGATAGCTCGTCATTTTTTTTGTTGTACACGGCTAATTACCTTAATGAAACTAATGACATAGTTTTATCAGGACGTTATATTATTTTATCAGATGGTTAACATTGTTCAGTAACGAATATGCATAAAGATAAAAACTTAGAACTGTTCAGATACCTAAAACCAGGTACAAAAACAGCAGGTGTATTGGAATTTGGCCCAGACGATTCAATCCAGATCAGTACGCTCTATATCGGACACAAACAAGATCAGTACCTTATCCTTGAACTGTCACAAAAAGCGACCGAAGCACTGACACTCAGAAAGCTCATCAATGTCGATACTATAGTTCGCGCCATTACCGATACTGAGCTTGGTCACATCGTCGCATTTAAGACCAATGTATTGGCTCATATCACCTCACCCGCGCATCTTATCTTCCTGCGCCCACCTTCAAGCTTTGCCACTAAACCAATCAGAGAACACGAAAGATACAAGGTACGCCTCAACTGTGAAGTGACCTTTGACACCTTGTCATTGGATGCAACTCTGGTTGATTTTTCAGTGTCAGGTTGCGGGATCTATCTTACTCAGCAATCAGATATCGACGTAGGCTGGAAAATAAAGGTCAACTCTCTCTTGAATGAACACTTAGATAGCGACTTGGTTTACAAAGTAGTGAGTAAGAAAAGACAGGGACAGGGTTGGCTATTCGGCATCCAATTCCCCGAGCACTTAGATATGAGTGACGAGCTAAAAACGCTGCTTTTAGAGCAAGCTTTTGTAGCAGGCTCTATTTAGGCTTTAAATTTCCGCTTCGAAACACTACCTCTTTAAAGCGCGACTTCAGTAAACCGCAGCTTGAGCAAACCAGTGTTTCAGCATGCAACTGTTTAACTAAGCCTCATTCCAATATGAGTTTTTGAAGTGCACAAAGGCCTGATGTAGTGATTGTTCTTTAATGGGTTTTACAATCACGTAATTCGCCCCAGCGGCCATAAAACTGTCTCTTGTTGACTCTTGAGCATCTGCGGTACATGCATAAATTGGGGCTGACACACCCATCTCATCTCTTAGTTGCTGAGTGGTTTCAACACCACCGAGATTAGGAAGTTGGTTATCCATCAAGATCAGATCATAACTTATCATCTTAGCCATCTCTATTGCTTCTAAGCCATCTTTTGCCCAAGTCACGACCATGCCATATTTTTTACAAAAAGCCTGCGCAATAAACGCGTTGGTGTGATTGTCTTCCACCAACAACACATCCAAAGGTCGACTAAACAATGCCTGCGGTTCAACTTCTGCTTGTTGTTTGGCCTCAGCCAATAGCGGTTTGGCGAGCACGATCACAGGGATTTCTATAATGAACTCCGAGCCTTGATCTATCTCGCTGCGAACTTGAATGTCCCCTTCCAACATATCGACCAAACTTTTTACAATCGTTAAGCCTAACCCTGTCCCACCATACTCACGTGTCGTAGTCTCTTCTGCTTGAACAAAGGGTTCAAACACAGCATCAATCTTACTTTCATCAATACCAATACCGGTATCTTTCACTCGAACGATTAAACTGGCGTGCTCTGAGTTAAAGATACTTTCAAGTTCAAAGCTAACAGAAATACCGCCTTGATGAGTAAATTTAAGAGCGTTACTCACGAGATTAAACATAATCTGATTAAGGCGCACTTGGTCGGTGTTGATTTCAATATCATCAGCCAAGTGGTTCACAATAGTGAACGCGACCGATTTATCCTCGCAAAGCGGGCGATAGATACTTTCTAAGGTATTAACTAACTCCCCTAAGCGGAAATTTTTCTTTTGAATATTGAACTGCCCTTGCTCAATCTTTGAAAAATCCAAGATATCGTTAAGTACCGCTAGTAAATGTTCCGCACTATTACACAGTACATCCACCTGATCGCGGTTGTCTTCACTGTGCATAGAGCGTTTCAACAACTGCGACACACCGAGAATACCATTAAGTGGCGTGCGAATTTCATGACTCATCTTAGCTAAAAAGTCTGCACGTACATTGGCAAGGTGCTCTGCTTCTTCTCTTGCTCGATCGGCTTGTCGTTCAGCCTCGATAAGCTTAGTAATATCTTGTCCTTGCACTACCACACCTGTGATGCCGTGTTCTACGCGAATAGCAGACATATTCCAGCGAAACACCTTTTCACCAATGGGGACATTAATACCCGTTAGCTTAGAACCTTGAACCACCATTTGAATGTTAGGCAACATACGATGCTCAAATTCTTGAGCGATTGGGCCATAGTTATCATCGGCGTCAAATAGCGCCATACGAGCCGCGGGGTTCATCTGAATCAAGTCACCTTTATCAGACCAAACCAAGATAGGAGAATGAGCAAAGTTAAAGAGGTCTTGAAACTTTTGATTCTGTTCTGATAAGCGCTCAAAGGTGTCTTCAAGGGTACAACCAATATGATGAAATTCGAAAATATTAGAACCATCGAACTTGTTGTACTCTTCACCATCACTTGCTGAACGAGTGAAATCCATCAGCTTATCTAACTCAGCGGCAACCCTTCTTTGAATCCAAGTTCGCGCAAAGAATGACATCAATATAATCACCACAATCACCACGATGATCGCACGCTGATAATTCTCTTCTAACGCAATGAAATTATTATTTTTTTGAACAGCTCGAATGATTAAAGGAGTTTCAACAGCATTGATCTTAATGGTTGCGATGGTGACAAAATGACGAGGCAACTGCTCGTATATGTGATAATTGAGTATGTCTGTAATGGTATAGCTTTCATCACCACTGAATGTCGATGTAACAGGTGTTCCGTGCGCTTCAATCACGATATTTTCGCTATTACTGCCCTGTTGGATTGACTCAGCCAAAGAGAAGTTGTTATCAAGCACAATGGCGATATAGAGCTGACCAAGGACTTCCCCAGTAGCGTTATCAACAATAGGGGTACGGCGAGCCAACAAGTGACGCTTACCTATATTTGTCCTCAGTTTAATAAAATGCCAATTACTGCTGAACGAAACCTCATCAGAAATATGCTTTAAGCTGGACTCATCTAAACCATAAAATTGACTGTTACCATCTTCCCAAGCCAAACCATCATGGGTAGCCACAAAGCGTAAATCTGGCGCATGATCAGGCTCACGTTGGTCAACACCAAAGAAAAAGTAGCTCAGCACCTCTTCATCGCTCGTATCAAAATACTCTCTGAGAGTGTCACTGTGTGAACTACTGTCTTGGTGGATTTGCAGCACCGACAAACGATAATCAAACATGTTTTGGATCAGGCTTGAGGTTTGCTGAACCGTTCGATTCGTCTCTTGCTTTACGATGTTACTGCTGGTTTCATAATTATGAATAAGCACGCCAAGTGCCATCACGCCTATCACTAAAATAACGATACGCGTAATGAGTCTAGCTAAAGTGTTCCTAGGTGTACTGGCGTAGCTTTTCTTCATTATTGACCTGAGTACCTAAATGCTCGCTGTTTAAGTTCTGAAATACGTTCTGGGGAATCTTCCTTGGTCACAATTTCAAATTCACCAGAGTAAACGGTAGGCACTTCCAAACCGACTAGATCCCATTTGATCGCCTCTGCCATCGCAATGCCCGTATCGTCGTTCATACGCATGATAGTTACATCTAGGTCGCCCCTCGCAATGGCTTCAAGTTCAGCAGAGCCACCTCCCCAACCATTCACTAAGATGTCTCGACCAGATTCGCGAATAGCTTCCGCTGCACCTAGGGCAACATCCGTTGAGCATGCATAGATAAAGTCTAGATCCTTATCGTTCTCTATGCTGATTTTAGCCGCTTGGTAGCCACTGTCTTTGTTTGATTTGGTGTAAAACGAAGACTTAAGGGTAAAGTTAGTATCAGTATTCACTTCATGGATAAAAGTATCTCCACGCGCATCACTGATATAGCCTTGTGAGTAATACAAAACAGAATACTTACTGTCTGGTGGGCTTACTTGTTTAAAATAGTCCGCCAGTTTTAAGCTGCCTGTAGCATGGTCAAAGCCCACATACATAAATGGCTGTCTATCCGCCCAAGCTCGCACTGGCGTCGTAATATTTTGCAGAATCAACTTAGTATCTGTGGAGGTCAACACGTGCTCAATAAACTTGCGGTGACGCGTGGTATCTAGCGTGAAAATCAAATAGTCCGTTTTGTTTTCAATCGCTTCTTGCAATGAAATGCTCTGCTGTGCGAGATCAGCATTAATACGGGTAAATACTTGATTTATTTGGTAGCGAATCTTCAGCCTATCGAGACGCTTCTCAAAAGCTTGAATATTACGAACCCAGTAATCCGAGATCTGTTGACCCGGATACACCACAGAAATCGTAATTGGCTCGTCTTGAATTCTTCTCAGTGGCACAGGGTGATTTTGTACAGCCTCGACCATTTTATCGGTCAATGCTTTTTGTTCTGGAAAATTGGAAAGATAATCTTGGTATTCCCAATATCCATTGAGGACATGAGTACCGTGGGAGAGAGCGGACGCAGAAAATACGGCAAGTCCAAACAACATAAGTAAACGTTTCATATTTTTCTCGTTTTATATGAGCTACTTTGACTCATTTTTTAACCTAGCATGACACCATCTCTTTGTATGGCTAATGGATATTATGTAGGACAACGATGATAAATGATAGCGTCTAACACTAATTAGAACGACATTCTAAATGAGTAATATGTTAATTTTGAATAGAGATTAAGAGCAGCGAGTTGAATCATGATTTCAGACCATTAACAGCAAGAACAATTAACCTTTAAATTCATGCATTTAAATATAATTATTGTAGGCTTTTACATTATTAACATTTTATCAGTAATAAATATTTTGGCTATGAATTATGAGACTTCGATATATTGAATTTTGTCTTGTTGCCACTCAATAATCAGTTTGAGTGATACCAGTTTTTCTTTGCGGGATTTGGGCAATTGCTTGATCGCGTATTCGGTTTTCAACGCCTCACTTTTTGAGCCAACATCAAAACTCCAAACCAGCCTAAGTGGGCCTTTACCTTTTAAAGCTTTGGCGCCTTTACCGGTTTGATGTTGTTCAAATCGACGTTCAAGATTGTTCGTCACGCCACAATAAAGGGCATTGTGACGATTGCGGATCAAGTACACGACCCAATCCGCATTTTTATCAGCGCCTGACATTTAAAGCAGCGATTCAACCAGAGCCTTAAGCTCTGCCACTTCTGCTCGTAGGCTTGCTACTTCAGACTCAAGCTCTTCAAACTTTTCACTCGTCGCAGAGGGTGCAGCCGCGCTTACTGATGCCGTCGCAAACGCTTCAACATCCACTTCACCGCTCAATAAGTGCTGGTAGCGTGATTCACGTTTACCCGCTTCGCGTGGTAGCTTGACCACTAGCGCACCAGCTTCTCTTGCAGCTAGCTTATCTAATGTTGCTTCGACTTCTTTCACATCACTAAAGTTTGCAAGGCGCCCTGTTCGAGTACGGAGTTCACCGGGCGTTTGTGCGCCGCGAAGCAGCATGCAACAGATGATTGCACGCTCTTGCTCTGTAAATTGCAGATCACCGAACTCAGTGTTACAGAAACGGTGCTGATACTTATTAACACGGCTGTTGAAGCTACTTTCATCGCTCACCATACGACGTCCGATCAAACCATCAACCGCATCTAAAACGTCTGACTCAGAAAGAGAGAGAACAGGTTCACGGTTACTCTTTTGATTACATGCCGTGGTTAAGCTGTTCAGTGTCAGTGGGTAATGATCGGGAGTAGTGACTTCTTTCTCGATCAAGCAACCGATAATTCTCGCTTCAATTGGGGAAAGTACTGTGTTCATCGTTTTTCCTTTTTATTATTTTGATAATTCCATCTCAACACTTAACAATGCAGCCAATACTGGCTAGTGCTCAGACAAAATCGGTACTCGTTTCTTTCTGCCTTGTTCATCAATCATTATGATCTTAGAACGGTTTAGCTCTATTTCCACGACTTCCAAATAAGTACGCTCTTGTACATACGCATCACGAAGCTTGTTCTGCTCTGCCGAAGATTCAGTAACATCGTCACCCAAATCTTCTGTTTCCAATTGTTGTTGATTCATTTCACATATCGTATCAATGCAGTATCTACATAGGATACTAACTTGATCGGTAAGATAAAAACAATCGCACATCGGCGAGAGTGACGAATAATTAAACAACCTTACTTTTGCTTTGATCTAAAGACTGTTACATCATCAATTGATGTGCTTTAATCAGAACCAGACAACGTATTTGACGAATAGGAAAAGGAATCTATGAGCAGCGTATTTGAAATTGTTAACCAAGCACGACGTAAGAACAAACTTAAGCGTGAACTTCTAGACAACGAAAAGAAAGTTCGTGACAACCGCAAGCGTGTTGACCTTCTTGATAACCTACTTGATTACATCAAGCCAGAGATGACTCACGACGAGATCCTAGGCATTATCAAGAATATGAAAGCTGACTACGAAGACCGTGTTGATGACCACATCATCAAGAGCGCAGAGATTTCTAAAGCTCGCCGTGACATCAGCCGCCGCATTCGTGAACTAACAGAAGAAGACAAGCAAACGCAAGGTAAGAAGTAATCTAACCTCGCTGATTAACTTGTAATAATGTTAGTAACCCACTCTTTATAGTGGGTTTTTTTGTACATAAATTCCAGTGTCTATACTTAAGCTTACGTATTTACTGATTCAAATATTACTAGCAAAGCCAACGTAAGTAATGGAGCCACCTTATGTACTCAAGCATCCTGATTACCTTAGCGCTATCAACGACTCAACCCTACCCAGAAGAATTTGAAAGGCTGTATACCGAAGAGACTGAAATCACCTACGAGGATCTCGTGGTGGATGTTCATGGCTACAAGGTACCGACTCGCTCGGCATTTCGTGGCTGGATGCTTCTAAATCACGCAGAAGACCAAGTAAGAGAGATCGGACAACAGCTCAAAGATGCGGGAATCACACAAAGCATGCCTTTACATCTGGTGTTGTTGCAAGGAACAGACTGGGCAATGAGTAACACCACCTTGTTTACCCTCCCCAACAAAAAACATGTACCCAACATGATCAACACCTTGAAGTACATTCAAGAATACATCGAGCCTGAAATCGGTGTGGTTATTCCTGTTTCTGGTGAACGTTCAAAACTCTACAATCAACAAGCTGGCGGTGCCCTGCAAAGTAAACACTTAGAGTTCTGCGCCTTAGATCTTGTCCCAGCCAACGGTATTTCTCGAGCAGATTTGCACGTTAAACTCAAAAAAATTCACGCTGAATACGGGCAGAAGAATAACGTAGGGTTAGGCCTGTACGCCGGCGTTCGATTCCATATCGACACTTGCGGCTTCAGAAACTGGTAACTTAAAAAGACACCAAAAAGTCAAATGGACACATCTATTGGCCATGTCTTTTTGACACTACCCATATCTGGATTTTTATTAAACCATTGATATTTAATTAAAGTTAAATATGGAACGCTAATTGCTATTACTAAGTATCAAAAGAAAATAATAGCAATTAGGAATTCAATATGAAGACGATGACTCAACGCTTTCAAACTCTGCTTTCTGTTTCAAACTTCAGTCTAGCTATCACAACCTTGCTTATGCTTCTCAGTATTATAGTTGCTTATCCAATGGCCAATCACTTCTCACTGCCGATTCAAATTGTCGCCCACATCAGCACCATCTTAGTCGCAGCCTTGTTGAAAATCAGTTATGTAGGTCGCTGTCTTGCACAATACAACCTTGGCTTAGAAGTCCGCTAGACGATATCAAGGCTACTGAAAAGATCGTACAACTGGTGAGATTTATAAGGTTTGGGCAAGTAGGCGTTCATGCCCGCTTCAAAACAATCTTTAATGTCTTCTTCCAGGACACTAGCGGTCAAAGCAATAATGGGTAATGGCGCAGCTTGTTGAGTGGTTTCCCACTGTCGAATCGCACGAGTCGCCGTTATACCATCCATAACAGGCATCATGCAGTCCATTAAGATGGCATCAAACTGAGCACCTTGAGTGATGACGTCCACCGCTTCTTGGCCATTACTGGCAATCAAATACTCATAACCCGCTTGCTCAAGGAAGAAGCTCGCTATTTTTTGATTCATCAGATTGTCTTCAACGATCAAAATGCGTCGATTCAGAGAGCGAACCTCTTCATCTTTTGGTTCCACCGCTGATGCTTGCTCTTCACCGACATCAAGCGATTGTAAGCTGTTTAAGAATCGTCGGCCCAAGAATGGCAAGGTATGAGTCGAGTGGACCGTTTCTGTGATTAGGTTGGTTTTGAATAGGTGATGCTGACACACGATGACGCGGGCAAGAGGATATATCGCCTTCAACGTCGCAAGATCTTTCTCCATCGAGTGATGCAAGGTATGACAATAAAGTATCAAGTCGCTTTCTTTTACACTTTCACTAAGGGCAGCAATGGATGACACCACATTGGCTCGAACATTCAAACGCTCACACTCTTTAACAAGCTGATCAAGGTAATTGAAAGAGTTCGAGATGATCGTCGCTCGGCTCAGGTTATCGAAAGTTTGAACAGGCGCTTCTACAACATCGACATACAAACAAAACGTGAATGTAGAGCCCTCTCCTTTCACTGAACGTGCGGTAATGTAGCCCCCCATCAAATCAACAAGCTGTCGACAAATCGCAAGCCCTAGCCCCGTACCACCAAATTGGCGGGTAATGCTGCCATCTTCTTGAGTGAAAGGTTCAAATATGGATTCTAACTTCTCTGGTTCAATCCCAATCCCGGTATCAGACACGCTGCATTCCAGCTTACCCCTGCCCATAGACATAGGGGTATAAGCAATGTCCGTGGTAATTGTGCCCTTGGACGTAAACTTAATGGCATTCGAAAGCAGATTGGTCAGCACCTGTCTCACGCGGTACTCATCGAAAAACAGTTGTTGCGGCGTTTGATAGTCGATATTGATGTCGAGCTCGATATCCTTACTTATCGCTTTCGACAGAATCACACTTACAGAGTCATAGACCGCCTCTCGTAAATCAGCATTGTGTGGTGACAACATCAAGTTACCCGACTCGATTTTAGATAGGTCGAGGATGTCATTAAGTAGGACTAGCAAAGAGTGAGAAGACGATTCAATATCCCCTAATACTTCTTGCTGATTTGCGCTAAGTTGGCTTTGAGATAAGATCTCAGCCATGCCAATAATACCGTTAAGTGGCGTGCGTATTTCATGTGACATATTGGCTAAAAATGCGCTTTTGGCTTTATTGGCCGAAATCGCGTCTTCTTTTGCTGTTATCAACTCTTTATTGTGAAAGTAGTTACGCTCCATCACTCGATTTAGAGTTTCAGTGAACTCGGTGAGTTCATCGTTCCCTTGAATCTGAATCACCTTGGGTTCACCGTAGCTATCTGCGCATTCAGATACCCCTCTTAGGATAATCGATAAGTTTCGATTTAAGCGAAGAGACGTTGCTACACCGAGCCACAACAACACACCTGAAATGGCAAGAATAAGCAAGGTCATGATCAGGGTTTGCTTTTTTTGTAGCGCTATATTGTTGGTCAGATCAAACTGTAATTGCTTGGTATAAGCACCCACTGCCTTTGAAATCGCCAACTTCTTTCGTTCTAAACCTTCCACATGTTCATATATTTCAGGTGAAGAGAAGTCACCTTTGAGGATTCGATCGGTAAATCGGTTTTGAAATTCATCTTTAGAAAACGTACTTAGTAGCTTTCTAATTTCAGACGAGCGACTACCTGATCGGAAAAACATATCTAATAATTGCTGCTGCCTTTCTAAAGCACCAACATAACTCAATAAATATTGATCAATCAGCTCCGGAGAGCGATACAAACGGTAACTCAGCCACGCTTCTCGCTGAGTCCAGAACACGTAATGAGTAAGATTGATAAACATCGCGTTAGCTTGACTGACTTTTTCATCCACAATGTTAATACGATATTCAGATAGCTCCATTAACACGCCTTTTAACAAGTCGAAGGCACGCTCTGTCAATTGCGTGTTGTTATCAGTAACCTGTGATGCGTCCCTGTTAATACTGGAGGTTACACGGGCGAGTCTCTCTAATACACTCTTAAGCTCAACCAGCTGTGGTTCAACAGTCCAATTACTGTCGAACTGTTGAAGCTGTTTCTCGTATTGAGCTAGCCTAGTCAAATCAGTTTTCAGTTTTAAAAGCAGCAGACCTTTCTCTGAAGAGTCATTAGACAGAACCAACCATCGATAAGCATCACTTGAAATCGTATTAAAAGATTGAAGCGCTTCAACCTTAATACGGGTTGTTTCAAGGTGATTCATCTTCTTTTCGTTCTTAAGCACTTCATTCACTGTAAACCCAAACATAATGAGTACAGAAACCGTAGAAAGAAAAATAAGACGCCATCTAATTGATATATTTATCATTTTTATAACTACTCCCTTCCCGAAAGTAATTTACCTAGCCCAGATTAAGGATAGGACATTAACAGGGGGTTATTGATCAAATTGGATATGAACAAACGTTACTCTGAGCCCAGAACGAAAAATTAGAACCAACTGATATCCAGAACGGAGCTTTAAAGCGAAGGAGCATACTTGGAATAAGTGAGCTTTACGCGCGGGAGATTTCTACAAATGAGCTCTAAACGAGAAAGGTTTAAGCAAGCACGATGTAAACAAAAGACACTTTCTCCAGTTGTTATCACCCACATAACAAGTGAACATCCACTTACTACGACTCAACTAAACTGTGAATGATGACTTGCCATAACAAATAATTAGATGATTCAGGTAAAATTGTGACATCCAATCGTTTGCGTGATGGACTTTTTGCACTCGAACTCCGCTTATTCAAAAGTCGAACAAGAAAGGACGTTGATTACCTTATTTGTCGTTTACTCTTTACGTGTAACCTGAGTCAATGATCACATATTTAATGATCACCATGACCTTTATTACATACTACATTTTGATTTGAGTATTTTTTGACGAAAAATAAGTGCTACAGATTGTTAAAGTCAATAGTCTTTATCGACGTTGAAATCTTGATTTTTGGCTAATATAAAGTCAATTTACAGACATTTTGTCTACATTTATTTTTCCTAGCAGAATAACCCGTCGTACCTTACAATCCTGCCACATAAAAATTACAAGTTACACACAAGACATATCAAGCACATTTAAGTGGCAATATAGACCACAGCCTGATGCCTCAAATCCCCTATGCTGATTGGCTTCCCTACAACCGCCATGACTGCAGAAACTTAACGTGAAAGGTCCCGAGTAAAGATGAGTCCCGAAAAGCACCTCCTAGATTGGCAAACTAGTCAAACCATTGCTGAATCCATCGCTCCAACTTTAGGTCAGTTATACCGCCAAAAAGGCGTAGAAGTTATCCTCTTCGGTAAGACCCTAGTTAACGCGACAACTATCGACATCATCAAAGCTCACCGCATCGCAAAACGTTACACTGGCTCACCGCTAACCGCAGAACAAACTCAACCAATTATCCAGCATCTACTATCAATGCGCTTGTCTCCATGCCGCGTTGATGTTGGTCGTCTAGCAGCTCAGTACTGGGAAAACCACGAAGACCTTAGCGCGATGGATGATTTCCTTCAAACAGCTCTAATGGGTTCGCTTGAAGGCGACGCGATGACGAAACCTCGTGACGTCGTGTTGTACGGCTTCGGTCGTATCGGTCGTTTGTTAACTCGTATTCTTGTAGAGAAAAGCGGCCCAGGTTACCCACTTCGTTTACGCGCAATCGTTGTACGTGGCGGCAAAGATGGCGACCTAGAAAAACGTGCTAGCTTACTCCGTCGTGACTCTGTTCACGGCCAGTTCAACGGCAGCATTGTTGTAGACCAAGAACGTAAAGCAATCATCGTAAACGGCAACTTCATCCAAGTTATCTACGCAAACAAACCAGAAGAAGTGGATTACACGGCTTACGGTATTGAAAACGCACTTGTGGTTGATAACACAGGTGTATGGCGTGACGCGGAAGGCCTAAGCCAACACGTAGCATGTAACGGTGCGAAGAAGGTTCTACTAACTGCGCCAGGTAAAGGCGACATCAAGAATGTTGTATTTGGTGTGAATGAAAATGTTATTCAACCAGAAGACACCATCATCTCTGCAGCAAGTTGTACCACCAACGCAATCACGCCAGTATTGAAAGCAGTTCACGACAAGTTTGGCGTACTGTCTGGTCACATCGAAACGGTTCACTCATTTACCAATGACCAAAACCTAATCGATAACTTCCATTCAGGTGATCGTCGTGGCCGTGCTGCGTCATTGAACATGGTACTGACATCGACTGGTGCTGCTAAAGCGGTATCAAAAGCAATGCCAGAAATGGAAGGCAAGCTAACAGGTAATGCGATTCGCGTACCTACGCCAAACGTATCAATGGCAGTAGCAAACCTAAACCTTGAGAAAGGCACAAACAAAGAAGAGTTGAACGAGTACCTACGTGAAATGGCGCTGTCTTCTGCTTTGTCTGCACAAATCGATTACACAGACTCAACTGAGATTGTATCTACAGACTTGGTTGGCTCTCGTCACCCAGGTGTGGTTGACGGTGTGGCGACTATCGCACAAGACAACCGTGCCGTGCTGTACATTTGGTACGATAACGAGTTTGGCTACAGCTGCCAAGTTGTTCACTGTATGGAACAGATGATGGGTGTTCGCTACAAGACATACCCTGAAGTTTAATCAACTTCGCTCTTGTAGATACGTCCATCGCAACAAGCTCCACAACATAATAACTATATCTGCGAAGTCTGTATGGGCTTCGCAACCCCTTTTGTTTTACTCCCCCGTATAAACAAGAGGGTTGCCACTTAGATCTGCTCTCTCTAACTGATCTAGGTGGCCTTTTTACATCTAGCGCCTATGACAAGACCTTGTCTTCATCACTCTTACACTGCTTCACGTCTGTTATAGCTCAACCTCAACATCTGACTGAATGGAGCTTGAACATGCAAGCACGTACCCCTGCTCAATCTGTTCTGGCGTCAATGTCTCTTGGCTGCTTGATTCCACTGACCCTTTGGTCACTTTGCATTTACACGAGCCACAAATCCCGCTGCGACAAGCGATGATAATTGGAACGCCTGCTTTTTCTAATGAATCCGCCAATGGTGTACCAGTTTCCGCTTCAACTTCAGCTCCGAACGCTGGCACAAATACCTTAACAGCACTATTCGTATCGTCAGCAACTTCGGCTTTTGACGCTTCTGATTGAGCATTCTGAGTAGCAGGAGTGAAGCTTTCTTGATAGAAGTTATCCATGTTGAACTCAAGTTCTTTCAGATAACTTTCAATGTCTTGCATGAAGCCTACAGGCCCACACAGGTAAACCGTTCTATCTAAGATATCTGGGCTCAGTTTCACTAACCAGTTTTTATCTAAACGACCTTGAGGAGCCGTTGTTCCTTCGTTGTCTTTTAGCAGCAGTTTTAAGTTGAAATTCGCATGTAATTCATCGAGCTGATGAAGTTCTTGAAAGTAGATAGTCTCAAGCTTGTTGCGTGCCATGTGGACAAAATCAATCTCGATGTCACTGTCTTGAGATAGCCAATACTTGACCATCGCCATTACTGGTGTGATACCACAGCCTGCACTCACTAGCGTTACTTTCTTTGTCGCCGTTGGCATACAATCAATACAGTTAAACGCGCCTGCCGGCTTCAACACAGAAACCTCATCACCTTCATCAAGCTCATCAACAATAAAGTTCGAAACCAAACCACCTTCCACACGCTTGACCGTCAACTTCAGACAGTTATCTTCCGGGCAAGAAGCCACTGAATAAGCACGGTAATCCGTTTTCGTCGGCATATCTAAACCCAGAGTAATAAATTGCCCTGGCTTAAAATTAAAATGTAAGTCTTGTGGAATGCTGCCAAGCTCAAAGCTGACCGTATCTGGCGTCTCATGCCATTTCTTTAAACACACTAAATTGATTGAATCGCTATCCGACCATGCATACATAGTTCGCGTACCTTGCTAATGACTAGATGATTAAATGACTAAGGATTTAAATCGAAAAAGCCCCGCCGTTGTCTGTTTTTGAAAAACGTCACAACAACGGGGCTTAGGAGTTGGCTTAGATTAAGCCGCTAAGATTGTTTTAAGATCTTGCTCTGGCGTTGAGATAGAACGCATATCGAACTCGTCTTGAATAATCTTTAGTAGGTTTTCTGTTAGGAACGCTGGCGCTGTTGGGCCTGTGTAGATGCCTTTCACACCAAGAGCAAACAGAGTAAGCAGGATAACGATCGCTTTTTGCTCGAACCAAGACAGAACAAGTGTTAGAGGCAGTTCGTTGATGCCGCAGTCAAACTCTTTAGACAGTGCTAAAGCAAGCTGAATAGCAGAGTAAGCATCGTTACATTGACCAACATCTAACAGACGTGGGATGCCGTTAATATCGCCAAATTGGTTCTTATTAAAACGGAATTTACCACATGCCAAGGTCAGGATTACTGAATCTTCTGGTGCTTGAGCTGTGAAATCTGTGTAGTAACTACGCTCAGATTTGTCGCCGTCACAACCACCGACTAAGAAGAAGTGCTTAATGTTGCCTTCTTTCACTTGCTCAACAACCGCAGGCGCTGCTTCCATCAATGCGTTACGACCAAAGCCAACAGTGATCATTTGCTCGATCTCGTCATGCTTGAAGCCTTCTTGTGCAAGAGCACAATCGATCACAGCGCTGAAATCGTCACCTTCAAGGTGAGCAACACCCGGCCAGCCAACGATGCTACGCGTAAATAGACGGTCAGCGTATGAGCCTACATCAGGGTTAAGCAAACAGTTAGATGTCATTACGATCGCACCAGGGAAGTTCGCAAATTCTTTTTGCTGGTTCTGCCAAGCGCTGCCGTAGTTACCCGCAAGGTGTGGGTACTTGTTCAGTTCAGGGTAACCGTGTGCAGGTAGCATCTCACCGTTGGTGTAAACGTTAATGCCCCTACCTTCTGTTTGTTGAAGGATCTTTTCTAGATCATGCAGGTCGTGACCGGAAACAAGGATACAGTGACCTTTCTTCGTCTTCACATTCACGGTTGTTGGTTGAGGGTGACCAAATGTATCTGTCTCGCCCTTATCCAGCATTTCCATTACTTTGTAGTTCATCAAGCCAATCTGCATAGACGTATCTAACAGTTGTTTTAGATCTGACGGGTCTGTACCTAGGAACGCCATGATTTCGTGGTATTCAGCAAAAATAGCATTGTCAGTTTGACCAAGAACACGTGCGTGCTCCATGTACGCTGCCGCACCTTTTAAGCCGTATAGGCAAAGAAGGCGAAGACCAATCACATCTTCGTGTTGAGAGTCGTGACCGCGGTTTACCGCCGCTTGAGGGGCAAGCGCCAATAACTCTGAAGAATCTGTTGGAAGATCGAATTGAGCAGCAGCAGAAAGCGCAGGGATCTCAAAACCGGTCAACGTAGCTGCCGCTCGAACTTGTTGTTCTAAACGCTGCTTAAACTCGTGAGATTGCTGAGCAAATTCGATGATGCGAGCAGGATCGAAGTTAACGTTCGTTAATGTTGCGAAAAATGCTTTTGGTGCCCATTCATCAATTTCAGTATCAATAACATCACAAGCACGGCCTAAATTAGCCCAGAAAGAAACACCTTGAAGAGAATGCACCAACACGTCTTGAAGGTCGGATACTTCCGAAGTTTTACCACACATACCTTGTGCGAAAGAACAGCCTTTTACGGTTGGGGTTTGAATTGTTTGTTCACATTGAATACAGAACATATAGGGGCTCCAGTAATTTTTATTAGCTGTAAGTGCTTTGCTTACAGTGACTTATTCCAACCCCTATAGAGCATCAACCGTGCCAACTTTTAACTCATTGATTTTATTAAACTTAGCTGTATTCCATGTTTTTAGTGCGTGATTATGACTACATATAAACTCCCCAAGAGCACACATCCGTGTCATAGTGACTCTCCGAGATTAATTAACGGCGTTCATGTTTCGTTCAGAATAGAAGCGATAAAGTAACAACATAGAAAAAGAGGAATGAATATGAAAAATATATTAGTTACGATTGTTGCATTATTTACTGGCCTTTTGGCACTATTCACAAGCTTGATCCTTGCTATTCCTTTGGCTATTGCAGCTTTAATCACTGGCAAGCGCATTCAGAATCAAATGAAGAAACAAGGTTTCGCAGCTCATATGAACACTCGTCAGTCATCAACCCATGATGCCGGAGTTATTGAAGGTGAGTACGAAGACCTTTCAAGCAGAAAATAATCTAAACTTCAGTTTCAGACATAGTGAAAGCACAACAGAGACAAGATTACATAATGCAAAGAAAGCCCCTCCTAGCACTGCTGGCCTTAACGACTTTAAGTCTCGTTGGTTGCTCCAACGAGACATCAATACCCGCTTACGAAACTTCTCCAGATTTGCCTAGCTATCAGCAAGACAGCTTTGATGCCTACGTCAATGACACCCAAGATTGGTTATTGAAAAACCGTGTGTTCATGACGGAAGACAAACAACTCGAGATCCAACTCAATTCGCCAACCGAGTATCAACCAACCTCGCCAAACGGCAAGGCAGTGTTACTGGTTCATGGATTAGGTGACTCACCCTACTCATTTAAAGACATCGCTACCCATTTGGTTGAGCAAGGTTACTTAGTGAGAACCGTGTTACTGCCGGGTCACGGTAGTCGCGTGGGTGACTTAATGCAGCCGAGCCTAGAAGATTGGCAAGGTGTGGTAGCTCATCATACGAAGTTACTTGAGCAAGAGTATGATTCTGTTTGGCTAGGCGGCTATTCAACCGGCGCGAATCTCGTGACTTCACAGGCGATGCATGATCCAAAGATCTCTGGGTTACTGCTGTTCTCTCCTGCGTTTCAACCGAGCTCGTCAGCCGTTCAATATGCAGAGCTAGCGAGCTACTTTGTTACTTGGGCCGATCAAGATCCTGAAGATAATGTGCTGCGTTACAACTCACTGCCAATGAACGGTGCTTCAGTTTACTACGAGACATCAGAAGTCGTTCGCAATGACTTGGAAGATAAGCACTTTGATAAGCCGGTGTTTATTATGATGAGTGAAGGCGACAGCGTGATTGACACCAACTACGTTCAGCAAGCATTTACTGAATCGATGCCGAATCCAAACAATGTGTTGGTTTGGCAAGGAGAAACGACACTCGAGGATCCTCGCGCTGTTCAGTACAGCATGAAAATTCCAGATCAGCGTATCTCGAACGGCTCTCACATGGGCTTACTGTTCTCACCAAGCAACCCTTACTACGGAATCAATGGTAGCGAGAAGATCTGCTCTAATGGTCAGGCTGAAGGCTTTGAAGAACAATGTAATGCAACCAGTGAAGTTTGGTACTCAGCATGGGGCTATCGCGAAGAAGGGAAGAACCATGCGCGTTTGACCTACAACCCCTACTTCTCAGATTCTATGGCGAAGTTAGATGCCGTGCTGAATTCTGAAGGCTAACAAGCTCAAACCTGTCGAAGCCAATCCATAGAAATCAAAAAGGCTCACTAGATAACGTCTAGTGAGCCTTTTTTAATGAGTATCGTTTCTCGTAACTTACTCTTATCGCTTACTGCTATATCGTCCACACCACACGAACAGCAAGCAGGATCAACACCAAACCTGATAGTCGGTCAATCAGCTGCGCCTTTGAGCGAATACGTTCAACAATCAACGGGCTAGACAGCACCAAGGTGATAAAAGTGTACCAAAGGCCGTCGACAATCAACGGCGTTGAGACAATGATCACTTGATTGCTCAGTTCATTACCTAATGCAACAAATTGGCTGAACAGAGCGATGAAGAACAGCGCAATCTTTGGGCTTAAGATAGAGATCAAGAAAGCCTCGCGAGCAGACTGCATGTAACTCATCTTTTCCCCCGCTTCCAATTTCGCGGCAACACCACCTTTCGAACGCAACGCATTCACGCCGAGATAAAGCAGATACGCAGCACCCGCTAAACTAATACCTTTGAACAACATGGGTGATTGCTCAAGCACAACGGCTAAACCAACAATGGTTGCGAACGCATAAATACCGATACCAGCAGCATGCGACCAAGCTGCGATAAGTCCGTTCATGCGGCCACCAGCCAAGCTGTGCTTAGCGATCATCGCCAAACTCGGGCCCGGAGACATTGCACCCAACAAGCAAATCGCTAATAAAGAAAACCAAATTGTTACTGTCATCATTCCATTCCTAGTAAAATAAAGCGTTCCAGCTGAACACTCTACGCTTAATACTCAATACTTGGCACTTACCATAATCCGCAGAACGTATCATTTGAAATCAAAGGTTATCATTACACTTATGATTTCAAATCATACTGATATTGTAACTCGACTTTTTCATGGCTTGGAATGCCTTTTCTCTCGCCCATTTGTGGGCAGAGTCGTTGTCATATTTAGGGTGCCACATTAACCAATAGGTATGCATTTCCGTATCAAACGGCAAAGAAAAGTAGGTAGTATCGAGGTGTCGACCTAGGTTATAGGCGATATGTTCCGGCACAATCATCAGGTAATCGTCTTGCATCAATACAGTACCAGCCGACGAAAAGAACGGAACCTGTAGCGCGACTCTTCGCTTAAATCCTTGCTTCTTCAATGCTATGTCCGCGTAGCTGTCTTTATCTCCGCCCCCCGTCACCTTTATGTGAGAGTAGTTAACAATGTCTTCTGCACTCAAAACCACTTGTTGAGCTAATGGGTGAGACTTGCGCATCAAACACACCGACTTGTCTTCACCAAGTTTGATGCTTGAAACATGCTCTGGCTTTGTGGGAAACATACTAGAAGCTAAGTGGATCCCCGACTCGTTCAGTGCTTCAAGGTAGTTTGGCTGCCACAGGCGATAAGCCAAATTGATATTCGGCGCTTCAGCGGACACCTCTGCAACAATCACAGGAAGAATATACTGAGCCACATAATCACTCGAAGACAACACCAACTCACCTTGCCAGTCTCGTGGCTCAAAGGGTTTATCGTCTAACAGGTGATCAAACTCTCCAAGCAAGTCATCGAGCTTATCTTTAAGCTGAAGAGCACGATTAGTAGGAACCAGTTTGTTACCATCACGAACCAACAAAGGATCGCCACACAAATCTCTTAGCTGACTAAGTTGGCGGCTAACCGCTGACTGTGTAATATGCAAGCGTTGAGCTGCGCGGCTTACATGACACTCTTCTAGAAGTACATGCAGCGAACGCAGTAGGTTTAAGTTGATATTGCCTAACATGGATGTACCGTCGGATTCAGTTTGTTAAAAAACTCGGTAAGCACAGTATGAGTCATTAGGTGACGCAGATCTGGATAGCTTTGCAGTTGGTCGCGAACTTGATTTAAACGCTCCATGCTTTCCACTTCAACGTACAGCATCATGTCCGTCTCACCGCTGATCGAGTGACACCACTGCACACCATCAATACTCTGGATTCGTTGCGCGTAGGACTCACAACTATGGTCGCTGCTCGACATGTCGAACTTCAACAAAATATAAGCACACACATTCTTCGTTTGATTGGGTTCTGTCACTTGAGCGCAGTAGCCCGTAATCACTTTATCGCTTTCCAGTTTCTTGATTCTGGCGTTCACAGCTGAGCGCGAGAGACTGACATCTCGTGCGATATCACTCACTGAGCATCGAGCGTTGGTTTTGAGAATATCCAAAATCTGGCGATCAAATTTATCCATGCTTCTGATTCTTTCCACTTATTGTTCTATTTATAACGCCTAATTTGACACAACTTTCCTACTTATAACAGCCATTATGACAGCCGACACTTTCACGCTTAATCGGATTAATACCGTTAAAATGACGGTGTCTTACGACGTTTCGCTAGCTGTATTATTGATGGCGACAATGTATGCTCTCATTCATAGCATCACCCAAACATCAGAAGACAGGCAAAAGAAGGCCGATATAATAAGCCAATAGCTAGGAGAGCGAATGACACAACTCAAACAAGAGATCACGCTGATCTCAGGAATAGGACAACTCTCTACGACCTTGCTAGGCACTGGATTATTTATGATTCCCGCTATCGCTGCAGGTATCGCAGGTCAGTTGTCGCTACTGGCATGGTTAATCTTGTTTATCGCCATTTGCCCGATCGCCCTCACCTTTGCTGCCTTAGGAAAACACTACCCGAATGCAGGTGGTACAGCTTACTTTGTACGTCAGGCGTTTAGCGAGCGATTAGAAACAAGCGTGGCGTGGTTGTTTGTGAGTGTTATTCCTGTCGGTATTCCAGCGGCCATTGCACTGGCAGGAGGTTTTGCTCAACAGTTATTACCCTCACCTCTCGACACACCACTTGGGGCTCAATCCTTTACCGTCGCTCTGCTGATTGCCGTCAATTTGATGGGCAGTAAGTCTTCAGGCCGCTTGCAAACGGTGATTGCCTTATCGATTTTTGCCTTGGTTAGCGCTTTTGTTTGGAAAGCCGACATCACGGTAACCGATGTGGCTCTCCCTACCATCTCGTCCGATTCTATGTGGTCCATCGGCGCTGCTTTAGCCGTCATGTTTTGGTGCTTTGTCGGAATAGAAGCTTTTGCTCACATGGGAGAGGAGTTCAAAAATCCACAACGTGACTTCCCAATCGCCATCATTGCAGGCTGTTTTGTTGCGGGGTTAGTGTACTGGGCTTGTTCAGTGGTGATTCTTAAACTGGGGGCTTACGGTTCACCTGAATTCGATGCCGCATCCATCCCTTGGGTAACAGAACAATTGTTTGGTAATGGATTCAAAACCGTCATCAGTGTACTTGGCTTCTTTGCTTGTTTTGCCAGCCTAAACCTTTATACCCAAAGCTTGTCTCGCATGATCTGGGCTCAAGCTCGCCAACACACTCCTACAAGTAGAATGGCTCAACTGAACAGCCGTGGCGTACCACTTTACCCAACATTAGCAATTGGATTTATCGCGCTTATCTCGTGTGTGATTGGTGAACTGTCTAATTTGGACCTTGAATTCTTTCTTAAACTCGCCAATGGTATTTTTGTTTTGGTTTATTTGCTCGCTATGTTAGCGGCTTGCCGATTACTGACAGGTGCATCTAGATACACAGCCATGCTCTCATTGGTCATATGTACCTTAGTGTTTATCTGTTTAAGTTGGTCGATGCTCTATGCCGTGACTATTTTTGTGACATTGTCACTCCCTTGGCGAAAATGGTTGGGTAAGCCCACTGTTTCTATCGACAAGTTGTAACTCGATTAGTGATGAATCAGAAAATTGTAAACAAGCCCTACCAATATTACTGATAAAAAAGCCGAGCGATCTGTTTGATCTTCGGCTTTATCTCAGCCAAACGTATATTTCCAAAACCCAGCACCGCCCCACTCCAATCACGAGCATCACTCGAACCGTACTCATAAAAATCAAACGGACGAATGATGATATTTTCAAGCTCTGCTCTGCGGCTCCACTCATGTTCAGATATTCCGTTGTACCACTTCACCGTTACATGTAGTCCTGCCGCCTGACTGATCACTTCAAGATCACCGTTAAACTCACTTTTAATCGCTTCTATCATCGCTTCATGTTTGAGTTTGTAGGAACGACGCATCTTTCTGATATGACGCAATAAATCACCTTCTCGAACAAAATCCGACAAAGCTTCTTGTGTATGAGACGCCGTGTCTCCAGTGAGTGCATCTTTAATCTCAAGACACTTCGCCACCAGACTTTCTGGCACCACTAAGTAGCCTAAGCGGAGTCCGTTGAACATGACTTTACTCAGCGAACCAACATAAATGATTCGGTCATCAAACCCGAGTTTACCCGCTAAGCCTTGCATACTGGTGTAAGGGCGATGTGCAAACTGAAACTCACTGTCGTAGTCATCTTCAATGATCCATGACTGATGTTTGTTGGCCCAATCGATGAGCTTGAGGCGTTGCTCAGTATTTAAAGTCGTGCCCATTGGGTATTGGTTACTCGGCGTGACATACAGAGCCTTAGCATTACTGAACAACACTTTTTCAATATCTAATCCAACCTTTTCACGGACACTTACGCCATCTAACTCTAACCTCAACAGATCGATAATTTTATGCACTTGTCGATAACCGGGCTCTTCCACCAGGATTTTGTCGCCCATCGCCAACGTCGCCATCAAACCAATTGAGATAGCTTGCTGAGCACCTGCGGTTATGATGATTCTGTCAGCACTACAATGAACTGAACGGCTGCTTGCAAGATACCCGGTCAACGCTTCCCTCAAGGCCAAGCTTCCCTGAACCTCTTGATTGCCCGCAATGTTCTGACGTGCAGAGTGGCGTTGCAACAGCCTCTGCCACTTAGCATAAGGGAACGCATCTAAGTCAGGGACTCCTGGGGCAAAGCTGCGGTTAATGTCGTTAGGTGTCGCTATATTTGCACTCGGCTTACTTATTACGTGCCTAACCTGTACATCCTGAACACTGTTTGGCTGAGACAAACTGAGAAAATGCTCCGGCTGTTCAACCGACACGTAAAAACCCGAGCCTTGCTTACTCTCGATATAGCCTTCAGTGACCAGTTGTTCGTACGCGTAAATCACTGTATTTCGACTCACCGATAACTCGACGGCCAACTTACGTGTTGAAGGTAACTTACTGCCCTTGCTCCATAAATCTTGAACGATCTTCTCTCTTATCGCGTGGAACAAGGCGGTTTGACGCGTGTCGTGTTGTTCGTCTAACTGTAGATCACCGACATCGATAGGCTGCATAACTGGATCCAAATAGTGTTTAAAAGTGGCTCTATTTAATAGACCAGTTAATCGCTACATTAATCAAAAGGCAATGATTAAGGAGCGATTATGTTATCTAACACGAAAAGAACCACGATTAAAAAAGGGGCTCACAAAGCCGTATTTGAACAAGAGAAACTGCACCAAATCATTGATGAGAGCTTAATCGCACACATTGCATTGCAAGGCGAACAAGGCCCAATGGTTATCCCGATGCTCGCGTGGCGAGTGGATGACATGGTCTACATTCATGGGGCTAAAAACAGTCGCTTACTGAAAGGGCTAAAGAAAGGAGAACCAACCTGCTTAACGTTCACTCTGTTCGATGGTTGGGTATTGGCTCGTTCGGCATTTCATCACAGTGCGCACTATCGTTCTGCAGTGGTACTGGGGTCTTTTTCAGTTATTGATGACAACCAAGAAAAGGATCGCTTGCTGAATATCTTTATTGAGCAAATCGCACCGGGAAGAACCGATGAAGTCAGGCTAAGTAATGATAAAGAGCTCACCGCAACCGAGCTATTGGCGATTCCTTTAACAGAAGCCTCCGTAAAAATTGGTAAACATGGCGTGAATGATGATAAGACTGATATGGATATCCCAGTCTGGGCTGGCGTATTACCTTATCGAACGGTAGTAGGGCCACTAGAAACAGTGCCAGAGCAAGAAGGTATTATTGAAACACCTGGTTACCAACAAGCCTATGGTGAACGTTGGTATCAGAATTAACACACGAAGATGGTCAACCAAGAATAATTGTATACAATCTGGCGTATCAAAAATTTAGCATAATGAAATTCTGTCGCCAGATGATGAACACGAATAAGGACACTCTTCCACTTCAAGGCTTGCTCAATGGTATTGGGCAAGTCTATTTCACACCATCTGCTGTAACATCCCTTTTGTTATTGCTAGCTATCTCTATTGAATCAATTCCACTGGCTTGTTTAACTATACTCGGTGTCAGCTGCAGCTACATATTAGCTCGCTATACCCATAACAGCATTAACACCAACAACAAACCAACGAATGATCTTAACAGTGGTATGTATGCGTTAAATGGCGCACTGATCGGTTTGTTCATTGGTAACTTCTTTGGGGTCACCCCAATACTAGCGGCTGTGACAGTCTTCGGTGCCCTACTCACCGTACCAATCGCTAAAATAGTGTTTAGCTTTAAAAAGTACCGCGGTTACACCAGCGCCTTTGTTATCACCTCTTGGGGAATTTATGTTGTCCAATCAACCTTCGAGCTTTCTGCATTTTCAACATCAAGCATTGCGTTGATGCCACTCATTGATATCGGTACAGATGTGAAAAACTACTTACCAACGTTTGTGGTGACCATGCTAAAAGGGATCAGCCAAGTCAGTTTTATCAATAATGAGTTTTCCGGATTGGTTATCTTGGTCGCAATCGCACTGAACAGCTTCATGCACGCTGTTTGGATACTGCTTGCGGTGTTTATTAGTACCCTATTTAGCTCTTTGGTTGGTGCTGACAACGAACTGATCAAGCAAGGTCTTTATGGCTACAACGCCATTCTTGCAACTCTAGCACTTGTGCTCTATCCACGAATTCCTTGGCCGCTAATCCTATTAGGCATGCTGTTGAGTTGCCTTATTACCCTAGGCTTTCACACCTTGGCACTGCTGCCATTAACAGCGCCTTTCATTTTGAGTACTTGGGCTGTGGTTTACTTATCAGGCTTGTTACAGAAACGAAGTCTAGCCTAAAAACATAAACTATAGATCCGTCCAAAACCTCTCGACATATTGCTTTGGCGTTAAACCTCGATGTTTCTTAAACATTCGATTGAAGCTGGCAGTATTGGTATAGCCTAAGCGTTTAGCGACATCTTCAATGGGCAATTTATAACTCAACAATTCCACCGCAACATTACTCAATGCATAACCCATTATGGTAGAAAAATTGACACCCCGTTTGTGTAAACGTCGCTGAAACTGCTGCTCAGATAACCCCAGAAGGCTAGAAACTTTATGCAGAGTCGGCAAACCGAAATGGCGGCTGTAGTTGATCATCTCATAAGTCACCTTATGTTCATCACCGGCATCTGGCATATTGAGGTAGTTGTCTAGGTCGTGAAAATTCATCGCCAGCCCCATTTTACCTACACTTGGCGATTGATTAATAGACAACCTCAACTCACTCCGTATCCAAACCTCTGTACGAGGTTGCCCCCATTGAATCGTACAACCGAAATACTCATGGTAGAGATCAACGTTATCTCGATGGCCGGCAATTGATACCGCCATGGGTTTAAAACCATCCCCTAAATAACGGCGCAAAATCTTCATAATGAAAATGGCCACTCTTATCGAGTCATGTACTTTGCCCGTTTCCGTGTAAGCGGGATTGTCGTAGCACCATTTAATCATGGTTCCGACTTGAGCACCGTATAAGAAAGCACCCGACTGTAAACAATGCAGTCCGATGTTGACTCTGCGGATCGTCGACGCAAGATCGTGACCAGAAAAAAACCAATTGGTTAACGGGCCTAATCTTTCAATATCTACACGATCAGCCAATTTCAATATGATATCCGGATCATTAGTTTGCTCTTCAAGTAGACCATACCATTTGTCCACTTCACTAACGGGAATAAGGTTCATCGGGTTATTAAACACCGATTTAGGAATACCTAATTGCTCGGTATTCACGGCCTTATTGGTCATTGCGTATTGGTAAATACCCAAAATACCCAATGCTCTTAAGAAGTTACAGTTGTTCATTAGCCCCCTACCTAGAAGTCACTATTACAGATCAAATCATATTGACACCATTATTAAAGTAATTGGTAAATTTTCAACCTCTAAATCTGATATCAATCACACTCGGCGCTCAATTTAACCTAGGGTTTATCAATGAGTTTACTTAGTGTCCCATTTGTCGGAACAGGTGCAGATACTGCACTACACGTCGTGGCTGGCGTAGTGTTGGTCGCAACCATCGCGGCAGCATGTTACGGGTTCTGGCGTGTTCATGAATTACCAATCAATAAAGCTCACAGTAAAGATCATCATCAGCTGGGTTTGATTACCGCATTAACATGGATTGGTTTCGTATGGCACTGGGTATGGGTACTCGCTGTAATCTTGGCATTTGTTGATATGGAAAAAGCCATCATCAACCTAAGAGATACATGGAAATCTCCGGCAGCACCGAAGGAACAGGCAACGACCGACAAGCAAGATGAGGAGAGCCAAGTATGTTAGAAGGCTTAGCAATTTGGGCACTGTTCATTTATTTACTCAGACTTATTGGTATGCCTTGGAACAAAGGCACCAAAGCATTCGCGTACCTAGGTGGTACATCTTGGCTATTGTTTGTGTGGGTCGGCCTACTCAACTTTACTCCGATGGATTTATCGGGCGGTTCGGTTGTTCAGTCTCCGCACATTCAATTGCGTCCAGACTCAACCAATGTGTCGGGTAAAACAACGAAAGTCCATATCCATCCCAACCAAGATGTGACAGAAGGACAACTGATCTATGAGATTGACGACACCAAATATGTGATTGCAAGAGACAAAGCAAGTGTTCAACTTGAGTCAGCAAAGGTCGCTTTAGACACGGCTCGCCAAGAAGTGAGCATTGCTAAAGTTAGCTATCGCTCAGCGCTAGAAGACATCAAAGCTTCAATTGCACAAATTGAGTCAGCGAAAACAGATTTAGTACTGCAATCAAAAACGCTTGATCGTTACCAGAAGCAAAACAGTGTCGTACAACACACAATCACTGAAACTGACATCGACCAACAAACGGCAAAGGTAGATTTGGCGACTCACAATGTGACTACGTTAGAATCTCAACTGAGCAAGAAAGAGGTCGATGCAGAAAACGCGAAACTCGACATTCACAAAGCCGAAACTAACGTTAGCAAACAACAAACAGAAGTGGATTCAGCGAAAGCAACCTTGGCTCAAGCACAATGGGATCTTAACAGCACCAAAGTCACGGCACCGACTGACGGCTTTGTAACGAACTTTATTCTTCGTGAAGGTCAGCGCGTTTCAATGATGCCTCGTATTCAAATGTACACCGAAGAGAAGTACGTGCTAATGCGAGTTAACCACCAAGCGATTCGTAATATTAAGGTCGGCCAACCAGCAGAATTTGCGACGGCGGTTTACCCTGGCAAGATATTCTCGGCAACCGTAGAAGGTATTGTTGAGGCGACGGGTGAAGCACAGGCGAGCTTGCTCGGTATCGATGAACAGGTGCGTGTCACCACAGGTCGGAACCTTCAGAACAAGCACCACTTTGTACGTTTAAAGATCGATGAAACAGAAGGCTACGATATTCCTGTTGGTTCTGTCGGGTTAGCGTGGGTAAGTGGTGAGAAACCGATTAGCTTCATGGCGTTCCTAGATGTAATACGCGGGATCATCATTAGAATGAAGTCTCAGCTGTACTTCTTCTACTCTATCTAATATGCCTGATAAGCAAAACAAGACAAAGCCCGTGCGATCTCAAATCGCACGGGCTTTTTTGGTTGCTTGCTTGCACAAAATTCCATATTTTTAGGCATAGGAAGAGTCCATAGAAGGCAAAGAACTCAGAGACACGCTGTGCTCGCCTTTCTTCTTATCTCATCTCATCTCATCTCATCTCATCTCATCTCATCTCATCTCATCTCATCTCATCTCATCTCATCTCATCGCGACACTAGATCATCAACACCTAGATCACCCAACACTATCATTAAATTGCAAATCGCAATTGCATAATGCGACAGGATAATTCTAAAACGCGAATAAAACACCCAAATACGCACCAAATTGCTATTAAACAGCCTATATTCGAGGTTTTAAAAGTTGGCACGCTACCTGCAATGTATAAATCGACCCTTCTTAAGCCGAGGGTCACCTAGCCAACTGACGTTGTTAGTGAACCTTATTCTTGTTCACAAAATATATAAGCCAATTGCGGTTATTGCGATTGGCTATTTTTTTGCCTGCCGTTTGACTAACCGCCCACCTCTCGATACAGACACCCATTCAATCGCATAACAATCAACATTCATAGCCAACTATCGATAGCAGATACCCAACACGCTATGGAAAACGTTTTCTATTTATTTTCATGAAATAAATGGAGAAAATAACCCTATGTTTTACAAGGCATTTAAGATGATAACTGATTCTCAAGCGCCTTTATTGACAAAATTAGCATTGACTATGTGATTTATATCACCATAATGCGCACGTTTGCCTGCAATACGGCGACCGTTAATTTTAATTTTGATCATTTGCGGAGGTAAAAAATGGCTGCTGATAATAACTACAGTCTAGGGCCGGTTCCTACATCGGCTAGGAAAGGAGTCGCTTCACTCACCATGGTAATGCTTGGACTCACTTTCTTCTCTGCAAGTATGTGGACAGGTGGTTCACTCGGGACAGGCCTCTCATTCAATGATTTCTTCCTCGCCGTTCTCATCGGTAACCTAATTCTTGGTATTTACACTTCTTTTCTTGGCTACATCGGCTCATCTACTGGCCTCTCCACTCACCTCCTAGCTCGTTTCTCTTTCGGTACAAAAGGCTCATGGCTTCCTTCTGCTCTACTTGGTGGTACACAAGTAGGTTGGTTTGGCGTCGGCGTAGCAATGTTCGCAATTCCGGTACAGAAAGCCACAGGCATTGATACCAACACTTTGATTATTGTGTCAGGTCTTTTGATGACGGGTACGGTGTACTTCGGTATTAAAGCGCTAATGGTGCTTTCAGCGATTGCTGTTCCAGCGATTGCTATTCTAGGTGGTTACTCAGTGTTGACTGCGGTAGACAGCGTTGGCGGACTAGAACAGCTACAACTGATTGAGCCAGAAACTCCAATGGACTTTTCAATGGCCTTAGCAATGGTTGTAGGTTCATTTGTTAGTGCGGGTACGCTAACGGCCGATTTTGTTCGCTTTGGTAAAAAGCCAGCAAGCGCAGTATTGATTACTATGGTTGCATTCTTCATCGGTAACTCGCTGATGTTTATCTTCGGCGCAGCCGGCGCAGCAGCAACAGGCCAATCAGACATTTCAGATGTGATGATTGCACAAGGACTACTGCTTCCAGCGATCATCGTGCTTGGCTTGAACATCTGGACAACCAATGAAAACGCACTTTATGCATCTGGCCTTGGTTTATCTAACATTACTGGTCGCTCAAGTACTACAATGTCTATCATTAACGGCATCATCGGTACGATTTTCGCGCTTTGGTTGTACAACCACTTCGTAGGTTGGTTAACCTTCCTATCGTTGGCGATTCCACCAATTGGTGGCGTAATCATCGCTGACTTCTTCGCAAACCGTAAACGTTACAAAGATTTTGCAAATGCAGAGTTCCAAACCGTTAATTGGGCTGGCATTATCGCGGTAGCAACAGGCGTAGCCGCTGGTCACTTCCTTCCTGGCGTTGTTCCTTTGAACGCAGTGTTAGGTGGTGCAATCAGTTACCTCGTGCTTAATCCTCTATTGAACAAAAAAGCTCTGAAATCTCAGGCCGCTTAAGGACACACTATGACAACCTTATTAATCAAGAACGCGAAACTTCAAGACCAAGAGGGCTTGAAACAGATTCTGATTGAAAATGGTCAATTTTCTCGCATTCTCGATAATGACGCACAAATCAATCATCAAGGTGACATCCTTGATGCTGAAGGTGGCATTGCCGTTTCTCCTTTCTGTGAACCGCATATCCACCTAGATACGACTCAAACAGCTGGAGAACCTAACTGGAACATCTCTGGCACTTTGTTTGAAGGTATTGAGCGTTGGGCTGAGCGTAAAGAACTGCTATCAATTGAAGACGTAAAATCGCGTGCGAAGCAAACACTGAAATGGCAGATCGCTAACGGTGTTCAACACGTGCGTACTCACGTGGATGTATCTGATCCAACGTTAGTTGCGTTAAGAGCGATGGTTGAAGTTCGTGAAGAGATGAAAGAGTGGGTCGACATTCAGATCGTCGCATTCCCTCAAGAAGGCATTCTTTCATACCCGAACGGCAAAAAGTTGCTTGAAGAAGCAGTGAAGATCGGCGCTGACGTTATCGGTGCTATCCCACACTTTGAGTTCACCCGTGAATACGGTGTTGAATCTCTGCATTACGTGTTCGAACTTGCACGCAAGTACGACTGCCTAATCGACGTTCACTGTGATGAAATCGACGACGAACAGTCTCGCTTTGTTGAAACACTGGCAGCCCTTGCTCATAAATTTGAGATGGGTGAAAAGGTAACAGCAAGCCACACGACTGCGATGGGTTCTTACAACGGTGCTTACGCTTCTCGCTTGTTCCGTCTATTGAAGATGTCTGGTATCAACTTCGTAGCAAACCCGTTAGTGAACATTCACTTACAAGGCCGTTTTGACGATTACCCGAAACGTCGTGGCGTGACTCGTGTGAAAGAGATGCTAGCAGCAAACATCAACGTTTGTTTTGGCCACGATGATGTGTTTGACCCGTGGTACCCACTGGGTACAGCGAACATGCTTCAAGTTCTGCACATGGGACTGCACGTAACACAGGTTATGGGCTACGACCAAATCAACAACTCGCTTGATCTGATCAGCAAAAACTCTGCTCGCACATTGAACATCCAAGACAACTTCGGTATCGAAGAAGGTAAGCCAGGTAGCCTACTGATTCTTCCTGCTGACAATGGCTTTGATGCAGTGCGTCGCCAAGTACCCGTGCAGTATTCAGTGCGCCACGGTAAGGTGATTGCAGAGACTCAGCCAGCGAAAACAAAAATTAACTTAGATCAGACTGAAGATATCAACTTCAAGCGTTAATATCGTCTATACTAATCATGAAAAGGAAGCTTAGGCTTCCTTTTCATTTTGTCACAGCGTGTAATTTTATAAAACTATCAGCTGTTCTAGGTGATTTTTGTTAACAAGCACAACATGACAAAAAAACTCGCTGATTTCTCAATCAATGAGTGTACAACCGGAAAGACTGTGTTAACATGCACTCGCTCTGTTAGCCGGAGTTATTTAAGTTAGATGAATAGTAAAAAATGACATGTAAAATCGTTACCCGTTTTTGTAAGTAGTTTTTCCTTATTTCTTAGCAATATTAAATAATTCAATTATCAGCGCATTGCAGTAATGCAATCAACAATTTAGAAAATTTATGAATAAGGGACAAATTATGTCTAACACAAATACTGGCACTGTAAAATGGTTTAACGAAGAGAAAGGTTTCGGTTTCATTTCTCAAGACAACGGCGGTGCTGACGTATTCGTACACTTCCGTGCAATCGCTTCTGAAGGCTTCAAAACTCTGAAAGAAGGCCAAAAGGTTTCTTTCGAAGTTGAAAACGGTCAAAAAGGCCTACAAGCAGCAAACGTTGTTGCTCAATAATTAGCTTTTAGCTAAAAAGAATTTTAAAGCGCTGATTTTTATCGGCGCTTTTTTGTATCTGCTTATAAATATTTCCACCTCCCTTCTGTATACAAAGCTTCACTCGTTTTACTCTTATCAGCGCAAGTCCTCTAAATCAAAGTTCTCCCAATTCAAGCTATGCCGTCAATTTACTTCGCTACATAAAAAACCACTTTAAGGTCACTGAGTCCACCTTTTGCCAAAAGCTTTGATACAAAATTCAGCCTATGTTCTACGGTGAATAACTAAAAATATGATTAAAGAACAATCTATTAGATTCAATTTATGATTGCGCAATCGATATTCATAATAAAAACGAGTTATTTATCCAATCCTCATCCATTAATCATATAATTTTTAAAGCAAAGACCTGCGAAATCCGCTAACCTTGTCGACAAGTGGCTTGAGTTAGTTTGGTATCTGCAGTAACAATAATGAAAAAAGACGAATTCCAGAAATCCACCGCTAATCTAAAAAAAGCGGTACCTCTTATGATGAAGAACAGGGTGTCCACCACACCTGCAAATTACGCACTTTGGTACACCTATGTCGATAATGCTATCCCGCAGCTAACTAAAGACATGGATGGTGTTTTAGAACACTACGGCATTTGCCCTCCAGCTGTTGGTGAACAGCTTTACAACAATTATGTTGCGAGTAAATCCGAAACCAATATCAACGACCTTCGCGCTAATTTGGAGTTGTTAGTTTCTGAAGTTTCTAACTCGATGAACGACACACTGACCGACACCTCTGCTTTTTCAGAAATGATAGATAAAAGCTTCGAAGATTTAGCTCGTGTTGATAATGAAAGTTTATCGATCGACGAAGTCATGTCTTTGGTTCGTCAGCTAGTTTCTGAGTCTCGTCATATTCGTCACTCTACTCAGTTTCTAAACTCTCAGCTGAACTCTGCTACATCAGAAATTACCAAGCTTAAAACCCAGTTGGTGGAAGTTCAGAAAGATGCGCTCTTTGACAGCACAACGACACTCTATAACCGTCGCTCTTTTGACCGTGATATAGAAACCTTGTGTGAAGCGAAACAATCTCTATGTTTGATCCTTCTTGATATCGATCACTTTAAAAACTTCAACGACACCTATGGCCACTTGTTTGGCGATATGGTTCTTAAAGGGATTGCTCGCAAGCTGAAGCTAAGTTGTCGAGAAGGTATTTCTGCCTATCGATTTGGCGGTGAAGAGTTCGCACTCATTGTACCTAATAAGTCTTTACGTATTGCTCGCCAACTCGCGGATACTAATAGACGCTCTCTAGAGAAGCTGTCGATTAAAGACCGTCGCAGTGGTGAACAAGTCGGTAGTATCACCGCATCGTTTGGTGTCGCTGAACTTGAACCCGGAGAGTCAGCGCAATCGCTGATCGAAAGAGCCGATAAGCTGCTTTACGAAGCAAAATCACTGGGGCGTAACCGAGTAATGCCTTTGTAAGACACACCATCACTGCTCGTATCGACATATTAGTCGGCTCGTATTGAAACTAGAAAGCCCCAAAGACATTATCTTCGGGGCTTTTTCTTTAGCTGTATAAATTGATTTAGCTACCTAGGGTTCACCGTTAGATCTGGAAGCAGTAATTCAGGCAGTAATCTTCACCACTCTTTGCTCTGAACTCTTTATCTTCGCTGCATGCCTTTGGTTTGCCCTTTGCATCACCTTGAATCAAACTGATCCAGTGGCGCATCGCTGCAATGGTCTCTTCTCGCATTGTGGTTGTTGCTTCCATTGGTGATTGGCCAAACGTGGTGCATGACTCCAACTGAATATCATCGATTTCTACCAGTTCAATACAACCTGTCCCTTTATGGCAACCAAACATCACCTCTAGGTGGCTTCCACTACCATCTCTGAACAAGATAGAGTCTGGGTCATTCTTCTCACCCATGTACGCTACAAACTGTTTAGGATGCTTTAGACCGCTGTGCTGACCATCTTTAAAGTAAGCCATGATATGACGGTAATCTACTACATAGCTGGTTACGTCTTGATGTGAGCCATTCTCTAGTGGGAATAGTCGATCAAGCAGCTGCTTTGCTTTCACTTGCTTTTCAGTTTGCTGGTTTGCACTGATTGTCTCCACGGCAAAGACAGCTTCAGCGATAAATGGCTTTGATTGTTTTTGGATTTCTGTTTTATCGAATGTAAGCATATTCATAGTCTTTCCCTCTTGACCAGTCCGGTGATAACCACCGATTTCTACAGCAAAAATGTGTCCTAGAGCAATTATTCCAAACTAACGTTTAATTTATTTGTCATTTTGTGAATTGCTTAGTTTGTAGATTAGCGCTTTTTTACATACAATTTCACAACAAAAATTTTACAATGTGAATTTTACAAATATGGCCTTGTCAAAAAGTTTAGTTCGTCAGTCACACTTCCTAGGTACTAAAATACGTAACCTAAGAAAACGTAACCATTTAACGATGGAAGATCTGTCTGCGCGTTGTATTAGAATCAACCCAGAATACGCACCTTCCGTTTCTTACCTTTCAATGATTGAACGCGGAAAGCGGGTTCCAAGCATCGATATGCTGGAAGTGATTGCGCAGGTCTTTCAGAAGAACCCAACCTGGTTCCTCGACGATGAATCTGAACAACAAGCCATTGCCCCTGATAAAGGGAATCGTGGTGGGATAAGTGGCATGGCACTCGAGCCTAGCTTTCTTTTCTCCAACGACATCCTGCAAATTGCGATTCCTGAGATGCTGTCACAAACGGGGATTTCAGGCCGTCAGTTTGCACACCTCTTGATTAGGGCACACCAAGAGAGCAACCAGAACCACTTCCCTGACCTTGAACGCGCTGCAGAGGAAGTTGGCCTAAAACGTCTCAACCTCAGCGTAGAAGACCTTATAGACATCGCTAGAACCCTTGGAATCAACATCCGTTGGGTAACGCGAACGCCGCAAGACGTAGTTGATGAGCTCGGTATTAATGCCAAGCAACTGGTTACATCATTCTTTGAGCCTCCGGGTACAATCTTCTTAAACGAGATTCTTAAAGAATACCCAACTCGCCTGAAATACGACCTCTCGGTTTATATTGGCCATTGCATTTTGCATAGCAAAGAAGGATTAAAGAGTGTGTTGTCGGTCGGTAACAACAATACATGGGATGACAATCAAGTCTCAGGCTCTTCCCAGCTCAACTCTCAAGACATTCTTCAAGCATGGCGTGACTTTGAATCCAGCTTCTTTGCTGGCGCTCTGTTATGCCCGAAAGTCCCGTTCAGACAGCTGCTCGACCGTACTGGTTACGAAATCGACGTTCACCAAAGAGCAGGGGTTTCCCCCTCTGTTGCGATGCGTCGAATGACGGTAGTATCGCCCTACCCTCACTGGCACTATTTTGATGCTTATGGGCCGGGGAAACTCAAGGCGGTGTACCGCGGGAACGGGATTCCATTGCCTTGGGGAAATATGAGAACAGTCGCTGACCCATGTCAACATTGGGCTGTGTTCCGTCGATTATCTGAACCCCGAGCGGGTAGCTCTGCTCAAATCTCCATTTTAAATGTGGGTGATGAGCCAAGAATCTACTGTTGTGAATCCATCAATATGACGGATCCTGCGGGTAACAATCGCGTTTTGTGTGCTGGTATAGATCTCAATCCAGCGATTGATGCTCAAGGTGGTAATTCGAGAGAAATAGCAGAGCAACTTAAGGCGTCATGCGTCAACAATGGCGGCTCTGTAGCAATACCGCGTAACATCAAGAAAGATCTCACGACAATAGCCAAGATTCTAAATATAAATTGGATTGAACGTGGGATAGAGACAGAGGCGAGGCTTATCTGCTCCAGAGGTGGAGAATGCCCACGCCAACCAAGCTGTTATTCTAAGTGTGGTGGGTAAAAAGTAATAACAAAAATAGAACCTAAAATTCAGGCAAAAAAAAACCAATCACAAAAGGGTGATTGGTCATATATTTTGTGTGAACAATAAAGGTTCACTAACAACGTCAGTTGGCTAGGTGACCCTCGGCTTAAGAAGGGTCACCGTTACTAATGCAGCATGCGTGCCAACTTTTAAAATACGTATTTACTACGCATCTGGACACGTATTAGCCTTAAATTCTTGTTTGTTTTGCAAACTGGAATTGCAAATTGCAAGAATCCACAAAAATGCTAGTGATTATGTTGTTATTAATAAATTATTAAAGATTCATTACCCTTCCCAAAATTGCCGTATTTCCCATAGGTTCAATCACTTTAAACAGCGATTAACCTCTCCTAGGTTATTCAACATAAACGGTTACTAAACATAAACAACGCCCATAAAAAAACGCGAACATTGAAATTCAATATTCGCGCTTATTTGAGTTAGATAGTCACTAATTAACGAGAACTCTCCTAAAAAACATTCTCGTCATTGGACCTCTATAGTCTATCTAGAGACTCTATTTCTGAGGAGCTGGCTTAGAGCGGCTTCTCGATGGTGAAGGTTTGTTGCCCGCCGGCTTATTTGACGACTTGCTTGGACCATAGCTACCGCCGTAGCCGGACTTCTTAGGCTTGCCTGCAGGTTTACCCGCGTTGTTTGACTTACCAGTACCGTTAGATTTACCCGCACCGCTTGGTTTGCTCAGCGTGTTCTGAGAACCCGCGTTATTTGCAGCAGGTTTATTGCCCGCATTGCCGCGTTTAAAGTTACTGCCATTGTTTCTTACTGATTTATCTTCACCAGTCGCGGTTGAATTGTTTTCAGTTGGCTTCTTTCCAGACGTTGGCTTACGCTTTGGCGCAGACCCTGTACCCGGTACGTGACGCTTATTCTTACCTGCTGGCTTGTGACCACGAGCGTTGTCACCAGAACGTTGACCGTCTGCGTGTTCACGTGGTTGTTTCGCTTTCTTCGGCTTCTTAGGCTTGATTGGACGTGTATCCAAACGAGACTCAGGCAGCTTGTTTACTGGCGAGAAGCCTTCAAGCTCACGACGCTCTAGCACTTGTTGAATAAGACGTTCAATACCGAACAGCTCACCCACTTCATCAGCACAAACCAATGAAATCGCTTTGCCTACTTCACCAGCACGGCCAGTACGACCAATACGGTGTACATAGTCTTCTGATACATGTGGAAGATCGAAGTTAACCACTTGAGGCAGTTGTGGGATATCGATACCACGTGCTGCGATGTCTGTCGCTACAAGTACTCGAACCTTACCCGTTTTGAAATTCTCTAGGGCTTTGGTACGTGCGCCTTGGCTCTTATTACCGTGAATAGGCGCCGCTGTGATGTCTTGCTCTTCAAGGAAACGAGCAAGCTTATTTGCACCGTGTTTTGTTTTACTGAACACCAGCACTTGTCGCCAATCATTATCTTTGATCAGCTTCGCTAGCATTGCGCTCTTTTTCTTTTTATCTACTGGGTAGATGCTTTGCTCAACGGTTTTAGCCGTAGAGTTTGCAGGACTTACCGAGATCTCTACTGGGTTATTCACCAAGCCTTTTGCCAAGCTACGGATATCGTCAGAGAAGGTTGCAGAGAACAATAGGTTCTGACGCTTCTTAGGTAAGAAAGCCAAGATCTTACGGATGTCACGGATGAAACCCATGTCTAGCATGCGGTCCGCTTCATCTAACACTAGGATTTCTAGTTGGTCAAAACGCACGGCATTTTGGTTATATAGGTCAAGTAGACGACCCGGCGTCGCCACCAACACATCACTACCTTTACGCAGTTTTTGCATCTGAGGGTTAATCTTCACACCACCAAACACAACCGTAGAAGTAAGTGGTAAGTTAATACCGTACTTCACTACGCTGCCATTTACTTGCGCAGCAAGCTCACGAGTTGGCGTTAACACGAGCGCACGAACTTGGTTCTGACGTACGCGAGAGCCTTTTGATAACATTTCAAGAATAGGTAGCGTGAAGCCTGCAGTTTTACCTGTACCTGTTTGAGCAGCGGCCATAACATCTTTGCCCGTTAGGACAGCTGGTACGGCTTTCTCTTGTATTGGTGATGGCTTATCGTAACCTTGTGCTTCAATAGCTTTAAGGATAGGTTCAGAAAGGCCAAGGGAGGTAAAACTCATAGATTATTTTCTCAGTTGAATAACATTTAGTATGAGCAACGCGTTAAAAAGTGCGTTGCTTCAGCTTTTGCTCGCTAAATACATTGATATGGAGCAAAGCGCGGTATTCTGAGGCTTTTCCCCACATTCAGCAACTAAATTCTAATCGCAGCTCAAATTCAACCTAGATAACTTGTCGCTTCTGTTCGTACATTTTTTCATCCGCCGCTTTCAAGAGCGCATCGACATCATTGTAGTTGTTATTATGAATAACCCAACCAACACTAATTCGAAGATAAATAGAGTGCGCCTCGTAAACAACTGGTGCCGCGCATATCGTCTTTCGTAGTTTAGTGACGATCGAAGATACGTGTTGATCATCGATTATGCGTGGCAATAAAACTAAGAACTCATCACCGCCTATCCTTGCGACGATATCTGAAACTCGTAGTTCACTCCTAATTCGGTTTGCACACTCGATCAATACCTGATCGCCAGCTGCATGACCATAAGTGTCATTGATCGCTTTAAACCCATCGAGGTCGATATTTACAACGGCAAACGTTCTCGCTCGCTGTTTTTGAGTAGTTTTAAAGGCCTGCTTGAGGCTATACATAAAGTATCGACGATTCGGTAACATCGTTAGCTCATCATGCATTGAGCGGCTATCTGCAATGCGGTACAGACGATAGATAGTAAAGAAGGCAAACGCCAGCACTAACATTATTGAGTAGCCCACCAGCCTTACCGCTTGGATTCGGTACCAAGGCTCATCCATCAATACATGTTCGTTTCCGGAGAGAGCAAGATACCAACCACCGTATGGGAAGCTTACCTGTTCGGTGGCAAACGCATTATCGAACACATTCTGAGTGCCATAAAAGATAGCGCCATCTTTACCTGAACTGTTTGCGCCGCGAATCGCGAGTTGGTACTTGTTCTCGATCTTCCCGATTCCGACATCTTCAAACAGTTCATCTAAGCCAATAGCAGCACTGGATACACCCCAGTAATCTTGATTGAAAGGCGGGTCTCGAAAGATCGGGGTGCGCGTAATGAGGGCTTGCCCACCTTGAAACAATTCAAAAGGACCAGCAATAAAGGTGTTGCCAAGGTTACGGGCTATCTCAACGGACTCCCATTGGTCTGGATAATCACGATAATTAATACCGAGAATCTGCTCATTGCCTTCCATAGGGTAAACGAAGTTTAGAATGTCGTCTTTGGCGAGCCCAATAAGTCGAATATGGAAACCATCTTTAATAATATTTTCAGCAATCTTATCCCAATTTTTTACCTCACCATCAGGATTGATGGTCACTAAGGTAGAGAAATTATTGAGGATATACATATCTGACACGATCGCGGCTTCGATCCGAGAACGAATGATGGATAATCGTTTTTTTCCCTCAGAATACGATTCATTCTTAAGAAAAGTTAATTGCTTGGCGTGAAAGAACTCAATCGCGCTTACTATCGCAAGGAAAAAAAGAAAAGATACTACTTTGGCAGACCACTGCTTGCTAGAACCACTTGGCATTTACGAACCTCTAACACTATTGTTCTATATACTGCCTTATAACGGCTCATTTCTGGCTTATAGGTCCAGTATGCCGCTAAGTCATTAAAAATCCATACTAACGTCGACTATGTATCAAATATTGTGCCATTCATCACTTCAGGCTTGTGAGCTAAACTCATTGTTTAATCAAAAAGGGTTAGTGAACCTTATAAAGCTTACATTGTATTGACTCAAGGCTTACATTAAAGGATTCATCAATGTTATTTTACATAGACTAACAATCAGCTTGGTACCTCACAACATGAAGCTAAAAACTCTCACACTGTGCACATTGCTATCTGCCTCAGTTGCGGTTGCCGTTCACGCACAAGATACGCTCAACATACAAGAGAATAAGCAAGCAACAAGCGTACCGAATGGTCAATCCCAAGCCGATTCGCTCAATTCTCAAGAACAATCTTTCAAGCAATCTGCTGACCTCATTCGCACCACCTACGAAAACCAGCTTTACACTCTGCCAGCATTCAAAGAAGGCCACTACGGGCTGCGCATGTATCGCCAGACATTAGATGATAAGTATTCGGCTGCAGTGTGGAGTGACATGGCGCGAGTGGCAAGCAAGCTCAGCACCCTGTCGAATGACGTTCAAACCATGGAACAAATCGTACTCTACTCAGAAAAGCGCGTTGCATCTTATGTTGGCGATAACGATGAGCGCAGTGTTCGACGCTACAACATCACCAAGCACATGCCTGAATACCTGTACCTTGGCGTTGACCTTCTTGGCTCTATGGCGCGCGCCAATGAGTACGGTTTAGAGCACAAAAACGATGCCAAGCTGCGTGAAATCATTCGTCGCTATGACTTCTCACGATACGTGACCAATCAAGACATGGTGAAAGCATGGGCGGCTCAATTAGCGAATCAGGTTTACTGGCTGCGCCAGCTGGGTGAACAGGATGTCGTTGATGAGTTCGTCGCTACCTTCAAGAAAGCATATCCAGACGACAAAGACAAAAAGCTTTCGAGCCAGCAATTTGGCAACAAGATCTATGGTATGACACACGTGATCTTTGGCGATTCCGAATACTATCAGCATCGAGTAAGCGAACAAGATCATCAATGGATCTACGATTACTTCAGAGAAAATATCGATACGATTCTGCTTCGAGCGAAAGAGGATGTGATTGCCGAGGTTGGATTAACCTTCTTATTGGCAGGTTTAGAAGATGATCCAGTAGTAGAGAAAACTCGACTCGCGATTCAAGCCTCAATCGATGAGAAACAGGGCATGATCCCTTCAATTACTGGCGATTTTGACCTGGAGTATGGTGAGCACCGCAACGTGTTAGCCATCATGCTACTCGATTGGCAGCAAGTAAATGAAGCGCCGACTTATGAAGGCAACCCTAAGGTGTTTACTAACGTCCCTTACGGACTCGTTAAAAACCAACCGCTGAAGAACTAGCAACATACCTAGCCGAGGTTGGTCTTAGAACCCAAAAAGCCGCATACCTTTCGAGGCCTGCGGCTTTTTTAATTCTTACCATACCATCATTTCGCTCTGGCTTAAGTTTGAGTTCAGAGGCAGACTTTGTTCATCACTATAGTAAAATCCCCTTCTGCGTAACCTTCTATTAAAGAGACATCCTCACAAAGTGATTTACAGAAGCGATATACGCCCTGAGGGTGATAACTCATCAAGGTATTACGTGAAGGATATTGGCTTGAGTTGAGAAGATTAAAAATCACCGTCTGATTCGCCAATTCATACATGCGAGTAATCATGTTTGTCAGGTAGTCGGAATCACGAGAGGTATAATTCAGTGAACCACTAGCGATAACAATGTCGTGGGCCTCAAGGTTCATTTTGCTCATATCACCAGACAAAAACCGACAACGATCTTCTGTGTAGTTTTGCTTCGCCTTCTTTAGAAAGCCTGCGTGTTGGTCAACACCGGTGTAAGATTGAATGCGGTAGATGCAGTCGAGCAATTCAAACAACTCGCCATAACCACAGCCCAAATCTAAAACGCTCTTCTTATCAAAGTCAGCCGCACGAGCGATCACTTCAAAGCGACACAATTGGCTCTCTTCGCTAGTCCAACCTAAAGCTTTAGCCTTGTCGCCATTCGAGCGGTTAGTCTGTTTCCGATGATAGCGATACACCTTCCAACGATCGAGCCAGTGCATTCAAATCTGCCCCACTTCAATGAACATCAGCACACCTTAATGAGATTAAGCTTTAGAACTTGAAGAAAAGAGTCCACCGATTTTATAACCAATCGCATAACAAACCACGGCAATAGTCACAAACACCAATGCTGAGAAGAAGTATGCCACCGATGCCGCTACGCCTGTGCCCCACACGACGCTGAACACCAAACCGAGATAAGCCTCTTGCGGCCACTGAGAAATAGGAAACTGAGTACCACCAGCAATAAGATAAACCATCGCAAACAAGCCGATAAAGGCGGTGATAAGACCAATGAGAACGCGCATGTTCATGGGAAGACCTTTGAATAATTGGACTTGGTTGCTTTTGTTCTGGTCAAAACCGAATGTTCTCAGCTGAAACCGAACGTTATTAATCGCAACCTAATGATATTCAAGTATATCGGATAAAACAGGCTTGCTCTATTACTCTTCCGAGTGAGCGTAAAACGATATAGAAGTAATAAGATAAGTCGTTAAGTCCGAATGAACTTAACGAGCAGGCATAAAAAACGGACACCCTTCTTACATAAACTTCGTAAGTAAGGTGCCCGCTTTTAGTGAATCTAGCTGTTTTTGCTAAACCTAGCTTAAAGAAGGATGAAGATACCCGCTAAACATGCACTCATTAGGTTTGCTAGCGTACCAGCAGCTACCGCTTTCAAACCTAGGTTAGCAACTTCAGCGCGACGCTCTGGCGCCATGACACCGATTGAACCTAACTGAATCGCGATAGAACCAATGTTAGCAAAGCCACACAGAGCAAAAGTCACGATTACTTGGCTGTGTTCAGATAGCAGAGCTTTGTTCTCAACGAAGTCAATGAAAGCAACAAATTCGTTCATAACGATCTTCTGACCGATGTAAGAACCCGCCATCAACACTTCATCACTTGGGATACCGATTAGCCATGCAAGAGGCGAGAACAGGTAACCGAAGATAGCTTGCAGTGTAATACCCGCAAAACCGAACGTTTCACCTAGGCTTTCTAGGCCAGTGTTGACCATCGCAATCACACTCACGAAGGCAATCAACATAGTACCAACCGCTACCGCAACCTTCATACCGTTCATCGCGCCACTTGCCAATGCATCAATCACGTTGCTTTGGTCAGCTTTATCGAGCTCGATGTGGTCGTAGTCACTCGGTGTGCTGCGCTCAGGAACAATGATCTTCGCCATTAACAGGCTACCCGGAGCCGCCATAAAGCTTGCTGCGATAAGGTATTTAAGCTCAACGCCAAGGCCCGCATAACCACCAAGTACACTACCCGCTACCGACGCCATACCGCCTGCCATTACAGCAAACAGTTCCGAACGAGTCATAGACTTTAAAAAAGGACGAATAAGAAGAGGAGACTCACCCTGAGAAAGGAAGATATTACCTGTAGCAACTAGAGATTCAGCTTTACTTGTACCCAGTAGTTTTTGCACCGCTCCGCCCAAGATTTGAATCACTTTTTGCATGACGCCTAAGTAATAAAGCGCAGAAATCAAAGCACTGAAGAAGATAATGATTGGAAGTACGCGAACCGCGAAAATGAAGCCTTCAGTAGCAAGGTCACCGAAAAGGAAAGCAATACCAGCGTCTGCAAAACCAAGCAGGCTAGAAACACCATTACTTAGGCTTGTTAGCGCCAATTGTCCCCATGGGAAATACAATACCAAGGCCGCAAAGCCGATTTGAAGTAATAGAGCACGAGAGACCGTTTTCCAGTTAATCGAAGAACGACTTTCAGATAGCAGGTACGCGCAAGCAATCAGTGCAAGAACACCGACAAAACCAAATAGAATATTCATAATGTGTCCTAGTAATCCTTAAAGAGTGAACATGAGCCAAGCAAATGACATCAAAGGAACAGGACAAAGAACCGCAAGCAAAACGCTACGCGATGAAGGAGCTAACAGGGTTAGCGAATGTAACAACGAGTTGTTCATGTAAAAAATCACCTTATACAAGCAGTGGAACGTAGCTGGTCCGGTCCGTGGGGTCATTCACATATCCATGTGACGGCTTGTATTGGCTAAGCACCGGCTTAAAACCGGAAAAGAAGTATAAACAGTTAAGTGAGACTTTCATCACATTTTTTTAACGCAAACGATCGCGCGGTTATAAAACACACAAAATCGAACTATTTACCGTGATAATTCACTTTAGCAGCAAGAAATAAGAGAAATAAAAACGCGATTAAAACAAAAAGCCACACGATGTGGCTTTTTCAAAATATGTTAGAAAGTAGGAATGGCTAGTTTAGTAGAGCACTTTTCACTTCAGCATCTCGGAATATCTCTTCAAAGCGCTGTTTGTAGATCAGTTGCATCTCATTGATGATTGCACCGCCATCAGGCACATCATTCTCCCCTTGGAAGTTTTTACTGAGTAGCTTCTTGCCAGCTTCATCATAAATAATCACGTTAACGTTGTACCAAGAGTTGTCCGTAAATGCGTGGAAGTCATACTTCCATTCATTCAAAACGAACATCATCGATTTGTTATCGAACGCTTTCATCTGCTCAGCAACCTTGGTGATATCCTCCTCAGGTGTTGTCTCAATGGACTCGACCGCTACTTGCTGTTTCTTCAAGCCAGCTACCAATCTATCAGTCAAAAATTGAGACATTGGCTGCTGTGTCGCCGTGTTGTAGGTATAAGGAATACCTAACGAACTGCGAATAATTCCCTCAAATTTTGGCTCTTTATCATGATCGAGAACGTATGGTCTCTTATCGATTACAGCGACGGTCAACGCTTTTTCCTGTGGAACTTCATTGAGTTGAGGCGCACTTTGTTCTGCTGTTAATACCGTTGCGCAACCAGAAAGCCCTAACGATACTGCAGCGAGCAGTAAACTGACGAGTTTTTTCATAGATTTACCTATCTTATTGTTTTGAATAGGCTGTTCTAACAAAAATCGACTTAATGAGTAAACATTCATCAAATCAATATTTTACATAATTGTTATTTATATAAATTCGCTCACACATCGGGTTAAATTTATTGAGTCATCAGCCAATAACAGGGGCTTGTAACGGAACGTTATGAAATGAACAGATTATGTTCAAGCTATCAAGCAAAAGCACAAGGACATCGGCGCGTACTATGTTCTAGCACCAAAAATTGCGATGCCTCATGCTCGTCCTGAAGATGGTGTGAACGAAGCATCACTGCAAGTGACAGTATTCAAGAAGGGTGTTGATTTAGAGTCGGAAGACAACGGTGACGTTTATCTTTCAATTACTCTGGCGGCAATGGACTCAGACAGCCACATCCACACGATTATGGCGCTATCAGAGTTGTTCCAAAATGATGATGACATTGATGCCATTATCGCAGCGGAAACTGAGCAAGCGATCATCGAGATCTTAAAGCGCTACTAATCTCGCTCTAACGATCCTGATATTGATCTGATAAGCCCCCCATTAAAAAAGCGATAGCCTCGGCTATCGCTTTTCTGTTTTTGGTATTAAGTCATTTTTCATCGAGCGTGATTTAGGAAGTCACGCATCTAAAAGACTCACTGGCGCTAAAACGCGTACATTCTTTTATCTGTCGATAATTCAAAACAGTATTGCGCATGTTTTTTAAGACACTCAAACACTTCTCTATCCAGCTTAAAGTTATCAACGTGGTCCGTCAAAATAGCCATCGTCTGTTCTAGCGTCATGCCTGCGCGATAAGGGCGAGATTGAGTTAATGCCTGGAACACATCCACCACAGCAACAATTCTACTCGGTTGATCCAACTCTTCAGCCGTTTTGCCCATAGGGTAGCCCGAACCATCTAACCTTTCATGGTGATTAGATGCCCACTGACAAACCTGAGGTGAACTGAACAACTCCTGCAATGCAAATCGAGTATCCGTAGCATGGCGCTTAATACAGCAATACTCTTCTTCAGTAAGTAAATCCGGCTTATGCAGAATATCGTTAGGGGTTTGCAGTTTACCGATATCATGAACCAAACCTGCTAAATAGAGTTTGCGCTGAGTGGTGTAGGAATAACCCAGTTGTTTGGCGAGGTATTCTGAAAGCTGCCCAACTTTCAAAGAGTGCTTAAAGGTAAACGAGCTCTTGGTATCCACAACATTGGCAATAAATTCGGCAAAGGCCACCGTCTCGTCCAGCGACATTTGTTGAGAGAAGAATGGCACAGGTTCAAAGTTATCCCTCATGTTTTCAATGTAAGGGATCTCCATCGAGAACCAAAAATCATCCAAATCAACCAACTCACACATGTGTTGCACAAGGTTGGTTTCGAACATCTCATCCGCTTGTTCTGTTAAACATTCAATGATGCTCGCTTTGCCATCGGGTGTGAGATTTCCATAACGATCTGAAGAGGTAATGCCATACAAGTAGTCAACCCTATCGGCAAGCATCACGATAGCAGCTAGCTCTTTTTCTAACTCACTGATATGAATAGTCTTTAAGTCAGTCCAAGGGGTATGATGATAAAGCACCGGCTTAGCGAATATAGAAAGAACCGGGCACTCTTTTAGAATTTGGTACCCCTTTTGACAATGGTGGTAACTCGAGTCAGGAATGAACCCTGAAACCAAACTACGCTGCTCGTCAATTTGCGATACTCCGCAGTCGTGAATTAACCCCAATGAGAACGCAAGTTGTGCTTGCTCTTCTTCCCACCCCACACTCAGAGCACACCGATACGCGATGTAACCCACCCTCTGTCCATGATTTTTGCTTTCGAAACCGACGTTATCAAGCGCCTTAGCAATACCGAATAGAGCCTTCCTTAGGTCTACGGTCACGTCCTGGCAATGTTGATTCATTATTTAAGCCTAGCATTTTTATAGTTTTTATATATTTAGGCTGCCAATACTAATGCATAGCTAATGATTATATACACAACTATTGTAAGGTTTAATGAGTTTCGTGATAGATCTAACGTATCACGAAAACTCCGTGCTACAAGTGGTTGCATATTAAAAATCATGCGACATTATATCCTGCCGACTAAGATCCAGTAAATCAGCAGCCCTAAGAAAAGGAAAGACATGTTTAAAACAGTTATTGATGACGAACTATCCATCGCATTGGTTGAAGAGAGCTTCGCTTCTCACTACGCGGAAATCTCACAAAGCCAGAATGAGTACCTGAGCCAATGGCTCGTGTGGCCGCCACATTGTAAAACCGAGCAAGACTTTAGGATCTTCATCCAACGCTCGCTGCACGATTATGCAGAGGGCCAAAGCATGACCTGTGCGATTGTATATAAAGATAATATCGTCGGTAACTGTAGCTTCAACACCATTGACCACAATAAGCAGAAAGTCACGATAGGCTATTGGCTGTCTGAAACGTATCAAGGAAAGGGGATTGTTACCCGCGTGGTCGCAAAGCTGATTGATATTGCTTTCAATGAGTTAGATATGGAAAAGGTCGAGATATCAGCCGCAACGGGCAACCAAAGCAGTCGCAAGGTTTGTGAACGCTTACATTTCACCTTAGAAGGCATCATCACGCGCAATGAGAACTTAAATGGTCGCATCGTTGACCATGCTATTTACGGCCTTCACCGTTGTTAGCATTACGTCCCAAGCGCTCACCTCTTGGTAAATGAGCATACTAAAAAGCCACGGTATTCGACCGTGGCTTTGTTGTCTCCGAAACTAGACCTAGAACCGAGACCTAGAGCTTAGGGAACTCTCAAAGCGCCCAGTTATAAGGTCTTAGGAATCACAATACTGAACTTTGCTCCACCATGGCTACTGTCATCAATTTTGATGTCCCAAGAGAGCTTTTTAGCGGCCGATAGAGCAATCGCAAGACCCAACCCCAATCCTCCCGTTGCCGATGTACGACTTGAATCTAAACGAGAAAAAGGAAGAAACACTTCATCGCGTCGCTCTGCTGGGATTCCAGAACCATTATCTTCAATCACCACCAGCCAGTTTTCTGAGTTCTCATCCAGTGTCATCCACACTTTGTCTTGTGTGTAGTTGCCTGCGTTCTTAAGAATGTTATCAAACACCAAGCGCGCCATCGAGCAGTCACATTTTATCGTGCTTTCTTGCTGAACTTTAGAATCGAAGGTCACGTTATCCAACTGAGAATAGCGAATCCTATCTAGACAATACTCAAGCAGGCTAGCTCTCACTTTTACCAGTTCAAAGAAGGAGTTATCCATAACGTTCAGTTTCGACAGCATGATAATTTCGGATGTAAGGTCGTTGATATCCTCAATGTAAGTATCAATGTCATCGAAAAGAACTTGATGATTATCTGGTGCTCCCCTTCTTAGGATATCGGTTGCCAATTGAATACGACTCAACGGCGTACGCACTTCATGTGGGATAGCTTGAGCGAAGATATGACTTTGTTTTACTTTGCTTTCAATCTCTTCAGCCATGAAGTTAAAGCTGCTCGCCAAATCAGACACAGGGTGAATTTCGTCCAATTCAGAGCGAGTACTGAGCTTTCCTTTACCAAACTGTTTCTGCTTCTCGACTAACTGCTCTATTCTTTCTTGAAAACGCCTCACAGGTAAGTAAACACTTGCTCCAATCGCCACAATCACAGCCAGTAACAGCCCTAACAAAAAGTGACGTTCTGAATCCTCATACCATTCAATGTCTGGCGAGAAGAAATCTCCTACCTCACTGAATGCAAAGCTAAATCGAGAATTAGGCAACTGAAAAACGGCTGAATAGAGATTGTTGTCACTCAGATAAATCGGCACGCCATTCAATGTGGTGTATAACTCACATCGTTGGCAAGGCGCTTCGCCCGACCAATTTTCCAACAGGCGTAAATTGAAGATATAAAATTGTTGGTAGCCTATTCTATCGAGTTCTTTATAGAGTGAGTTTTCTTGATTGTGTTGGCGAGTGTACTGCTCAGCAAAGTAGATACCGTCGTTGAGGAAGGTTTCAATCTCGGTTCTTCGCATGTGCCCTTCACCAAGGTTCCAAAACAAAAATATCGTTGCCGACATTCCCGTCACAATCCCAAGGTACAAACGAGCAAACATTGAAACCGAGCGAAGTTTCGCAGTAATGAACTTACGCAACCAGCATGTACCCCTTGTTGCGAACCGTGCGGATCAGCTGTTTGTCTTTCGCATGAATGCGCAGCTTGCGGCGTAAACCAGAAACGCGCATGTCAATCGAACGATCGTTAAACGCGTAATCGATCCCTCGAAATAGCTGACAGCACTGATCTCGCGTCACTACCTGACAGATATTATTCACAAGGAGGTTTAAGATTTCAAACTCAGCAGAGGTAAGCTTGAGGTTTTGTCCATACAAGGTGGCACTTTGAGCCGCACTGTTGATGACAATATCGCACTGCTTCTCAGCCGCAGTTTCTGGCGCTTTTGCAGCAGGCGCAGCTCTACGCAATAACGCTTCAATTCGGGCTAATAAAGCATGGCCACGAATCGGCTTGGCAACATAATCATCCGCACCAAACTTGAATAAGCTGACCTCACTCATTTCATCGGCAGAAGCTGTTAGCACTAAGATCATGCCATTGTAAAACTCACGAGCCTGACGGCAGATCTGTGCGCCGCTCATGCCTGGGAGCATCAAGTCCAACAGCACTAAATCAGGTTCAATACTTCGGATCGCTTCAAGTGCCAAATTCCCTTCATGAACAACGCTAACACTGTAGCCTTCAGCTTCGAGGTAAAGCGTAGTTAAACGAGCAATCTCTTGGTCATCTTCAACAATGAGCACTTTGGTTTTTGACATTCCTATCACCAGTATTTATTAAAAGCGAGGGCAGTATATATACTGGTCATATATCATCAATATTGTTATTAGAGCCTTAACTTTACCGTACGCAAAACATAGTAATCACTTTTGTACATGCACGTTTACAAAATACGGAATTTAGCAACCACTGAGCCTTTCTTTACAAAGGCTGTAGCATAAAGGCTATAGCAGATGAGGGAAGAGTTGACGTGTTTTATGCGCTTATCGCTCACTTACATTTGCTTTATTTTCTTACGCGCACTTACATTTAAGGCGTTTACAAATTCCGATCAAATCAACTATCCGCACACTCAGCTCATATCAGTGAATAACACTATAAAATAACAACGAATCAGTCTAATAAACCTATAGCTCGAGTCTTAAATCAAAAGAAATCGATTACTTATTTAATAAGCCAGTGTTTTCCATTATTGAGCACGCGACAGATCCTGTTAAGCGATAAGTTCCTAACGTAATATTCACTCAACTAATGAATTAACTCATTATTAGACAATTACCACTTGGACACTGGGCCCTCTTTAAGATGAATAAATCGCTTTCACTGTTACTTACAACCACTGCTTTAGTTTCAACACCGCTTATTGCTGACACCAATAAACATGACACAGTGAACAAGATTCAAGAACAAGTCAGTGCTTGGATAGACATTCAGGTGACACCACAAAACAGCATTATTCAGAAGATGGTTTTTAACTGTGAATTCTACAGCGCAACGCCTTCAATCAAGTCGCCAGAAGGCAACGAGAGCAGCAGTGGTTCATACCTATTTTACTCGCACAACGGTGTATTGGGTACGGTGACAGAACCTTACACAACCCAACCATTGCCAGAGTTAACCATGTGCCTTAAGGAAAACTTCGTGGTCACTAACCAAGATGAAGCTCAGCTGTTGTTCGAAGCCATCGAAACCGTCTATCCAAATTATTCGATATTCGATAAGGACTTCCCTAAAGAGATCACAAAGCAACCAAATGGATGGCAGTTGATTGATGGTGAGATATTTGATGACAAAAAAGGCTATGTCATAGAGACCACGCCGCTAGGTAAAGTGACGAAAATCATCCGCTCACTGAACCTGTAAAAGTTGAAATTAAAAATAAAGACAAACAGCCTACTGACGGCATGAGTTCAGTGGGCTTCGTTCAACCCAAATATCCGTGTGCCGAGTTCAATATGATGACAAGTTATCAGCCTTTCGAGTATCTCCAGTGTCCTATTTGGATATATGACATTGATAATAAGAGAATAACTTGGGCAAACAGCAGTGCCCTACCTCTCTGGGAGTCTGAATCTCTGTTTGAGCTGACGTCACGTGATTTCAGCGTCGAGATGTCTAAGGCAATAGAAGCAACGCTCGAAGAATACCAAAGGCAATTTCTACGCAACGAAAGCATCAAGACATGGTGGAACTTCACTCCCAACTACATTTCGAAGCGTGCATTGTGTCTGTTTTCTGGGATCCCACTACCAGACGGCCGAACCGGCATGTTGGTACAAGTCGTCGCGGAAGAAGGTAGTCTAAAGCACGATCTCGCTTGCTCGGATGGTTCAAACCTCTCTCTTCTATTTGATAGATCGGGAGCGGTAGTGAGTGCTAACTCTGCATTTTCCCAGAACTATGGCATGCCGTTTTCCACCCTCTCCGACTTTGTTTCAAGTGAAGAAATTGCAGCCCACTGGTTGTTCTCGGCACGTAAAGGGCGAGAAATTTTAGAAGAAGTCAGCTGCCATATTGGTGATAAGGCCCACCACTTTGATGTGCAAGGAAAATGGCTATTTGATAAGAGTGAACTGCTGTTAAATCTGACTTGTACCACCAAACAGAAAGAGAAGCTGATCAAGGCCAGATACAATGCAGAGCACGACTGTTTAACCGAACTATACAATCGCCGTGGAATCACTAACCTCTTAGAAACCAGTATTGCCTATCGCTCTCCCTTTGAGCTAATCTTCGTTGATCTTGATGGCTTCAAACTGGTCAATGACACCTACGGACACAGTGTGGGTGACCAACTACTCAAACAAGTAGGTGAACGTCTCAAGCAGCTCGTTGACGAAACCTGCATGATTGGTCGATTCGGTGGTGACGAATTCATAGTGATCGCCCACACCTGCCGAAATCAAAACATCCCGCTGCTTTGCACCCGAATTATTGATGCCTTGAACCGAAGCTTCCACATAACCGGCATTGGCACTCTCTCTATCGGTTGTAGCATTGGTACTGCACATTTCCCTGATAACGCCATGGATCAGGAGTCATTGCTTAAACAAGCGGGGATGGCGATGCACATTGCTAAAGCCAATGGTCGAAACCGATTCCAAACCTTCACTCCAGACTTGGCACAAACGCTTCACCGAAAAGTAGAAATTCGCCATCGATTGACTCAAGCCCTAGAAAACGAAGACCTCAATCTGCATTATCAACCGATCATGAATACCAACAGTAACAAGGTTAAGGGCTTTGAAGCGCTACTTCGATGGTCAGACAAAGAGCTAGGTAACATTGGCCCTGATGAATTCATCACCTTGGCGGAAGATACTGGGCAGATAGTGCCACTCGGAAAGTGGGTTCTCAATTCAGCACTTAAACAGCTATCAATATGGCATCGGGAGTTTGATGGCGAGCTAATGATGAGCATCAACATCTCGAGTATTCAGATGCACGCAACCTTTGCCGAGCAGCTATTAGCAATGCTGAACTTCTACAATATCCAACCTCAAAACATCGCACTTGAGATCACTGAGTCTTCGATGATTTTCAAACACGGTGAAGTAAGACAAGCATTAAGCGACATCTCCAAATTAGGCGTTGAACTCCACCTTGATGATTTTGGCACTGGCTACTCTTCCCTCTCTATGCTGCACGACTTACCGATTAGCACCGTAAAGCTTGATAAAAGCTTTGTTCACGGCTCACACAAAGGAAGCAAAGCGATTGTCCAAGCGACCCACGCAATTTGCGACAAGTTGGGGCTCAAAGTGGTGGCTGAAGGCGTCGAGACCGAAACACAAAAAGACTTTTTAATCGACTGTGGATACCAATACCTTCAAGGGTATTTGTTTAGCAAACCAATCCCGTCAAACGAAGTCGAAAGCCAATTTTTATTCGTTCGATAAGTCGGTTAATAAAGTTAACTTTATCAACAAGTTAGAACTTTGAATGATTAATAAACAAGGTAACAGCACCAATGTGAACGCTTACGTATGCTTACATAGCGTTCAACAGTAAGGAATGAAGATTAAACTGTTGTTTATATAGAGAATTCCTTATAAATCAACCCAATAAAACACCAAACCACTATACCTACTAACTGTAATGACTTTGGTATTTAGATTACTCTCATTCCGTCCCTTTAGCAGAGCAAATCATCGGTAAACATGAACAGACAAAACGGCTTCACTCTCTTAGAACTGATCATCTCTGTATTAATCTTAGCGATCGTTTCGGCTACAGCTATGGTCAAGTTCTTAGACGTTCAAGGTAATGCTCGCGCGAGCAAAATACACGATGTGGCTGGCAACCTTCGCACGGGTATCGACATGATTTATGCGAAGTCTGCGATTGCTGGTGTGGAGGGAGAATGTGACTACATTGAAAAAACCGAGATTGAGACCTACTACGTCTGCCACGGCTATCCAATCGCCTATGTTGACTCACTAAGAAGACTGCTCAATATCGACGCAACAGAGCTTCATGTAATCAACAAAGAAGTAGACTCTGGCAGCAATGCAGAAAGAGTTGCCGCTATCTCTTTTGATACGGAGAGTTACACCTATTCACCTGTCGGCGATTTTTGCCAGGTACTCTATCAACCGGAAAAAGAACCGCAAATCGTCGTTCTTGACGGTGCATGTTAAATACTCAACGATTGCACGCTTTCTATAGTTAACACAAATCCACCACAGCAGATCTTTGAATATCATGTGGTTACGCTAACATTTGCTCAAAAATAATACTAATTGATCTAACTTGTTGCTGCTTACACTTTTAGGCAGTGCTCATGGTATAACACCAACCTCATTCATATCTTATTTTCATCACTAGCCGATGAATATTTACATGCACACATATTTGATACATATGTCAATAATAATCCCATTAAAATCCTTTAATCAACACCTTATGATAAACGTCACCCTTTCCCTATTTTAAATATCCCATCTTAAATTTTCACTATTTAAAATTCGTAATAGAATAAATTAAAATCAATTATTAAACAAATATAATTAATTCTATCATTGAATACTTTAATTAAATCACCAAAACAATAAGCCGTTTAAATTATATTAATATCACATAAACTGACATAATTTAATTTTATCCTGAAAAATTCTGATAAATCTGACACATCGATAAGCTGAATGAATACCACCAGAAGCTACATTGGAAACCTCTAAATCCAGTCGCTAAACCTGCCGCATAGAAGCTGTGAAATGGATAAATACCAAAACAAATGGATAAATCCCCTTTACCCCTTGTAAATCATTGGCTTTCATTTATAAATTCAACTTTTGGGTGAACATCTCCATAACCTTTCATTCAAGCCCAAATTCTGCGATTAGTATCAACATCTTAAGAGAAAATGGTGACATTTTGGTTATATTATTTAGATCGAACTCTTGTGTTGAATGACAATCCCACCATCACATATCCATCACGCCAATATAATAACTATCGCTTAGGAGTTGAGCTATGCACTGTTCTTTCAATATAAATAACAATAATGAGAGCTTGCAACTGATCTATAATAAAGAAAAAATATATATAAAAAGAGACAGTAATAAGATATCAGAGGAAACTCTTAATAGTAAAGAGAGTTTTGTTTTCAAATATCTTATTGAACACTCATCAATATCAAACCCTCAATCTGCACGAGATGTTGAAGAATCTTTTAAATTACACTTTGACGAAGAGTTTAGCTTATACGCGTTAAAAAACATTATTGCTTCTATAAGAAAGAAATATCGAAGCTTATGCAAAAAAGCGAAGGTTGATAATAATAGTGAACTTATCTCTAACCTTTATAAGGTAGGTTACTTTATCGACCTCGATAAAAGCTCAACCAACCGTATCGCACCAAAGTACGACATCAACCAATTCAAGCCCAGCCAGGTCGAGATGTTGAAACTGATGTTCAACACCTATCATCGAGAGCTGATCAAGGCTCTGATAACCGTGTTCACCATCTCTTCTTTTTTCCTGTTCGTTGTCTACTTTTTCCAAATCCTTTATACAACGAAGATTGCGAATGAATACAGTGAAAACACCAAACATATTGCAGCAGAGGTCATGGACTACGGTTGTGATAGCCAAGGTGCAGTGCACTCGCTAAGGCACTCGCTCAACCTTGATTCTGTCGTCATGGCAACACCTCATGGCTCATGCTATATCTCTAAAACACGTTCAAAAATGATAGAGCTCGATCAAGCAGACGACTTCTACGATAGTGCTGACTTTGCCTATTCACGCTTCATAGATACCGAACACGACATAGAGATGGTTGCTCGAATATCTAAACGCTCTATCGAAGCTCGATACAAGAACTCACTATTGCCTCTATTAGTCGATTCTATCTCCATCCAGAAGAATGGTTACTACATCTTAAATCTTGGCGAAGAGAGTAAAGTTATTTATCAAACATCCCTGCCAACTGGCGCAACCATCACCTTCTTCAGTGACGATATTGTTGCGTTGTGGATTGCGCTTTCTCTGATAACCGCCACGCTGCTTTATCGCTCTTATATTCTGGGCTTTGTGATCTATCTGTGTCGTTGGCAACACATCTCCTTTGAAGAAGAGCCCATCATCAACACTGAAGACAACAGCGTTTTATATTACGAATTGCTATCTCGTGTACGTAACGTTGGCGTTTTAAGCTTCATCAACACGATGAGACGCACCAACCTACTGACATTTCATACGATTTTACTTATCGAAACGGTCAGAAACGCCAAGTTGAACAACAGCCATGAGGTTTACGGTGTCAACGTCTGCCCAAGTGCTTTAGTTGGGAATAACTTTTCAAAACTTAAAGTGCATTTAGACGCGATGGAAGCGAATGAATTTGTGGTTGAGATAACTGAATACTCAAATATTGGTTACGGATGCGAGGTGATAGACAACATCAAAGCGATCAAAAAGCTGGGGCTCACCATCGCATTGGATGACTTTGGTACGGGCAATAACAACATCGAAATCATCAATGTCATCTCTCCTACCTATCTAAAACTGGATCGCTGTTTTGTTAAGGATATCGAGTCAGGAGAGCACCATCAAGGCGTGTTGCTTAATATATCGGAGATTGGACGCCTATCAAATATCACAATGATTTATGAAGGTGTCGAGACGCGCAGGCAGCAATATATCCTGTGTCAGTTGGGCTACAACCTGCATCAAGGTTACCTATATAGCCGGCCTAATGAGTCAAAGGAACAATAGCCCCACCCTAATAAGAATCTTGATGAGCAACTATTCCCTATTCAAATAATAATCGCTCATACAGCTGCTTGAGAGCCCACAAGGATGTAGGCTTCAAGTACCCTCTCCGCCAAACATGCTTTATCCAACCATAAAAGTTAACATTCAGCTAATTTATAGAAAAAGCTTGTCTATCTTGGGAATTAGGTTAGTGTTATACACATGTATATCACCATGCAGTTTTAATTATGACCGAATGGAAAGACGACCAACCGATCTTTAGGCAGCTTGCTACGAAGATCAGTGACCAAATTCTTCAAGGTGTTTGGTTAGAGCAACAAGCATTGCCTTCGGTGCGTGCCGTTGCTGCTGATCTCAAGATCAACCACCTTACTGTCATGAAAAGCTACCAGTTACTGGTGGATGAAGGCTTGGTAGAGAAAAAACGCGGCCAAGGCATGTATGTGGCCGAAGGGGCACTTCAAAAATTGAAAGAGTCTGCACACCAATCATTCATCAATACACAGATCCCAGCCATCGCTGAGACGCTAAGCATCATTGATATGAGTGTCGAAGAACTTGTGAAACAGCTAGCACAACATATAAAGGACAAGTCATGAGTACTTTACTTTCCGTGAAAAACGTAACCAAAACCTATTCAAATCAAGTGGGTGTCGAGAACATCAGCTTTGAGTTAAAGCCGGGGCAAGTGCTTGGCCTTCTAGGCCACAATGGCGCGGGTAAATCAACTCTCATCAAGTCTCTGCTTGGCGGACACAGCTATCAAGGTGAGATTGAGGTTAACGGTTACCACCCTATCCACCAGCATGCAGAACTCATGCTGCACTTGTCGTACATCTCAGACGTTAACGTATTACCCGAGTGGATGACCGTTAAACAACTGCTTCGTTACACCCAAGGTGTCCACCCAAGCTTCAACAAGCAAAAAGCAGAACAGACATTAAGCAGCACCAACATCAAGCTATCTTCCACTATCAAACAGCTTTCTAAAGGAATGAAGGTACAACTTCACCTTGCGATCATCATCGCAACCGATACTCAAGTATTGATCTTAGATGAGCCAACGTTGGGTCTCGATTTGCTGTACCGCGATACTTTTTATCGCCACCTACTAGAGTGGTTCCACGACGGCGAACGCGCCATGATCATTGCAAGCCATGAGGTTTCAGAGATTGAACACTTATTAACGGATGTGCTGATTTTAAAGCAAGGCCATTGTGTGCTGCAAAAGAGCATGGAAGACATCGAGAACGACTATTTCATTATCGAACTTGCAAACAACCATTCAAGCGAGATCCAGAAGCTCAATCCGCTAACCTCACAGCCAGGGCTAGGAACTACTAAGTGGTTATTGGAAGGTCAATACAAAGCGCAGGTTGAGCCGATGGGCACTATCTACAATGTTGGCCTCGCAGATCTATTCCTTGCAACACAAACGGAGAAGGCATAATGCATCCAAGTTTTTATATGCTAGAAAAAGAACTCATCGAGCACAAAATTAATACTCGATTACCTCTATTTGTCGCGTTATGTGGTTTCTTGCTGTTCGTTAGTCTGTTTTTTAATGGCGCTGCGCAGCATGAGTTTTTCTTCGAAATGCAAGTGAACGGTGACGTGAGCGACATCCATAGAGAGTTCGCGCAAGATCTCAACTCGGTGATCTACTTTGGCGCGGGTCTGATTTCACTGATCCTGTCGACACTTTACATCCCTAAAACGCTGCGTAAAGAGCGCCAAGAAGGCAGTTCGATGTTTTGGAGAAGTATGCCAGTATCTAATGCAATGACTCACGGCGTGAAGTTAGGTTTCGGTTTAGTGGTTATTCCGGCTATCTGTGCGTTGCTCGTGCTGTTCGCCGATTTCCTATTCTGGATATTGAACATCTCAAGCGAACAACAATTGGCGCTACTGGTTGAACAGCAATCTCTATTTTATGTGCTGAGTAACTGGGTGGTGTTCTTTGGGCGAATGCTGTTAGTTGCACTGGTTTTATTACCACTGGCAACCGTTACCCTAGCGATTTCGCAGTTGGTAAACTCTCCATTACTTGTCATTTTCATCTCAAGCTATGCGATTAAGTTCCTCTCTGTCGCCGTGTTTGGGTTCTATGGCATCAATGACTTCCTATCTCTCATCGCATCACTGCCAATGAATGTGCTCATAGCAAGTAACCCATTAAGCGCGATTGCAGAAGCGCCTATTTTATCTTTAAGTATTTACGCACTGATTGGTGTTGGCGGTTATCTGCTGAGCCTAAAGCTAAATAGAACGGATGATGTGAGCTTGAAGACGCTGTTCCAACGCTAGAGTCAGCCCCTAAGCACGAGCCTTTATCGGGCAGTCACATCAGATATCAAAATCTAAATCAAAGCTTCTGAGAAATCGGGAGCTTTTTTTGATCACGACTTTGCTAATACAGGGATGGGTAACAAGGACAAAGGGATTTAATTGGGAGTAACCGAGTGAAGAAACAAGAGAGTCTAAGAGGAGGTATTAATGAGCTGACATTAAATTGCATTGTTGTTAATGCCTGCCAGCTCTTTAGGGATGATTTCTTTAGTCGCCGACCAGATGAAGGTCCTCAAGAGTGCTAATGAAATCGGTTTGTTGCGTTTTACATTTGATTAAGCTTTTCAGCTTTTAAAGCTTTACGATTTAAAGCTTATTTCTTTGATGCTTCTTTTGACGTGTCTTTCCAGTATTGGATACGAACGCGATGAAGCTGTGCTCTTCTCATTTTTTTCATAAGGGATATTTCCTTTTCTTTAACTGCTCTTCATGAGCTATTTTTATTGCCAACCATTCGAATCTAACGGTGTTTGACGCCCAGATCAATGATACAAATCACAAAATATATAGAGTTTTGAGTACCATTTACATCAAAGTATGACCCAGATATCAACTATGGCTCAATTCAATCCTATGAGCCGCTGTTCAAAATTAAGGTTAGTTCTCTCAGATGACAAATTCATTTCAGTATCAATACAGTTCAATGATACTAATTTAATAGACCGGACCAACGCGAATTTAGTTCCAGTGTCTTATCTTTTATTAATCATATTGCCCTTAAAGTTACGATGTAACAAATCCCACATTCAATATGAACAAATAATCGCCACATCAGCCTATACGTCACAACATCAAAATGGGATTATGTTTGTAACGGATAGAGCTTTTGATAGAAAAAAGCCGTAGTGAATAAAATTAAATGGACGTAATTATGAGTAAAGTAATTCTGCAAGGGCATATTCTAGTGCCAGACAACGACCTAGAAGCCGTCACACAAGCCTTGGTTGCGCACAAAGAACTGACACTGGAAGAAGCTGGTTGTATCGTGTTTCGAGTCAGTCAAAGCACCCTTCAACCTAATCGCTTTGAAGTGTATGAAGAATTCACTAGCCAAGAAGCATTCGAAGCGCATCAACAGCGAGTAAAAGCCTCGAAATGGGGTGAAATCTCCCAGAACGTGACGCGTCATTACCAAGTCACCGATGTTCCGACATCATAATGATACATCCACTAGCCAACCACATCATCACATTGATCAAACAAGATCCCTTGCGAATGCAGGTTATAGACTGTGTATCTCAGTTGGATTTACCGCAGTGTTATGTCGCTGCGGGCTTTGTGAGAAACCTCGTTTGGGATCACCTACATGGTTATACCTCCCCGACCCCACTCAATGATATTGATGTGATCTACTTTGATCCCATTGATACTTCCTACGAATCGGATCTTAGATACGAGGCTCTGCTTAAACAACGGTTACCCGAACTGAATTGGCAAGTTCGCAATCAAGCCTGCATGCACACTAGAAATGGCGACAAACCTTACCAAAGCTCATTGGATGCGATGAGTTATTGGCCAGAGAAAGAAACCGCAGTCGCCATAAAACAGAGCCTCACTGGGGATATCGAGTGCATTTCGGCGTTTGGTTTAGAGAGCTTGTTTGGTTTAAAAGTCACCCCCAACCCAAAGCGTAGCCGAGATATCTTTGAGCAAAGAGTACAATCCAAGAACTGGCTGACCCAGTGGCCTAAGTTAACGATTAGTCACCGTTAACTAGCTTTCGAATTCAAGCGCTAAAACCATTGACTAAAAGTCCAATCAGATCGACCATGCCCCACTTGTTAGCTGACTAACTTAGTAGCTTAGTAAGTCAGTCACTAATCAACTCATCAACCACGCGTGGCAACTAACTGCTGCGCCTTCTCGTCATACAGAGTAACGACCATGAACCAACAATACATGCTGCGAGCGCTTGAAGTTTCGCGCCAAGCCTTACCTGATTGCCAACCAAACCCACCAGTAGGCTGCGTTTTGGTGAAGAACGATAAGGTGGTGTCTGTTGGGTACACTCAAAAAGTCGGCGGAAACCACGCCGAGGTTGAAGCACTGAATAGCTATGATGGAATAATGGAAGGGGTTACCGCTTACGTGACATTAGAGCCATGTTCATTTGTCGGCAGAACACCCGCTTGCGCCAATACATTGGTTAAAGCCGGTGTAAAACACGTAATAGTGGCGATGCTAGACCCAGATCCTCGTAATAATGGTCGTGGTGTTGCGATCCTTGAATCACACGGCGTGAAGGTGGATGTGGGGTTATGCCAAACACAAGTGAGCGCTTTTTTAACCCCTTACCTTGGTAAGTCCTAGACCTTAAACAGCCAGTATTAATTCAATTTTACTCGGTAAAGCGGATTGACTGGTTTGTCGACAAAATACGACCAGATATGATTGTAGACCGCATGTTGGTTAGGGAATGGCGCTAATGCTTTTGCCTCTTCTAGATTGCACCAACGGTACTCGGTATGCTCGTCATTCAGTTCAATCGCTTGGTTGGGCGGGCATAGCACTGCAAACACAGGGATTAGTTGAATCACATTCACGTGCGCCTCGTAAAACTGCTCTAGAAACTGCGCGTTATACAAAGCTTCTACTTCAATTTGGGTCTCTTCTTCAAACTCACGCACGATAGCCTGCCAGCCTGTTTCACCCGCTTCAATCGAACCTGCGACATGGCACCAAAACTCGCCCTTCACACGCTTCATTAGTAGCATTTTCATTTGTCCGTCGATCTCTGAAATAGCGACACCGGAGACAATGGAAGTATTGAGTGGAATCATAACGTTACCTTAGTTTTCATAAGAGGGCGGCAAGGCTAACACCCTTCGTTTGTTAAATTGTCTTCTATGATTAAAAACGAGAAGTTACTCATCAATTAATGGCGTTCAAGCCATAACTCATGAGTTCAGTGTTAACCGTCTCGCTTGGCTATCCAATAATAGAACCATTTCTTATTTGAGGCGCTTTTCGATAAAGAGTAGAATCGCCGCCTTGTACTGTGTTTAACGTCTCTAAACATACACAGTAGACTCACAACCATTTATCACCACGATATAAGTATTAATACGACTATGCACTCATCAAAACCAACGCACGACTCAGAAAACAGCCACACACCTGAGCATTGCTTCACTCGTTTTCAACAGCCGATCGAGTCATATTCGTTGCCTGAGCGTTTCACATTCCCGTTCTACTACGAACCACACCCACTGTGTGAAATCGCATCTCATCAGCTTCAACAGCATCTAGAAACACAAACCGACTGGCAACACGACTTCGGGCTGGATTCTGATGAAGGTCGCGGCAAAATGTTTGGTGTGTTGCTGGTTAAAAGCCCTGAAGGTGAGCTTGGTTACTTTTCTGCTTTCTCCGGAAAAATCGCAGACCAGAACCTATTGCCCCACTTTGTGCCACCAGTATTTGACATGCTAAGCAGCGACAGTTTTTTCCATCAAGATACTGCCGACATGATGGCTGTGAATGCAAAATTCAAAGCACTACAAGCTAACGCAGAATACCTTGAGTTGTGCGAGCAACTGGCGCAGAAAAAAACGCAAGCTGAGCAAGAAATTGAAGCTCAACGTCTATTGATTATTGAAGGCCGAAAAACGCGTAAAGAACAACGTGAACAAGGTAAAGAAAACCTTGATGAGCAAGCCTTCGAGCAATTGAACAATGAGTTAAACAAGGCCAGTGTTGCCGACAAGAACCAGCAGAAGTACCTAAAACTCAACTGGGAACAGACCCTGCAAGTATTGCAGGCTAAAGTTGATGTTTTCACAACTCAACTGGCTGAGCTAAAAGAGCAAAGAGCACACATTTCTCATCAGCTTCAACACAAGCTGTTTTCACAATACGCTTTCCAAAATGCGGAAGGAAACGTTGAAGACCTTAACCAGATCTTTGAAAACACGCCAAACAAGATACCACCAGCAGGCTCTGGCGAATGCGCTGCGCCTAAATTGCTGCAATACGCGTACTTAAATGGTTACACACCATTGGCATTGGCTGAATTTTGGTGGGGTCGTTCACCGAAATCTGAAATCCGAAAGCACAAGAAATACTACGCCTCTTGCCAAAGTAAGTGTGTACCGATTTTAGGCCATATGATGAAAGGTCTAGAAGTCGATCCAAACCCATTGCTAGAGAACCCTGCTGAAGGCAAAGAGCTGGATATTCTGTTCCAAGATGAGCACATCGTTGTAATACACAAGCCGGCAGGTTTTCTATCCGTGCCGGGTAAAACCATCAAAGATTCCGCCTACACACGCGTTCAAGAAATGCATCCCGACGTTGAAGGACCATTTGTTATTCACCGCTTAGACATGGCAACCTCGGGTATTCTAATTTTCGCTCTCACACGACGTGCGAACAAGAGCTTGCAGAAGCAGTTCATTACTCGTGAAGTCGAGAAGCGATACGTGGCAATGATTGAAGGCGTTCTAGCAGAAGATGAAGGCTATGTTCGACTGCCATTGCGTGGTGATTTGTATGACCGCCCTCGTCAGATTGTCTGCTTCGAACACGGCAAGCCTGCAGAAACCAAATGGGAAGTGATTGAGCGAAACGAGCAAACCACTAAGGTTTACCTGCACCCTAAAACAGGGCGTACACACCAGTTGCGTGTTCACTGTTCACATGAAGAAGGCCTTAACATGCCTATCGTCGGTGATGGCCTATATGGCAATAAAGCCGACCGATTGCACTTACACGCGGAAAGACTTGCGCTGCACCACCCGGTGACCAAAGAGTGGATGGAGTTTCAGTTCGACGCCGAATTCTAAAATATCTCATTAATAACGAGTCTTAATGAAAGGAGCCACAACGCTTGTGGCTCCTACCTCTTTTGGGTATATATCCGCGCTTATTGCACTACATCAAGATTCACTTTGTTGTGAAGAGTAGCATGCCCACCTTCTTCTCTCCTTGAGGCCTTTGATATGTCATCAGCTGCTTTGAACTTACAACCTAACAAACTGACTTCCCCATTAATTGCGACTCAAGCACCAAGCTTGAAGCCACTTACACCCAAAAAGCCAGACTTGAACTCGGCAATGCTTAACTTAATTGAAGAAGTTAAAAACGAGCTCCCACTTTACGAATCGGAGACGTTTATCTGTGGTCCAAAAGGTAACTGCTCTGGTTGCTCTAAGAAACTACTAGAGATGGTCGACAGTGAGTTAATGTACTGGGAACATAGTATTTCAATTGGCCAAGGGCCAAATTTCGAAGAACTGCGCCGCTTTGGCAAGCTATGCAGCAGCGTAAGACGTGGTTTAGAAAGAAACGGCCTAGTAGAAAAACGCCTTAGAGGCAGGTAACCAGGCTAGGCCGCTAGGTTCGGTACTCAAACACGATTTAGGGCGTCCTCGATCGTGTTTGAGGTCTCGTGATACTTAGCCTTAGCGCATATTAACTCCACTTACCCAATTGGAGTTAAAACCATGAAATACACACATTTACTGTTCACATCCCTACTTTTCCTTTGCAGTTCAGCCATCGCTTCCGGCGTCGGATTCACTCAAGTCACCGTAAATGACGATCCTAATCGCCCGCTAAATACTGCCATTTGGTATCCCACAAGAGATACATCAGGCGTAGCCTTAATTGGCGATAACCCCGTCTTCATCGGCACACAAGTCATCAAATATGCAAACATTCAACCTGGCACTTTTCCAGTAATACTGCTGTCGCACGGCTACCGAGGAAACTGGCGCAATCAAAACTGGCTGGCGACCAAACTAGCGAGTCAAGGTTATATCGTAGCGGCCACTGACCATCCGGGAACCACCTCTTTCGACCACTCCCCAAAGCAAGCAGCAAAATGGTGGGAAAGACCACGAGATGTATCACGTATTCTGGACTACTTGTTATCCGAAGCCCCGTGGAAGCAGTCTGCTAGCGCCGACAATGTTAGCGCAATCGGGCATTCATTAGGTGGTTGGACGGTGATGCAACTGGCGGGAGCGAAAATGGATAGACCAACCTTTGAGGCGAATTGTCTCAACTACCCTAACCCACGAACTTGTGGGCTTGCTAAAGAGCTAGGGCTAGACAAAGTCCAAGATGAAGAGCCTGACCCAAAAGACCTTTCAGATCCTCGGATTCAACGTGTCGTTAGCCTTGACCTGGGGCTTGCTCGCAGCTTTTCAGCCAATAGCTTAAAAGGCATCAATGTACCAGCCTTGATACTGGCGGCCGGGATAGATATAGGAGATCTCCCCCAGGCATCGGAGTCTGGCTATATTGCTGAGCACATGCCACTGAACTCAAGACGCTACAAAGTCTATGAGAAAGCCACCCATTTCAGCTTCATTCAAAGCTGTAAACCCGGTGCTATAGCCATGCTGAATGAAGAAGTGCCAGGAGATGGCATTATTTGTAAAGATGGCATTGGTACATCACGCGACCAGCTACATCAATTGATCTTAAATGACATCATTAGCTTTCTGAATTGATAAACGGAAGCAAACACACTCAATCTAACACTTGTGGCGAACTTCGATACTCACTCGGAGTTTGCCCAGTTATCCTTGAAAACTCGCGATTGAAATTGGACTTGGTCTGAAAGCCGGAACTAAAGAAGATGTCAGTTATCGCTTCATCACTTTGCATCAGGAGAGTCTTAGCGTGCTCAATCCGATAGGCGTTAATCACCTTCGAAATGTTCTCTTGGTGAGTTTGATTAACCGCAGACGATATCTTGCGAGCAGGAATGCCTAGCTTTCGTGCCAAGCGATTGAGAGACAGATCAGGATCTTTAAATAATTGATGATCCCTCATTAATGCATCGAACTTAGCCATGATCTGCGCGGTTTCTTCAGCTTGGTCGTCATCTAAGCTGCTCGCTAGTGTGGTCGATGTATCGACCTCTTCTGGAGAGCGTTGTGACATAGAAGGTAAAGCCTGCACTTGCTTGGTTTTTTCTTCGGCAGGCGTGCTAATACTGACCACCATCACAGCGGACACAATGGCTGGAATAAGAACAAGGTAGCTAATCGATAAGATCAGATTGGTGTGCTGCGCATTCAACAGCAAGATATCGTAAGAGAGCACACTGTCGACCAAAGCGGAGAATAGTAGCATTACACCTGCAACCCGTTCAGCAACCAACACTTTCGAGATATCGGTTAGCCGCACTTGTTCCGGCACTCGCAGCGACGACTTCAGCAGCAAGCCACCATAACCGAGATAGAGCAAGATCAGCAATACATCAAGAGTTCCCGCCCAGAGATGCACATAAAAAAGTGAGCCAACTAAAACAGCAATCGGACCTAGCCAATGCAAATGTGTACTGGATTGGCTTCGATGAGCTCCCGAGAAACAGAGCCAAGCCGCCACAGGAACACAGGCACCGAGAATGGGTTGTAAGAAGCGAAACAACTCAATATCAAACGTCCATCGCAGGCCTACTACCGTAACCATTAACGCGCACAGAATGATAAACCAAAATGGCTTTTGACTGGTTTGTGGGTAACGGCATCGAAGCAGCACACCTGTCATCAATAACAACAGCGCTGCGACAAATGGTAAAGGAATGGCAAGCATCAATAGTCCGTTTGAGTTCGAGAAAATATCACTCAGCTTCAAGCACTTCATTAGCGAAGTAACTGAGCGAACCAGTGATAGATATTGAATATCAATCTATGGTAAATCATTCCTCAGAGAGAAATCTAGAACGAAATCTTGATGGTGTTAAGCCAACGATTTTCATGAAGACTTTTCGAAAGCTGTTTACGTCCTCATAGCCAACTAGGTAGCTGATCTGCTCAACCGATTTATGGGAGCTTTCCAATAACTCACATGCACTTTGAACGCGCACATGTTGGATATAATTGATCGGCGTATAGCTGGTCGCTTTGGTAAATTGACGAATAAAGGTTCTTCGCGTCATAAACGCTTCTTCAGCCAATTGATCAAGAGACAACGAAAGGTGATGGTTCCTTTGAATAAAACGCTGCACCGATACAATCTTGTCATTGCCGTGAGCATAGTTTGGCACAAAGCTCTGATAGTAGCGTTGTTCTCTCAACCCCGTATCAAGCACGAGGTATTTACCTAGATTACGAGTATTGGTCGGCGTTGTGTATTTGGTTAGGATAAACAGAGCCAAATCCATCCACGACATCAAACCACCAGCGGTCATCACATCCGCATCATCAATCAAGATTTTGTCGATATCGACTGCGATCTGTGGGTAAAGCTCCGTAAACTTCTGCTGTGCTTGCCAGTGCGTGGTCACGGTTCGCCCTTCTAACAAACCTGTTTTTGCCAAAATGAACACGCCTGCGCAAGCTGAGCAAAGTATCGCTCCCCTTTGGTGAGACTCAATCAGGTATTCAAGCAAGGTGTCATTCGGCTCTAGATAGTAACAACCATCTAAATTCGGTGGGAGTATGATGACATCGGCGTTTGATACGCTAACACTGTCATACGCTTGGATCTGAACGTTGAATTGAATCTTCTCAGCCGAAGGTTCAAGAGAATTTGCCATCTGCAGAAACTCTTTCACGCCAAACACAGCGCTCTGCAGAGAGCCTGGGTAATCGATAATTTCAACCTTTACTGATTTTGTCACTATTGCCATATAGTCTGTCATTTTTGACGTTCATAAAAAAACACAGAGTAGTCATAATAGCCCCACACCACAAGAAATTAACAACAAAGGTATGGATTATGAGCAATACTGCACTACTACTTATTGATTTCCAAAACGACTACTTCCCTTCATACGAAGGTGCGAAATGGGCACTCTCTGAAACAGAAAAATCGGCAGAAAAAGGCGCGCAATTACTCAAGACATTCCGCAATAAAAAACTGCCAATCGTTCATGTGCGCCATGAGTTTCCAACCAACGAAGCACCCTTCTTCTTACCAAATTCTGATGGTGCTCAAATCCATAACAGCGTGGCTCCTCTAGAAGGTGAACCTGTTATCGTAAAGCATCAAATAAATAGCTTTAGAGATACTAAACTGAACAAGGTACTAAAAGATCAAGGCATTAAGAAACTGATCATCGTTGGCGCAATGAGCCACATGTGTATTGATGCTGTGACTCGTGCAGCAACCGATTTTGGCTATGAATGCCACGTAGCACATGATGCTTGTACTACGTTAGATATGGAATTCAACGGTGTTGAGGTTCCAGCTGCGCATGTCCATGCAGCTTTCATGGCTGCGCTTGGCTTTGGTTACTGCAATGTCGCAACGGCCAGTGAGCTTGAAAGTCTTCTTTAACAAGGAAGCCTAGATTTTCTAGTCTGTTCATTACACACACAAAAAAAGGCTCCTATTAAGGAGCCTTCTTATTAGAGCCTGTGATAGCTCAGTTTGGTCAATTATTACTAAGCTTGTGCCACTTGGCGTGCTGGGTGTTTGATAAACACAGCAACAACAGCCACGATAGCCAGTGCAAAACAGTAGTACGAGTTAGAAACAATCTCTAGCGGAGATAGGTTGAACACAGAACCTAATAGCAATACCTGAGCACCATAAGGCAACACACCTTGAATCACACAAGAGAAGATATCCAACAAACTTGCCGAACGACGCGGAGACACGTTGTTCTCTTCCGCCAGTTGGCGAGCCACACTACCAGATACAATGATCGCTACGGTGTTGTTTGCAGTACACATGTTAACCATTGATACCAAGCCAGCAATACCTAGCTCACTCGCACGGCCATTTGCTTGCTTAGAGTGTGAAGAACCAAACGCACGAATCAAACCGCTCACTAGGTTAGTCAGAAACGCTAATCCACCTTGGCGACGCATCAGCTCACTCAAACCACCAATCAGCATCGACAGTAAGAAGATCTCTTGCATGTTGCCAAAGCCTGCGTAGATGTCTTGAGCGTAATCCGTCAAGCCGTAGTTCTCAACAGAGCCTAAACTCACACCACCCGCCAGCAAGATACCGATCGTCAACACAACGAATACGTTCATGCCTGATACCGCAAGAATTAGGATAGTGATGTACGGCAGGACTTTCAGCCATTCAATTGGGCCTGTTTCAGGAACTTGAGTTGCCGTGCTGTTGAAAGCAAAGATAACAATCGCGATAAGTGCAGCAGGAAGTGCAATGCGGATGTTCTCTTTAAACTTGTCTCTCATCTCACAGCCTTGCGAGCGTGTCGCGGCAATCGTGGTATCAGAGATGATTGAAAGGTTGTCACCAAACATAGCGCCACTTAGCACCACACCAGCGGTTAGAGGAATGCTCATGCCAGCTGAGTCAGCAATGCCTAGTGCCACAGGGGCAACCGCAGCGATAGTACCCATAGATGTGCCCATTGCGGTCGCAATGAAAGCAGAAATAAGAAAGATACCCGGTAGGATCATGCTCGTCGGGATCGCCGACAAACCAAGGTTGACCGTTGCATCAACACCACCAGAAGCTTTAGCCACGGCCGCAAAAGCACCCGCCAGTAGGTAGATCATACACATTGCGATAATGTCTTTGTGGCCTACTCCACTTAAGAACTGTTCGATAGCACGGTTCAATTTATCTTTGCTTAACAACAACGCCAGCATCACTGCAGGCAAAGCCGCAATCGGAGCTGGGAGCTGATAGAAAGCAAAATCGACGCCTTGCAGTGACAAGTACGTACCTACGCCAATAAACAGCGCAAGGAACACGATCAGAGGGATAAGCGCAACTGCCGAAGGGGCAATTACCGCATTAGAATTTTTCGAATTGGACATGGAACGACAACGCTATAGAACAGGAAGGGGAGCAGACTAATGTCACACTTAGAGCTTGTCAACGTCTAGACGTCTAAACGCCCAATTTAATGCAAAGTAATAAGAACCTTATTGAGCATCACATAATAGAAAAGGCTATTTACTCACCAGTAAATAGCCCTTCGAGAATAAATTGCCAATACGCAAAGCAGAGTTCTAGAAAGCTGCTTTCTTAATGAATAGAGCTTATAAATAGCTTAGCGCTTTTGTGTGAAAGTCACGTGGTACTCTCCGATACCATCATAAGCAACGGTTGTTAGCTCGTCGAAGTCAAGCTCAACCACACCACAGTAAGACCCTGTAATAATCGCCTCGCCCGCTTCAAAACTGATTCCACGCTTGGTCATCGTATCGATCAACCAGTAGACAGGGTTTTGAGCTAATGCGTTAGGGTGAGTGCCAGAAAATGCCTGAACTTTTCCAGCTTGGGTTATAGCCACTTCGACCTTAGCAGCAGTAAACGCTTTATCTTTCTCTATTTCAGGACCAAGAAACAGGCCTTGGTTTGCCAAGCAATCGGCTAAAACTTCGTAAAACTCCGCACCAATTCCATCGGCAAAGCGAGATTGAATTAACTCAAGTGCCATATGGCAAGAGCCAATTGCATCATTGATTTGTGCTTCACTGTAACCATTTAAGTTCGCAGGCAAAGGCTTAGTCAGTACAAAAGCGATTTCTGGTTCTACTCGGGCTACCTCTTTGCCTAGCACTGAGCTTGTGTCTGCGAACAATTCACAAACTTCACCTTGCTGTACGTTGTCAGTGAAAATAGGCGCTACGATAAATTTATTTTCTGCAAGAGGTAACAGACACTTCCAGCCCCCCACTCTATCTGCACGAATTTCAATCATTGATTCTTGAATGGCTAACGCATCATCTAAACTGGTTGGGCGATATTGTTCGATTAATCTTGGCGCTTTAGTTCCCGCGGTGCGACGGCTTAATAACTCTTTAGCCGCCTGCTCAAATACACTTGTCATAATATACCGTTTAAATTTAGAACGATTGGAAATAGGTTTAGGTAATTGCATCACTCATACGATGGTTTCACCGTAAAGTGTTCAAAGGCTTATTGTCACATGTACCGCAAGTAAACACATACCGCTAAGTCAATATATCAAAAGAAAAGCCAGCACCTGATGATCGGTTGACTGGCTTGTTGAATGTGTCATTGTTGAAGAAACGCTACTCGCCTTTTAACGTCTTCTTAAGACTTTGCATGAAATTTCTGAAGTGAGGCATGAAATCAATAAACAGAGGGTGTTTTCTATCTTGCATCATCAACGGTCCCAGTAAGCGAATACTTACACCTAGTCTCGTTGCGGATTGCTCATCTAGGCCACTGTCCTGCTTGATCTTCTCTACAATCGCGAACATGTTTTCTCTGTCTTCAATTTCAAACTGCATGGTTTGCAGTTCACGATCTTCCTTGATGTTCACTTCTTCGATAGTGATACGGTAGTGATTGTGTTTGCCTGTGATTGTTTGCATCGTCATTACTGTCTCCTAACTTGAATTTACGAACAATTAAGTTGACAATATCAACCATAAATACAATGGTTGATATTATCAACTATGTTTCTAAGGATCGTTTATGTCTGATAACACATCGTTAGAGTCTATCTTTCGTTTAGTACACTCTTTGAAACGTCAAATGAGTGAACAGATTGAGAGCTTGGATTCTGAGATCGCACCCATGAACATTCGTGTCATGAAGATCATTACTAAGAAATCTCCATGTACGGCTATCGATATCGCGCACTACTTAAACCGCGATAAAGCGCAGGTCACGAGATTAGTTAATGCACTGATCAATCAAGAGCTTGTGAAGAAGTCTCCAAATCCAGAAGACAAGCGCAGCCAGTTATTGATTCTGACCAATAAGGGTCAAGAGGTCATGAGTAAAGTTTCGGATATAGATCGAGACATGCTGAAGAGAATGACCAAAGGCATGGCTGAAGATGAGTTAGAGCGATTCAGAAAAATTGCAAAAAAAATGGCGCAAAACTTAGAGAACTGATTTTCAAAATAAAACGAAAAAGCGCCATCGAATCAAATACTCGGTGGCGTTTTTTGTAGAATTTGGTTTACCTACATATCAGTATGCCAAAATCGACTTTGAAAACGCTTTATCCTACTCGGTAAGAAATTAATCAGCAGACCATACATTCTTGAAGTCGGGCCATCCCCAGTTGGTGATGGCGACGTTTTTCAGAATCCCTTGGAAACGAACGGTCTGCAAGTGATGGAACATAGGCACTAACCAATAATCTGAGATCAGAGTAGACGCGATAGGTTCTAGCTCTGCCAAGTAATTAGGCAGTTCAACGGATGCTTTATGACTATCCAAGCGCTGTTTAAGCCAGTCGCTGTTCATCTCTCCTAAAGCAGAGTGCAAAACAGGATCGTTCATCATCCACGAAAATAGCGAAGACGGGGCATTATCATCGAGATTCAGGTTACACAGCACCAGATCCTCCTTTAACTCGCCACTCTGGGAGAGCAGCGCCAGTTCGCGAAAGCTGTAGGTATTGACCTCAACTTCCACGCCATATCGTTTAAGTATGTCGGATACGCAAATCGCACATCGGTACAACGCATAATAGTCATAAACTGCAATGCTCATTCTTTTCGGAAGTTGAGCCTCTTTCGAAGGCGTTCGATACAATTTATGCCAACTTGGCAGTATATTTTGAGCTAAAGAGACGCTAAACAACCCCTTGTTATGTTCCAACTGAGACAAAATCGCTTGTGGTTTGGTCAGTTCTGAAAGGTATTTTCGCTGCTCATTATTAAGCGGAGTTGCCGCTGAATTCTGATTGAACAGGATAAATAAGCACCCATCCTCGACTCGGCTACGAAGGCCATCTGTGTCTGCTGAAACAAGCTCCGTATCGCTTTTCCCTAACTGATGGAAACAAGAAGAATCTTCATAAGGTGACACCTGCATTTGGCTGTCATCGAAACGAGCACTGCCCGTCATCGACTCTTCGAATTGCCAAATCGTCACTTCATCCGTCAGGGAACGACACCCGTAATAATGTTCGAATGCGGCAAGTTTAATACGTTCGTTATTAGTCTCAACCACTTTAAATGGGCCGGTTCCGATCACGGCATGAGACACCGAATTCAATGGCGATGGCTCACGCGTTACTTGCGCTGCGGGTTGAATCGAATACTTAACGCCAGCCAACAAGCCTGCGAAGCCGGTGTCAGCTTTAGTGAGTTGGAAGCTGATCCTTAACGGCTGCTCACTGTAAACCGAAGCAACATGAGCTAACTCTATTTGATAGAAAGGTAAGGTTTGCAAGGCTGAAAACAGCGAGACTAACTGTTTAGCATCAACAGGTTGGCCATCGTGGAAGGTTAGTCCTGGGCGCAAATAGAAAGTCCAAACTAACTTCTCAGCATCATATTCCCAATGGTGCGCTAGCTCAGGCTTCAACTCGCCCTTACCATTACAAGTGACGAGGCAACTGAATACTTGTCTGATCAAAAATCGTTCGCTGCTGCGGTGAATATGGTGTGGAAACAGGTCTTCAAACTTACGTTTATAGGTTAATTGAACGTGCAGCAGCCCTTCGCGCATCGTCGCACCGGATGTTTCTTGGAGAAGAGAGCCAAACACTGCGCGGTCATTATCCAAAATAGAGAGCGCTTTTTCGTACTTGCCCTGCTCTATCAGCTTGCTGGCAACATGTTGAGTCAGTTGTTGATTGCTAAAACGCAATGTCAGGTTAGAACGTTGATTCCTGCCGACTTTTGGCTCCCACACCACCCATTCAGCCTGATGCATCTTGCCGAGTAAGGTTCGTGCATGGCGCAAACTGGTAAACAGCTTGTCTGCCACCTCAGTCAAAGTCACCGAATGTGAGATGTTTGGCTCGAACGAATCCAGCCGAGTGTAGTAACGCATCATGTTTAAATCAGACAAATAATGAACCTTTTAGAAATAACCCTTCCTCATAAAGCCGATTATAAAACACATTTGTCTTTGAGTGACGGTAAAAGTCAAAAACAGGAACAACCCATTAAAAACCCATCTGTTTATTACTTCCTATTAAACAACCATAATTAATGGGTCAGCAGGGAATGTTGAGTTCCCACCAAAGCCTAATACAAGAGAAGTAATCATCATGAGAAAATACTATCTTAATAAGTTAAAAAGCACCTGTAGCAAGCTCGAAAGAGAAGCACTACGAACACTTATAGAGCTATGTAACTGGCGTTATTAGTACACTTTTTAGCACCGAGTTAACGCGAGTTGAGCACAACCTAATATGCTCCTACCCCCAATATGAGTTAGGTCTCAACTCGCTTTTCCATTCCAAATCCCCTCTCAACCCAGTTGTACCAATCACTCACACATTCGATAAATTTCTGTTGTCGACTCGACAAATTTAATTCGTTTTCTTAGTTAAGCGAAAAGCCTTAAGGTTCGCCCCGAAGCAAGCAAGGAGCCTCAGAAAAAACTGAAAGCTCAGCTAACAACTAATTTATTTGCAGTTACCAATCAGGTATTAACTAAGGAAACGCCATGCGTATCGCAATTCTTTCTCGCAACGAAAATCTATACTCTACTTCTCGCTTAAAAGCGGCTGGAGAAGCACGTGGTCACCAGGTCGATGTTATCGACACGCTGCACTGTGATATAGATATCGCGAGTAACAATCCGAAGATTCGCTACATGGGTGAAGAGCTACCTCAATACGATGCTGTTATTCCACGTATTGGCGCTTCCATTACCTTTTACGGAACTGCGGTTGTTCGCCAATTCGAAATGATGGGCACTTTTTGTATCAATGAGTCAGTAGCAATCAGTCGTTCTCGCGACAAACTGCGCTCACTACAACTGTTGTCTCGTAAAGGTATTGGCTTACCAAAAACAGGTTTCGCTAGCCGCCCAGACAAGATTCAAGACTTGATCAAAAACGTAGGTGGCGCGCCACTGGTTATCAAGCTTCTTGAAGGCACTCAAGGGATCGGCGTTGTACTAGCAGAAACAAACAAAGCAGCAGAAAGCGTTATCGAAGCATTCATGGGCCTAAAAGCGAACATCTTGGTTCAAGAGTTCATTGAAGAAGCAAATGGCGCAGACATCCGTTGTTTTGTTGTTGGCAACAAAGTAATTGCAGCGATGAAGCGTCAAGCTGGTGAGGGTGAATTCCGCTCTAACCTGCACCGTGGCGGTACAGCTCAACTGGTTAAACTAACCAAAGAAGAGCGCGCTACAGCAATCAATGCTGCGAAAATCATGGGTTTAAACCTATGTGGTGTAGATATTCTACAATCTAAGAATGGCCCTGTTGTAATGGAAGTGAACTCTTCTCCTGGCCTAGAAGGTATCGAGAAAGCGACAGGTAAAGATGTAGCAGACATGATTTTCGAATTCATCGAGAAAAATGCAAAACCAAACGCTAACCGTACTCGTGGCAAAGGCTGATTTAACACCGTTAACTCATGATTGGAAATGATATGAACAATAAAATGATCATAGGGAATACTGAAGCACTTTGCTTACCAGAGTTAGGGATAACTGGACTACATACACGTGTTGATACAGGGGCTAAAACCTCTTCTCTACACGTAGACAATCTACTATGTGTAAAAACAGACGGTGAGAACTTCGTGGAATTCGATCTTCATCCAGATGTGTACCACCTAGAAGAGACTGTGCGCTGCAAAGCGAAGCTGAAAACAAGTAAGAAAATCAAATCATCTAACGGTGAAGTTGAACACCGTTGTGTGATTGAAACCATGCTAAAAATGGGTGGTCAGGAATGGCCTATCGATATCACGCTAAGCAACCGTCAAGATATGACTTATATGATGTTGCTTGGTCGTCAAGGCATGAGTGACAAAGTGATTGTTGATCCAGCGGGTGAATTCCTGCTGACTCACTAATCCGAGTCATCGTAACCGCTCCACAGGTTATAGCTAAAGTTAGTCACAACGATATAAGGCCAGTCTCATGACTGGCCTTATTGCGTTCTATTCTTTAATTTCGAGTTGCCGATCTTACTTTGAGCTTATCTATTTCTTAGATTTACCATGAGATTGAAAACCAAATCGCCAAATCGATAACAACAATTTCTTGGTTTTAACTTTTGTCACTCGCCAATGTGTAACAGGCCTTCTTGGCGCACTCATTAACAGATGTTCAAAAGCTTTCTGACTGAAATCGACTTGGCCACCATGCGCCACCAGCAAGGTATCAAGCTGCATCTCATAGATACGAGATACTGACGCTCGGTACTTGTTAGGGTGAAATATAGGGAAAGGCGGAATCAGTTTCTTTTTCACTTCCACCATTAAGTCTGCCACATAGGCAACGCTGTGAGATGGACAATAAACCGAAAGATCTCGGTCAGTGTGCCCCGGCGTTTCTAGAACCAACCAGTCATCAAAACCCGGAATACTCTCACCATCCGACAGCTTGTAGTCCGGCTTTAACTTTCTCGAATACCATAGGTTTGCTTTAGGCTTCCCTAAGCGATTCGCCATCCATCGTGCCAGCGCCAGATCCGTCAAATGCATCAAGATACCATCAATACCGTGATACCAGTCTTTGTCTCGGTTTGCTGCCACCAAGTTACAGTTCGTTAGCTTTCTGAGCTTGTGCGCGGCCCCTGCGTGATCGGGATGCATGTGTGTAACCACAACCGTGTGTAGATCGGAAAAATCACGCAGAAGCTCGGTTTCGATAAAAGTTTTCAAATGGGGGATGTCGGCTCGACATGCGCCATCAAGTAACAGTAATTTGTCTGGATACTCCACCAAGTACATGTCTTGGATGTAACCTTTAATGGTATGCAGCTGCAAAACCGCTCCTTGTGATAAAACAACTGGTCAGACCTATACAATAGCAAATCCAACTTGAATTGTGATCATTTTGTTAAAATCCAAAATCTAAAACTAGAAAGAGAGCTCCAATCAAGATTTCTATTGATATCCACTAACTTACTCAAATCCAATGTTACTCAAATCCCATTCAACTCAGAACAATGAGTACACATTCCAAAGATAAGCATCAATTTAATCCGATATTTTCAGCATTATTGAATGCCTGCATTGCCGTAAACCTTGCTCTATAAGCCATACAACTCAAGCATTCAGCACCATTTATCGTGACGACAAAATACGCGATTTGTTGACCTAAGTTATTAGGACTATATATGCGCTTCTAATTTATTGTCTGAGTGCTATACATGAACCAATTAATCGATGCTCTTTCTACCCAAGGTTACTTTGTTTGGGATGACTTCTTAACGCATGAAGAAGTAGTGGCATTGAGGGATTGCATTCCAGAGAACTGGAAAAAGGCTAGGATTGGCCGTAACGATGAAGTAACGCGAGAGTCGACCATTCGTAGTGACAAGATTCAATGGGTGCGCCGCGACATGGGCGAGCCAGCTTCTCTGTTCCTAGACAAAATGGAGCAAATTCGTTTAGAAGCAAACCAAGCGTTCTTTTTGGGTCTGTTCGAGTACGAAGCGCACTTTGCTAAATACGAAAAAGGCGACTTTTACCAAAAGCACTTAGACTGCTTCAAAGGCAATGAAAACCGCCGCCTGACTACCGTGTTCTATATGAATGATGAGTGGACAGAAGAAGATGCTGGTGAACTTGTGGTTTACGATCTAAAAGACAACCACATAGCGACCATTCCACCAAAGTCAGGCCGCTTATTCGTGTTCTTGTCTGAACAGTTCCCACATGAGGTACTGCCGACAAACACAGAGCGATTCAGTATTGCAGGTTGGTTCCGCATTAACGGCGTGAAAGACAACCAACTCGATATCGCACACTAGAACTGAGCTGATTTTTACAAGCTCTAGCTTATTCAAAGCCTCTCCTTCGAGAGGCTTTTTTATTGAACAAATATTGAGCGAGCATTGAACAACAAACCTCTTAAAAACCGCACACAGTAAATATCAAAACTATCAATAACTTTTCTCTTAAATGAAATCGAAATGAATCTTTCATATCAGTGAAACGGTTTAGCCACGTAAGTGAAATACGTCCTGTTCAAGATAGCTTCAAACGACACCCCTACTGTCTCGTTAAAACTCTAATCCAATACCTCGATATCGATTTCATCCAAAAGGAAACGAAGATGAATAAGCTAATTTTGGCAGGCGTTCTTTCCGCGACAACGGCAATGCCAGCGTTCGCAACGACTCAAGTCACTTGGTGGCACGCAATGGGCGGCCAGCTTGGAGAAACAGTAAACAAAATTGCGACCGACTTTAATGCGTCTCAAGATGATTACGAAATCACGCCAATCTACAAGGGCTCATATACAGAGACCTTAACCGCGGGTATCGCGGCATACCGAGCAGGTGAAGCACCCAATATTCTACAAGTCTTCGATGCAGGCGCAGCAACCATCATGAACGCCAAAGGCGTCGCGAAACCGGTACAGGATATTCTGGTTGAGTCAGGCTACAACTTTAATTCAAACGACTACCTAGCTGGCGTTCGTAACTTCTATGCCGACAACCAAGGCAAGATGGTTGGTATGCCTTTCAACAGTTCGACGCCGGTTCTTTACTACAACAAAGATCTTCTCGCAGAAGTAGGAGCCGAAGCGCCTAAAACTTATGAAGAACTCGAAGTGGTTGCTAAGAAGCTAAAAGCAGAAGGTCACATCGCCTTTTCTCAATCTCTGACGCCGTGGATCATGTTCGAGAACTTTAAGTCTCGCCACAATCTGCCAGTCGCGGACCAAAACAACGGCTACGATGGGTTGTCCACTAAGATCATGTTCAACACCAAAGACATGATGATGCACGTCAGCAAAATGAAAGAGTGGTCAGATTTAGGCTATTACAAGTATTACGGCAGCGACTGGGATGCAAACCAAACACCTTTCGAGCGCCAAGAAGTGGCGATGTGGATGGGTTCTTCAGGCTCATTCGGTGGCTTACGTAACCGCGTACCTTTCGAACTAGGCACTACATACCTTCCATACTGGAAATCAGTTAACCCGGATGCAGGCTTAACCTTCATTGGTGGCGCCGCTCTGTTTGCACTCAATGGCCATGACCAGAAACAAGACAAAGGCGTCGCCGCGTTCTTTGATTACCTGACCAAACCTGAAACTCAAGTTTACTGGCACAAAACTACTGGCTACGTTCCGGTAACGACAGCAGCTTATGACCTAGCGAAAGAGTCTGGCTACTACAAGGAACAACCAGACGCAGAAGTGGGTGTTAAGCAGCTAAGCCTAAAATCGGGCGAATGGACTAAGGGCTATCGCTTAGGTTACTACCCTCAGATTCGTGAAGTGATGCATCGTGAGTTCGACAATATCTTTGCCGACCGATCTAGCGTCGAGAACAGCCTAGACAAAGTAGAAGATGAAAGCAGCAAGCTACTAAAACGCTTCGCTCGTACCATGAACTAGATAGGTTGATAGGCTAGCCCTGTGTCCTGGACTGGCTCTGTTAATGAAACAAAGCAGCTCATTGCTCCTCACTACTTGTCAGTCACCTTGAATCAATAGCGTGATGACGAGTCGTGAGGAGATTCTTCACTCACGCCATTTCTTGCTCCAAAAACTACAATTCAACTGGAAGCACGCCTTGTTATAGCGCGAGTGGTTACGGTAACTAACAGTGGTTCAAACCACTCATTTTGGGATTACCCTGTGGAACGACGTCAGCAATTCTTTCACTCTCCGTTGCCTTACCTATTTTTGGCGCCTCAGATACTCATCATTGCGGTTTTCTTTATCTACCCAGCGGCAAAGGCTGTTTATCTCTCTTTTATGCTAGAAGACCCTTGGGGCACCTCATCTATATTCGTGTGGTTCGAAAACTATCAAATGCTATTCGAATCGAGCGAATATTTGAACTCAATTGGCTTCACCTTAATGTTCGCCATCGTAGTCTCTTTCTTATCGCTTGCCTTAGCTCTGCTGCTCGCCGTAAAAGCCGACAACATCATTCACGGACAAGGCGCTTACAAGGTCACTCTCACTTGGGTTTACGCCGTTGCTCCTGCGATCGCAGGCGTAATCGGTGCTTTCTTGTTTAACCCACACATTGGCGTGTTTACCGAAATATTTGCGGTTATAGGTTGGGACTTTAGTTTCCAGACGGATCCTGTGGATGCCACATTTGCTCTTATTTTGGTTTCGGTGTGGAAACAGGTTTCGGTGAATTTCATCTACTTTCTGGCAGGGCTTCAGTCGATCTCTTACGCAGTAAAAGAAGCGGCGATGCTGGATTGTGTCAGCGACTCGAAACGTTTCTGGACGATTACCTTCCCGCTACTCGCACCAACTGGTTTTTTCCTGCTGGTCATCAACCTTACTTACTCGTTCTTTGAAACTTTTGGCGTCATAGACACCATGACCAACGGCGGCCCGGGTGGCGGCACTACTTCGTTAGTGTACAAGGTGTATCGAGATGGGTTTGTTGGCGCAGATTTAGGCGGCAGCTCTGCACAATCTGTTGTGTTGTTACTACTGGTACTCACTCTTACATTTATCCAGTTTCGCGTTGTAGAAAAGCGTGTTCATTACTAGCCCACTACAGCTAGGTTTTAACGCGACAGGAGTTATTTATGAAAAGTAATAAGATCTCTGACCACCTAATTTTAATTGCTGGGATGCTGTTCATGTTGGTCCCTATTTGGCTAATCTTCGCCAGCTCAACGCATAACCCAAACACCATTGTCAGCGATAGCTTGCAGTGGTTACCGGGCGATAACTTTACAGCCATTTATAGCGAAGCTTGGAACAAAAGCATGGGCTTCAGTGGTGAAGTCACCGCTAGCAAAATGATCGCCAATTCGATGATCATGGGACTAGGTTTTGCGATCGGTAAGATCATCATTTCGATGATGGCCGCGTTTGCTTTGGTCTACTTCAGGCTGCCTTACGCCACGGCTTGGTTTTGGCTGATCTTCGTAACCCTGCTGTTACCACTAGAGGTTCGTATTATCCCATCTTATGAAGTGGTTGCTGGGCTTGGGCTGCTTAATAGCTACACAGGTTTAATTCTACCTCTGATCGCGTCAGCCACCGCAACCTTCTTTTTTAGACAGTTCTTCAAAACCATCCCCGATGAATTATTAGAAGCAGCACAGTTGGATAACGCAGGTCCGTTTCGATTCTTTGTCGACATCTTACTGCCACTGTCTAAAACCATGATCGCCGCGATCTTCATCATCATGTTTGTGGTGGGTTGGAACCAATATCTGTGGCCAATCATGATGACCACGGACGAAGGCTACAACACCATCGTGATGGGCATCAAACAAGTACTCAACAACATCAATGAAACCAGTTTACCGCGCTACGACTATGTTTTTGCCATGGTAATTTTAGCTATGTTGCCACCCGTTTTAGTGGTGGTTGTATTTCAGCGTTGGTTTGTAAAAGGGCTAGTAGAAAGTGAAAAATAACAACGACACAACTCAAATGACCGATAACCGCATTCAATCACTCGATGAGTACAAGACGTCTCACCCAGCTTCTCCGCAAAAATCAGAGGACACCCCGATGCCAAAGTTAAAACAAACGTTAGGGCACACCCAAGCCACTCACGATCGTACGCACAAAGCACCTACCATGTTAGGCATCAAAAACTTGGTAAAGACTTATGAGAACGGTCATCGTGCAGTGAAAGATGTCTCACTTGATATCGAAAAGGGTGAATTTCTTGTGTTGGTTGGCCCATCGGGCTGCGGCAAGTCTTCTATCCTACGTTCAATTGCGGGGCTGGAAAGCATCTCTGGCGGCGAGATTCACTTGGGTGGGCGCCGTGTTGATAACGAAAAGCCAGCTCAACGAGATATCGCAATGGTCTTTCAAAATTACGCACTCTACCCTCACATGACAGTGTACAAAAACCTCGCTTATGGTTTAAAGAACCGAGGTGTAAGCCAACACGTGATTGAAGAGAAGATTGAGAAAGTCGCCAAGACACTGAGAATCGAAGAGTACCTAGACCGCAAGCCAGCCAAGCTTTCGGGTGGTCAGCGCCAGCGTGTTGCTATGGGACGAGCGATTGTACGCGACCCTCAACTGTTCCTGTTTGATGAGCCTTTGTCGAACCTAGATGCCTCATTGCGCGCTCACATGAGATTAGAAATCAAAAAGCTGCAACGCGAGCTAGGCGTAACCAGTGTTTACGTGACTCATGACCAAGTTGAGGCTATGACACTGGCAGATAGAATTGTGGTTCTCAACAAAGGCCAAATAGAACAAGTCGGCACACCAAGAGAGGTCTACCACCAGCCTGCCAGTACCTTTGTAGCAAGCTTCATTGGTAGCCCCGCGATGAACTTCTTAACTGCCACGCTCGATGATGGCTATCTTGAAATCGGCGATCAACAAATGTATCTACCAGAATATGCGCACGTTAAAGGCGCGACTATCACGCTTGGCATTCGCCCTGAACATTCTGAGGTTTGTACCGATTTAATCATGAACGCACTGCCGCTGGAATTACGTATCAGCGTGGTTGAGCCTTTAGGGCCTAATCAGTTAGTTCACGGCTTTGTGAACGAACAACCCTTTATTGCAGTCACACCCGAAACAACTTTGTGCCAAGCTGTCCCCCTCGGTCTAAGCATTGATAAATCCAACCTGCATATTTTTGACAGTCGTGGGAAGCGTATTCAACCAAATAACTTTACTTCACAAGAGTCACGCGAAGAGGTAACAAGCTTAACGACGGCTCTCGCTTAATCGAGTACACTGATATTTAATGCGTTTTTACGGTGCGTCTTTAAGAAGGATTAATTATGTCGTCTATCATCGTAGGTCATCGGGGTGTAGCAGGTACTCACCCAGAAAATACCAAGGCAAGCATTGAACAAGCCGCTAAACTCGGTTTGAAATGGATTGAAGTAGATATTCAGCCAACTCAGGATGATCAACTTGTGGTTTGTCACGACCACACACTTGAGCGCTGCAGCGATGGCAAAGGTCGTGTCGACGAACACACCCTTGCAGAACTGCGTCAGCTTGATTTTGGCAGTTGGAAGTCTGAGCAGTTCGCTGGTGAAAGAATATTGACGCTGGAAGAATTGCTCGCGCTTGTTGAGCAGCATGATCTCAGCGTCAACTTAGAGATTAAAGTCGACAGTCGACATCAAGCCCCTCATGTCGTTGATTTGCTACATACAGAGTTGATTCGTTCAAATCTAGACACCGACAGAGTGCTGCTTTCAAGTTTCAGCCATCAAGTGGTTTCTGAAATGGCTCGTCACCTGCCGAGATACCGCGTTGGTGTAATTACAGAGCAACTGACTCAAGCCGACTTGATGTTGATTGACGAAGTTAAAGCGTTCAGCTGCCACATGAACTACGAGCACGTGATTCAGAGCGATCTCGATACACTAGGTGAAGCAAAAATCCAAACATGGTGCTACACCGTAAACGATCCGTCTCACTTCAAATTCATCTCAAAAGTAGATGCCGTATTCACTGATTTCCCGAATCAATTTACCTCTATAAATTGACCAAGCGAATACTGTAAAAACAACCCCGAGAGGCTTTAAAACTAACTCTCGGGAAACCTCAAAATTAGGTAGCAAACACAAGTGAGCAGGAGTACATTCCGCTACTCACTTGGTTTCATTAGCTCGCTCTATTTAGACAGCTTCATTGGTTACTTAATTTATGGATCTCATTTTTAGTCCAACCTTCCCAATTTTGGGTGCAATCTTCATTTTCGCCGCTATTGTTCGTGGCTTCTCAGGTTTCGGTTTCACCTTAGTGGCATTGCCATTAAGTGCGTTATTCGCCCCTGTTATCGAACTGGTTCCCGTTTTCATGCTAATCGACCTATTGGGCAATATTCAATTGCTGCCTAAGGTTCGAAAACACGTCAACTGGCGCTGGGTTTCAAAGGTATTTATCCCTTGCCTAGCCTTTACGCCTGTCGGCTTACTTCTACTTAAATCCGTTAGCCAAGACACGATCATCTTGATCATCAGTGTCTTCATTTTTGCGTCTGCACTTATGATCTACAGAGGTTTCCAGTACAAAAATGAACCTAGATTTGCTCCCTATATTCTAGGCAGCCTTGCAGGGGTAATGAACGGCGCAGCATCGATGTCAGGGCCTCCGATTGGCACGCACGCATTGGCAAGCCCAGTCGCACCACACATTGCTAGAGCTGGCCTGATTGCCTTCTTTGTATTGGCGGATTCCACCGCGTTTGTTTCAGCATCGATCGCAGGATTGGTCGATCGAGATGTGGTGTGGCTAACTCTCGCGCTCTTACCAAGCAGCATGTTTGGCGGTTATGTGGGTTCTAAACTATTCGAGAGATTTGGGGGAGCGAAATTTAAGCCAGTCACCATTGCACTACTCATCGTGATTGCGATATTCAGTGCAGGTCGAGTTTTACTGTAACTGGCTTTAGCGGTTGACTTTGGAAGTTGGTTTCGCGAATTGACTGCGCTAATTGATTCCGGAAAATGATTGAGAAAATTGGGTACCAATGACTACCATTCGATATGGATAGGGGTACCCATTTTTACAAGTTGGAGAAACTCATCCATATCTTGATTAGTTAATGCGATACAGCCATCCGTCCAATCAAAGCTTTGAATAAAGCTAGGTGAACGGTGCTCTCCGTTTTTGATGCCGTGGATTTTGATGTTCCCGCCAGGGTCCACATCATTTTGCTCTGCCCATTGCATGTCCGAAGGTTGCGGGTAATTAATATGTACTGAGCGATAAAAGTCCGACTCTTTCATCACATAATCGAGTTGGTATTCCCCTTCAGGCGTTCGGTTGTCTCCCTCAAAGCGTTTATGCCCTTTAGGTTGTTTGCCTAGCGCAATACGAAATTCCTGGATCACCTCTTCACCCTTGAGCAGGTACATTCTGCGTTTAGACTTATCAACTTTGACCAAGGTGACCACTTGCAGCAACGAATCTGTATCAGAAGAGGAAGCTGGTAGAGTATAAAACTGTCGAGATGAGCTTTGAGGTGGACGTATAGATGAACCTTGAGACAACTGGGCAACTTGTTCGCCAGAATTACTGCTAAGGACATCATCCACAATAATCACATGTTTGGAGTTTGAATTAGATGAAGACGTTGAGACACGTTGAGAGTGAGCTGGTGCCGACTCGAATACAATCGTCTCGATCGCCGTCGCGTCAGAGACTATTTTCTCGACTACGACCTGCTCAGCATTCGCGTTCGGAACCACAAACAGTAAACACAGTAATAAAGACCAAAACAGACGCACCCTCAAATCTCCTCAAAACGCATGGACATGGTTCGTGACTGAGTTTCCATTCCTAACGACTCATAGAAACCCTTAGCTTGCTGATTAAACTCCATCACTTCTAACCTAAGCTCGATAGCACCACTCGCTTGCGCCCATTGATTGAATGACTTCATCAGCGCTCTGCCGACGCCTTGACTCTGAACCTGATCGTTCACCACAATCGTATTCACCCTTGCCACCTTATGCGACTGAATAAAGCTAACCCCTTTATTCTGCGTTACCTTCCCAGCTAAGAAGCCAACCACCTGTTGATCGTCAACCGCAACAAAGAAAGCGCCAACCGAATCAAGCATCAATCCCAACCAATATTCTTCACTATCACCTAAACCCTGTGAGGCTGGCGCAAACACCATAGGAGCACCAAGGTGGTGTTGACGGTTTATCTGTTCAGAGAGCTCCAAGATCGAGCTAATATCAGTTACCTTGGCGGTCCGGATTTGCATATCATCACCTTGTTTGAATTCAATAACACCTTAGCAAAAATGGCTTAATTGTGCACCGTTACACTGGTCAACTCAGACGCTCTGTGAAGGCGGGTTATTAATATTAGGCTCTAAGTTTAGGTAAATTGTTCCGCAAATCTCAGGCACATTGCCAGCCTTTGAGTGCTACTATCTCTGTAGAATCAATACACTAACGACGACTAACGACTGGATACCCATATGATTAAGTTTGCTGTAATTGGAACCAATTGGATTACACAAAAGTTTGTTCAAGCTGCTCACGAATCTCAATCGATGCAACTTGCTGCGGTTTACTCTCGAAATCTAGACAGTGCGGCACAGTTCGCCCAAGAATTTGACGTTGAAGCGACGTATGACTCACTCGACGCATTGGCAAATGACAAAACGGTTGAAGCCGTGTACATCGCTTCACCGAACTCACTTCATTGCGAGCAATCTATCTTCATGATGGAACACGGTAAGCACGTTATCTGTGAAAAGCCGGTTGCATCAAACATTGATGAAGCAACACGCATGTTCGAAGTGGCTGAGAAAAACGGCGTAGTGTTGTTCGAGGCGTATAAATCTCAATTCCTACCAAACTTTAAGCAAGTCCAACTCGGCCTAGAAAAGATTGGCAAGGTACATAAAGCGCACATCAATTACTGCCAGTATTCATCACGCTACCAAAAATACCTAAACGGCGAGAACCCAAACACCTTCAACCCAGCTTTTTCTAACGGATCGTTGGTTGATATTGGCTTTTACTGCGTAGCCGCAGCAGTCGCGCTATTTGGTGAGCCGGAGAATGCACAAGCTTCTGCGAAGCTGCTTGAGTCAGGTGTCGATGCTCATGGCTGTGCGATCTTCCAGTATCCTGAGTTTGACGTAACGCTTGCTCACTCTAAAGTCAGCGACTCTTATGCTCCAAGTGAGATCCAAGGTGAATTAGGGGCGATCATCATCGATCACATTGCTGAATGCACCGACGTTAAGATCCGCTTGCGTGATGGCACGGTAGAAAACCTTACTCAAGTACAAAGCGAGAACTCCATGAGTTACGAAGCACAAGCCTTTGCTAGCTGCATTGCTGGCGACCACACGACACAAGCGCAAGCCCAACAGCGTGCTTTAACCGTTGCCAAGTTAATTACAGAGATGCGTCAGCAAATTGGTGTCGTTTATCCAGCGGATAAATAACGTCACAGCGTAAGTTAACAAGCTGATTTTTAAGACATACTGATTTATACATAACTAAATTTAATCTTTACGACAAATAACTGGATTAGTTGATTGGGGTGCCATCTGTTTAAATCCGCGTTCGATATCTATCGTATTTATTTAATTTATTGAAGGTGTGTAAAGTGTTTTCAGTTGATGATCGCGTTGTAGCAACAAAAGGTGTTGAACTAGGTGAAATGGTAGTAACTGGCCTAAGTGCTGGTGGTGGCTACGTTCACGTTACAACGGTAGAAGGCGCAATGACGCTTACTTACCCAGCACAAGATCTTAAAAAAGCATAGTTTAACCACTCTGCCCTTTTAGTAGTCACTCTGCTAAAGATAACAAAATTGAGGCTTTGGCTGACTTCACTCTTCTGCATTAGAGTGAGCAGCCAGAGCCTTTTTTATGCCTGCAATTCCTTACCAGTCTTCCCATTAGTATACTCGTCGCAGTAAAACCGAATCCAACAGACAATAGAATCAATCAAAGAGTATTTACACTAAGTACTTATTGTCTGTTGATACACACTGTCTATTAGCGCTTAGTTTTAGCAAGACTTTCTGTTACATTAGCATTAGCTTATATTTATAATAACCTGAACTGAGGGAAGCTATGAAGCTTTACATTTACGACCACTGCCCTTTCTGCGCAAGAGTCGCCTACATTGCTCAATCTCTAGGCTTGGACATCGAGCTTGTCTCTGTCGATTATGATGACGCCCAAACTCTTATCGATTTGATCGGTAAAAAGATGGTACCCGTCTTACAAAAAGACGACGGATCTATCATGGCAGAGAGCCTAGATATTATCGCGTACTTCATGGACCTAAAATCAAGCGACGAGCAGCGTGTACCATCAGAGCAAGCTGCTCTTTTCCAAAGCCGTGCTTTCCCTCTTACTCAACAGATTGGACGCCCACGTTGGTGGAACCTTGACTTGGCTGAATATCGCTCAGCTGGAGCCAAAGAAGCTTGGCGTGCAAGTAAAGAGACCGAAGATTTTAACTTTGAAGAACTCTTAGAAAAGACGCCTCAGTTCGTTCAACTGATTAACCCATTACTGAAAGATGCCGAACTCTTACTGGATATAGAGCATGGTGAGTCATCACAGCCTCTTATCGATCAAGCGGTGTACTTCTCTATGTTGCGCGGTTTCTGCGTAGAGCCAAGCATCACATGGCCACCAGCGCTAGAACGTTGGTTAGAGAAGCAAAGTGAACCGCTGAAGCTCTCTTTACTTCGATAAAAACGGTCTCTGCTTCGCTAGCGCGATTGCAACGAGCACAAACAAAAAATCGAAGCTCTCAGGTATCAACCCTGCTAGCTTCGATTTTCTTTTATCTGGCCATTCTATTTCTCTAAGGCTTTGTCTTACAGCAGACGCCTTCTCAAACCGGTTCGCTCTAAGATTCGGGTCGAGATCTCTTCTACCGATAATGAAGACGTGTTGATATAAGGTATCGCTTCTCGGCGGAACATCGCTTCTACCGTTTGTAGCTCATACAAACACTGCGAATCACTCGCGTATTCACTGCCCGCTAAACGGTTCTCACGAATCTCAGTCAGCCTTTCTGCGTCAATCGTTAAACCAAACAACTTGTGTCGGTATATCTCAAACTCAGGCAGCAGCTTCAAACGCGCTAAATCGTCATGGATGAATGGATAGTTCGCTACGCGTAGACCAAACTGCATCGCCATATACAAGCTTGTTGGCGTCTTGCCACTTCGAGATACACCCAACAAGATGATGTCGGCTTCTTCCAGTCCTTTGAGCGTGATGCCATCATCGTGTGCGAGTGTGTATTCAATCGCAGCAATACGGTCGAAGTACTTCACCGAATCTTTGTTCACACTGCGTGAACGTTGCAGTTTAGGTACAGGTGCCATCTGAATATCATCCTGAACCTTCTGAACGATACTTTCCAACACGTCATAACAGTGCGCTGGCGCTTCAAGCAGCTTAGCCTTGATATCTGGAATCACGATTGAAAAGAACACCAATGGTTCGACTCCGTTATCGCGATACGAAATCTCGATCTCTTTTAATAAATCAGAAAGTTTGTCCTCACTTTCCACAAACGGAAAGGTTTTTTCATTGGCTTTGAAGGGGAATTGACCTAGAACAACATGCCCTAAAGTCTCACATGTTATGGCCGTTCCATCAGAAACATAGAATACATCACGACTTTGAATATCAATTTGCATTTTTTATTTAATGTTTAAAATTATTTTGAGTAGGATGGGAACCATAATATATATAACGAAACCCTGCTGACTATTACGTCCCCCACAGCTTTAGAAAATAATTTACATTTTTTTAAACTGATACGTAATCGTTTGCCTTTAAATCCCTACAATGCTTGCTATGTTTCTGGAGAAATAAATGCAAAATAATACCCTATGGTTCAATGGCCTATCCATGGAAGATGTCGACAAAGTCGGCGGTAAGAACGCCTCACTGGGCGAGATGGTTTCTAACCTGTCCAATGCTGGTGTTTCTGTACCTAATGGTTTTGCTACCACTTCGTATGCGTTTAACGACTTTCTTGACTACAAAGGTCTTGATGAGCGCATCCACCAACTACTTGATGAACTTGATGTTGAAGACGTTGACGCACTGCGTAAGACAGGTGCAACGATTCGACAATGGGTTCTAGAAGCCCCCTTCCCAGAATCACTAGAGCAAGATATCCGTGAGAACTACCGTGAGCTAATTGAAGACAACGAAGAATTGTCTGTAGCTGTGCGTTCATCTGCAACTGCAGAAGACCTTCCAGATGCTTCATTCGCAGGCCAGCAAGAGACCTTCCTTAACGTAAAAGGTATCGATGCAGTACTCGAAGCAACCAAGCACGTTTACGCGTCGCTGTTTAACGACCGCGCGATCTCTTACCGTGTACACCAAGGCTTTGACCACCGTGGCATTTCATTGTCTGCGGGTATTCAACGCATGGTTCGCTCAGATAAAGCTTCTTCAGGTGTGATGTTCACCCTTGATACAGAGTCTGGCTTCGACCAAGTGGTATTCATCACCTCTTCTTGGGGTCTAGGCGAAATGGTTGTACAGGGCGCTGTGAACCCAGATGAGTTCTACGTTCATAAGCCAATGCTAGAAGCGGGTCACTACCCAATCGTTAAGAAGACGTTTGGTTCTAAACTGATCAAGATGATCTACTCAACCAATCAAGAGATCGGCAAGCAAGTTGATATCATCGACACAGACACTCAAGAGCGTAACGAGTTTTCTCTGAACGATGAAGAGATCAAAGAGCTAGCAAAACAAGCGATGATCATCGAGAAGCACTACCAACGTCCGATGGACATTGAGTGGGCGAAAGATGGTATCGACGGCAAGCTATATATTGTTCAAGCACGCCCAGAAACCGTATGTTCTCAAAGCGACCAAAACGTGATCGAGCGTTACGAACTGAACAACAAGGCCGATGTCTTGGTTGAAGGCCGTGCTATCGGTCAACGTATCGGTTCAGGCCCAGTTCGTTTGGTTGACTCTCTAGACCAAATGTCACTGGTTCAAGAAGGCGATGTACTGGTAACAGACATGACAGACCCAGATTGGGAACCTGTTATGAAGAAAGCGTCTGCGATTGTCACTAACCGTGGCGGCCGTACTTGTCACGCTGCAATCATCGCTCGTGAGCTTGGCATCCCAGCGATTGTTGGTTGTGGTACAGCAACAAGCAGCCTAAACGATGGCGATACCGTGACAGTGTCATGTTCAGAAGGCGAAACAGGCTACGTTTACAACGGCGAACTCGACTTTGAAATCAAACGTTCTGAGGTTGATGAGCTACCAATGCTGCCAACCAAAGTAATGATGAACGTGGGTAACCCAGATCGTGCCTTCGATTTCGCGCAAATTCCAAACGAAGGTGTTGGCCTTGCTCGTCTAGAATTCATCATCAACAAGATGATCGGTATTCACCCAAAAGCCCTATTGAACTTCGATGCACAAACTGACGAGCTAAAAGCAGAAATCAGCGAACGTATTCGCGGCTACAAAGATCCTATCGATTTCTACGTAAGCAAGCTAACGGAAGGCATCGCGACTATCGCTTCTGCATTCTGGCCTAAGCGTGTGATCGTACGTATGTCTGACTTCAAGTCGAACGAATACAGCAACCTTGTAGGCGGCAAAACGTTTGAACCACATGAAGAGAACCCAATGTTGGGCTTCCGTGGCGCATCTCGTTATATCTCGCCAGTATTCGAAGACTGTTTCGAGCTAGAAACTCAAGCGATCAAGCGTGTTCGTAACGAGATGGGTCTTAAGAACGTTGAAATTATGATTCCATTCGTTCGCACTCCAAGCGAAGCGGCATCGGTTATCGACATTCTGGCTAAGTTTGACCTACGCCGTGGCGACCAAGGTCTGAAAGTTATCATGATGTGTGAACTACCATCGAATGCAATTTTGGCTGAAGAGTTCTTGAAGTACTTCGATGGCTTCTCTATTGGTTCGAACGACATGACACAGCTGACGCTTGGCCTAGACCGAGATTCAGGTGACGTGGCACACCTCTTCGACGAGCGTAACCCTGCAGTGAAAGCGATGCTGAAAATGGCGATCGATGCAGCAACCAAAGCAGGTAAATACGTGGGTATTTGTGGCCAAGGCCCATCTGACCATGACGACCTAGCGGAATGGTTAATGGAACAAGGCATTAGCTCTGTTTCGTTGAACCCTGACACGGTTATCGATACATGGTTGAAACTGGGTAACGTAGCAAATAAATAAGTAACGCTTCTCGTGATACCTAAACGACAAAAGCCAGTCACGACGACTGGCTTTTTATTCTCCGAAAGCGAACAAAAATAATCTACCTATCACAACAAACATTGGTATCGAGCTGACCTTACGTTATGCTTTACGCAATTCTTCATTGAGATAATTGTCACCACGACAAACCTACCTTCAAGACCAATAAGACAGATATGAATTCGACTACCGCAACGCCCTCGCCTTCTCTTGGCCGACAACTCTATACAATGACATGGCCAATGTTGTTTGGGGTACTTTCCCTAATGAGCTTCCAGCTTGTAGATAGCGCCTTTATAGGTCAGCTAGGCGTACTGCCGCTCGCGGTTCAAGGCTTCACACTGCCAATACAGATGATCATCATAGGTATTCAGGTTGGGTTAGGCATCGCAACCACAGCAGTCATTGCAAGAGCCATTGGTGCCAATGAATTACGTTACGCGAAACAACTGGGCGGGCTAGTGATTGCAATGGGTAGCGTGAGTGTTGCGCTTTTTTCCGTCATCATTTATCTGCTTCGTGGACCCATCTTACAACTACTCGATGCGCCACCGACGGTTTTACCGATCATTGATTCTTACTGGATCTATTGGCTAGTCAGCTCTTGGACAGGTGCGCTGCTCTATTTTTACTACAGTGTGTGTCGAGCTAATGGTAATACCATGCTGCCCGGTTCAATGATGATCGCAACCAGTATCATCAACTTGATATTGGATCCAATCTTCATCTTTACTCTCGACATGGGCATCAATGGTGCAGCTATCGCGACCATCTTAGCTTTTGGTGCGGGCATCTTTATCGTGGCTCCCAAAGTGACCAAGAAACATTGGATGACGTTCGATTGGCACGATCTTGATATCGGCAAGAGTGTTCGATCAATTGGCAACATCATAGGGCCAGCGATGATCAGCCAACTACTGCCGCCAGTCTCTTCTATGTTAGCGACTAAGCTACTTGCTGGTTATGGCACCGCAGCCGTCGCAGCTTGGGCGTTGGGTTCTCGTTTTGAATTCTTCTCTATTGTGGCTGTGCTAGCACTGACGATGTCGATGCCACCTATGATTGGCCGCATGTTAGGGGAAAAGAACCTTGGGAACATACGTAGTCTTGTGAAGATTGCCGTTACCTTCGTGTTAGGTTTCCAATTGGTGATCGCACTGGTGACCTGGTTGTTCTCTGGCGGGTTGGCGAATCTCATGACTAGTGACAACGAAGTCTCAACGATTTTAAACTACCACCTACTGATCGTGCCTATTAGCTTAGGGCCTTTGGGTACCTGTATGCTTATGGTTTCTATCTCGAACGCTTTGGGCAAGTCTTACACCGCCTTGACGATATCTGCATTGCGTCTGTTCGCTTTCTTCTTACCTTGCTTGTGGGTTGGTTCGCAGCTCGCTGGCATTGAAGGCCTATTCTGGGGAGCTATGGTAGGTAATATACTTGCAGGCACCTGTGCATGGTTTATGTACCAGCGAGCTCTTGGGCAAGTCAAGGATAAGCTGGCCAAATAGGCAATTCACGAACTCATCAGTCAGCCATTTCCAACTAAACAAGCAGCTAATTTTAAGGCTGCTTTTTTGTACCTGAAACTTCAGTATATCTTCCATCCATTTAATGAATTTCACATCCCTTTAATTTCGAGAGTTTTTATAACTTGCCCTAGATCATTAAAACCTTCAAAAACGCAACCTTTGGTTTTAAATATGTAAACCTTGATGGGGTTTAAGAAATTAAACCACATCGAAGATGGTTTAGTGATCCTGTTCAAATTTCACTCTTAATTTTGGTTAAATTTCCGCTATTTGTTGGCGTTTTATACGCTTTTATCGGTTTACAGAAGTTTACTGCATCTTGCCTAAATACCACCAAAGGAGTAGATTTCAGTCATTGAGTTCAAAAATGTAAACCGAAATCATGAATGTAAAACAAGTTCGATTCACCGATGAAGACAGAGAATGTTTAAGCAATTACTTCCGCTTGGCGGACACGATTGCCGACTTGATTGGTCCCTACTGTGAGGTAGTTATTCACTCATTTGAAAGCTTAGAAAACTCTGTCGTGAAGATCGTCAATGGTCATCATACTGGTCGTGAAATCGGTTCACCTATTACCGATTTAGGTTTACGTATGTGGAGCACATTCGAAAAAACTGGCGAAGTTTCACCGAAGAGCTATTTCACCAACGCCGCTGATGGTTCCCTACTAAAATCGACCACCTGTGTACTAGCTGGTCCACAACAAAAGCCGATCGGTATGCTGTGTATCAACATGAACTTATCTTTCCCATTCCCAGAAATCGTCAAAACGCTCATGCCACAGTGCAATGTCCCTCAAACCATTGTCAGCGAGACATTCAGCAACAATGCGAACGACGTCATTCAACAAGCATTGAGCTCAGCCATTAACGAGGTTGACCAAGATGAGTCGGTTTCTTCCAAAGGTCGCAACAAAGCCATCATTCGTTGTTTGTTTGATAACGGAGTATTTGAGCTAAAAGAGACGACAACACAAGTATCAGAGCAACTTGGGATCAGCCGACAGGCGGTTTACAAGTTTATCCGTGAATTTAAATCAGAATAAAACCAATAATTTAGGAGTTACATCGTGAAACAGATCATTGCCACTGAACAAGCACCTGCAGCTATCGGCCCTTACTCACAAGGTACGTCTTACGGCGACATGGTTTATACATCAGGTCAATTACCTCTCGTTCCAGAAACGATGCAGTTTGTTGAGGGCGGCATCAAAGAGCAAGCTCGTCAGTCTCTAGAAAACTTAAAAGCGGTATTAGAAGCAAGTAATGCGGGACTGGACACCGTGCTGAAGACAACCTGCTTCCTGTCTGACATGGAAAACTTCGTTGCCTTTAACGAAGTGTACACAGAAGTGTTTGGTACAGAGAACGCACCTGCTCGCTCTTGTGTTGAAGCAGCACGACTACCAAAAGACGCACTGGTTGAAGTTGAAGCCATCGCATACAAAAAATAACCGATTTAGGTATTAATGGGTATCATAGGAGATTCTCATGAGCGTTTCATTTATCGCATTAAGCGTACTGTTCTTTGGGTTCTACGCACTGCTGTCGAACTTCAAAAAGCAAAAGAAAAGTTTTAACTTCCGCGTACTGAGTGCGCTTGCTGCTGGCTTACTGTTCGGTGGTGCAATTCAACTTGTTTTCGGTGTCGGTAACGTTGCAACATCTGGCTTTGCTGAACTAATTTCAGTGTTCGGTAAAGGCTACATCAAACTTCTACAAATGATCGTTATCCCACTTGTATTCGTGGCGATGATCTCTTCGATCATGAACGTTGAAGGCGGTGGTGCGCTATCTCGTATCGCACCAAAGATCATCGGTATTCTACTTTTCACTTGTGCAATCTCAGCAGCCGTTGGTATCGCAAGTATTTACCTATTTGGTATCGATGCGAACGCGCTAGTAAGCACTATCGGCACAAACAGTGCGATTGAAGCTCGCGGTGATTCGCTGGTAGCAACACAAGATGCAATGGCAAGCAGTGGTCTGTCTGGTATGGCTCTGTCTATCATTCCAACCAACATCTTTGACATGCTAACGGGTTCTCAACGTACTTCAACATTATCAACTGTATTGTTCGGTATGTTCCTTGGTTACTGTATCCTTCAAGTGAAGAACCGTAAGCCAGAGAAAGTGCAAAACTTCGTTGATTTCATCAACTCTGCAAAAGAAGTGGTTCTTTCAATGGTTCGTGAAATCCTGAAGCTAACGCCTTACGGTGTATTTGCTCTGATGACCACGTTCATGATGACCAACGACCTGTTCGCACTCGCTGAAATGGGCCGCTTCCTTCTAGCGAGCTACGTAGCAATCGGCGTAATGTTCGGCATCCACTTCGTGATGGTATCTATGTTCGGCCTTTCTCCAGCGAAGTTCATGAAGAAAATCTGGCCTGTATTAGTATTTGGCTTCGGTTCTCGTTCGAGCATGGCGGCTATCCCACTAAACGTTGAAACACAAACTCAACGCCTAGGTGTAGACGAAGAAACAGCAAACATGTCAGCGACTTTCGGTACCAGTATCGGTCAAAACGGCTGTGCGGGCATCTACCCAGCAATGCTCGCTATCATGGCGGCACAAGTAATGGGCATGCCTGTAGACTTAAGCTTCATCCTACAACTGATTGCTGTTATCGCGATTGCTTCATTCGGTATCGCGGGTGTTGGTGGCGGTGCAACGTTCGCTGCAGTAGCAGTACTGACCATCATGGGTCTAGACATCACAGTAGTAGCGATTCTCGTGTCTATCGAAGCGCTAATTGACATGGCTCGTACTGCGCTAAACATCTCTGGCTCTATGTTGTCTGGTGTTCTAACAGCGAAGAAGAATGGCTCACTGGATACTGAACAATACGACGCTGACGTTACAGCGACAGTATCAAAAGAAGCAGCAGTATAATTCTCAAACTTAATTAAGAGCACTCCACTTGAGTGCTCTTCTGTTTTTCCTGAGTTCAGGTTATTTAGGTAGTAAATATGAAAGTTGTTGTTATAGGCGGTAGCGCCGCTGGTATGAGTTTCGCAGCAAAATACAAACGTAATCAACCATCAGACGAAGTCATCGTTTTAGATAAGCGTAGCTACATATCTTTTGGAGCATGCGGTCTACCCTATTTTGCAGGTGGCATGTTTGATGACACAGAACGCATGATTTCTCGTACGCCAGAACAAGCGATTAAATCTGGCTTAGACGTTCGTGTTGAAACAGAGATGGTCGCACTAGACCGCATTGAAAAGCAGATTAAAGTCCGTCACCAAAACGTAGAGACCACTATCGATTACGATATGTTGGTGATTGCGACAGGCGCACGTCCGATCGTTCCATCATTCGGTGAATTCAATCCAGAGTACGTATACACACTCACAAGCATGGAAGATGGCTTAGCAGTAAAGGAAGCGCTTAAAGACGATAGCAAACAACGCGTGTGTGTCATCGGGGCAGGCTTTATCGGGCTGGAAGTCTTCGATGCGGCACATGGCTTAGATAAGCACGTGACGATCATCGAACGTGAACAGCACATCATGAGCCGTCAGTTCAGTCCAGAAATCATTGAAGTAGTCGAAGGTGCTATTCGGGAATCAAGTGCAGATCTTAAAACAGGTTGCAGCGTGTCAGCTATTCGTGATGCTGATCAAGGTGGTTACATCGTTGAAACCGATAACGGCAACGTCGAAGCTGATATCGTTATCCTATCACTCGGCTTCAAACCAAATACTGAAGCATTCGAACTACCAAAAGCTGCAAACGGCGCTCTGTTGGTGAATGAATATGGTGCCACTGAAGATGCTTACATCCATGCTGTCGGCGACTGTGCCGTTGTCCATCATATGGCACTAGGCAAACCTGTTTATGTTCCTCTAGCAACCACAGCCAACAAGCAAGCGCGCATGATGGCCGACAAGCTAGCAGGCAAAGATACTTATATGTCGGGCTTCTTGGGGTCATCTTGTTTGAAAGTGCTCGATTACGAACTGGCGTGTACCGGCATATCTGAACTTCTGGCGAAAGAACATAGCTTAGATGTGAAAGTATCAACGATTTCAGACAAGAACCAAACCGATTACTACCCAGGCCAAGAAGACATCAAGGTCAAACTGGTTTATCACCCGGATACTAAGGTTCTTCTAGGTGGTGAGATCGTAGGTAAGAAAGGAGCAGTTGGTCGCATCAATGCATTAGCAGTTGCTATCACCGCTAAGATGACCACCCAACAGCTTGGTTATATGGACTTCTGCTATGCGCCACCATTTGCGCGTACTTGGGATGCCCTGAACGTGGCTGGTAACGTCGCGAAGTAAACGAAATGACATAGAAGTACCGATAAACAAAAAGCAGAGCGATTACGCTCTGCTTTTGGATGGACTAAAACCTTAACGTTCATCTGATGGAAGAACAAAGTCGACATATAACGCAAAATTTCCGATTCCAGAAGCTTTAATACCACCCAAGTCTAAATCATTTGTCGAATAAATCATGGCAGAAACCCCCATGTTGCTTAGTTCTATCGCCTTCTGATACTCGCTCCCAAGCGAGCCAAGATTATCACCCCGATACGTCACAGCCTTAATTTTATTTAAATCAATCCACTCAAGAATCAATGGTGTATTTAGATCTATATTTAATGCGACATTATTAAAACCTAACTCTATTGCTTCATTATATTTATCTGTGCTGAATACTTCGATAATAGATTTATCTTTATCTATTATATACTTTGAAAGCAAGGCAAGATTTTTTATTTTATCCGTAACTAATACCACATCATTTTTATCTAGAATATCAATAGCTGTCGATATATTTAATGTTTTATATTGATCATAAATTATCTTTGATTCAAACTCTTTAGAACTAATAGACCCAGTATTATTAGAATTTGTCATTTCGTGAAAAGTCTTCCAATCATGAACAGCAACAATCCTTCCATCCGATGAGATAAGTAGATCTAACTCTATCATCTTGAATCCATGTTCAATTGATTGCTCCATCGCTTCTAACGAGTTTGTATATTTTAATCCGTTGATTCCCCCACCGGCATGTGCGATCAAACCACCAGAATTACCGATAATTTTAGGGATGTTATTATGTTCATTTGGGTATGCCTTTACATTGCCTCTCCATACATCAATGACTACACTCATCGAAGGGCCGATAACAAAAGCTACCCAAAAACATATGAGAACTAGACAAAATATTGATATTAAGACTCTGATTCCTTTGAGTATCATGACATTTTACCTGTTGAGAACTGGGGTTGATGATAATGTTTGGTTTACCCTATCAATATTGAGTTTAAACATATTATTTATAGCAACTATAATAGCATTTGTCGGTAATAGATTTGTATTTCTTCTTCTAACGGTAATAATGACTTTTGATTTCTACTTAAGATTAAACTCTCTAAGCTTAGACTTAGGTGTCTTAGGTTCGGTTTTAGAGTCTAATAGAGGTGAGGCACTTGAACATATACAAAGCATTAGCGTCATAACATATGTAAAAATTATTATATTTTCCATTCTACTTTTTTTATCATTTCACTTTACCTTAGGAAAGGTTGGTAAGTCATTTTCATTAATTATGTTGATATTATTTTCCAGCATATTAGTCACAAAATTTTATAGCTTACATGATAATAAAAAGACGACATACATCAATGAAGAATACTTAAAAACAATCCATCATGAAGTGTGGTTTAGTTTTTTAGGGTTAATTACAGTTATTAAACCTATTTCTTTATATTATGAGCTGTCTCTTCTCGAAGGGGGAAAATCCGTAATCTCTTCAAAATGGGAGAATGTTCATACAAACAAAGTATTAAAAGATATTTACATCGTAAATATTGGTGAATCTGTGATCAAAAATCACTACCCATCGTATAACGAAAAAAATGGAAATATAAAAGGAGCATCCATATTTAATGGTGTTATTTCCCCATCCGTTGTTACATATTTCTCAGTCCCTCGAATATTATCAAAGAGCCTAGATGTAAACAGGCATGATAAAAACTTAAATGTGATAGATCTTGCTAATGATGCTGGAATGAAAACTTATTGGATATCAAATCAAGCAAAGATCGGGCAATACGAGACACAGGTATCCGCAATCGCTAGTAGAGCACATTACCAATTTTATAAGAATACGTCTTATGATAAAGCTGAACCCGATAACATTCTCCTACCAGAAGTGATCAAAGCAATTCGTGAAGAGACTAAAAGGCCAAAAGTGATTTTCATCCACACTATGGGGTCTCATTATGATTTTTGTAAGAGATTTGATGAAGAAATTTCACTAAAACCCTCAGATAACAAGTACCTCATATGCTATTCAAAATCAGTGGCTTATGGCGTAGCTTTTATAGAAAGGCTTAGAGACTTACTCACGATCCATGATAAAACATATAAAATCATTTATTTTTCTGACCATGGCCTAACGTCTGTAAACGTTCCACCGTATCTAATTCACGGTACTGGCTCACATTTTACAAGGCAGGCAGTAGAAGTACCTTTCATAGCAATGAGTAATGACCCACAAGAAACGAAAATACATTCGGTCAAATACAATCTGAGAGACTTTTCAGACACATTTGCGCAATGGGTAGGAATATCTTCAGAACAGACAGAGCAACATAAAAGTATCTTCAATACCAAGTACATAGGAAAGGAGTACGACTCAGTGCTAACAAGTGAGTTTAAGATAAGAAAAATCGACTAAGCGAGTAGCTCTGTTACTAAAAAATCATGAATCATCAAAGGTTACGTAGTAAATATCGGCTTCCTAACATTAATCTGACTCTTATTTCGCTCTGTGTAAGCTGATATCAGTTAAATGTCACTTATATAAGACATTCATTGACCTTGTTGGCAACCAACCTAATAAGATGATTTAGGAGCTCTTATAGTATCGGTGAGTGAATAACTGAAAGTTCACTATTTGACTGGATATATAAAGGTTTGAAACGTTAAAACGAAAAAAAGCCCGCTGATTTCTCAGCGGGCTTTTCAATGGTGGTGGAGGGATAGGGATTTGAACCCTAGAACCGCTATTAACGGTTGCCGGTTTTCAAGACCGGTGCTTTCGACCACTCAGCCATCCCTCCAACAAATTGTCGTCAACAGATTTGTGCACTGTTGAGGTTGTTACTTGCTATGCAAATAACGAAGCTTTTTGTCTTCACTTTTAAAAAGTGAAAATAAATTTGGAGCCTGGCGATGTCCTACTCTCACATGGGGAAGCCCCACACTACCATCGGCGCTATTGTGTTTCACTTCTGAGTTCGGCATGGAATCAGGTGGGTCCACAATGCTATGGTCGCCAAGCAAATTTTGCTTTTACTTTCAGCTTTTAAAAAACTGAAGGAAAAATAATCTGGAAAGCTGTTTCTGTTCTATCAAACTCATTCAAGCGTTTGTACTTTGTTTCTGCTTTTAAAAAGCGGAGACAAATAGTTTTGAGTCCACAAAACCCCTTGGGTGTTGTATGGTTAAGCCTCACGGGCAATTAGTACAGGTTAGCTCAATGCCTCGCAGCACTTACA